>NZ_CP156081.1:1984507-2297408 GCF_039830135.1 Defluviimonas sp. SAOS-178_SWC | reverse complement strand
CCCTCACTCGGCCCTCGGCTATCAGACGCCGATGGAATACGCCGCCAAACTCACCGCAATGGGCGACCGGGTCCACGCAACTGAACCGTTGCGCCGCTCGCCAATTGCTCCCTCGGCGCAACGGCGCCAAATTCATCCGAGGACTCCGGTCACAGATGGATGAGCATCGGGGGTCAGAGCAAATCCTACAAACCAGCCGGCACACGGATACGGTCACCGTCCCAGGGGGCAACGCCTCTGCAAATCTCGGCGTACCTCGGCAGAATCCATTCACGCGTGGATCAACGACAAGAAATCATTCACTTCTATTGTACTCGGCAGGCTCGTCTGACTGCCGCGCCTCGTGCAGGTCAAGGCCGAGGCCGTGGTCGCGCGGCTCAACGCCGCACCTATCTCCTGGCCCGCATCGAGTTCGGCCGCCAGAACGCCGATAAAACAATCGCCCGCCGCGGTCGTATCGACCACGTCGACCGGAATTCCGGCAACGCGGTGGGAGATGCCGTCGATACAGGCTTCGACGCCATCCGCCCCCAGGGTCCGGATCACGCCGGTACCCAGGGCGGCGGCGAGGGATCTGGCGTCACTCGGGGAGGCGCACATCCCAGCCACGAATTCCGCCTCGGATTCGTTCACCACCAGAAGATCGACCTTGCGAAGTGCGTCCGGTGGCAAAGGACCGGCGGGGGCAAGGTTGAGGATGGTGCGCACACCGGCTTCCCTGGCAAGGTCGATCGCAGCCACAACCGCCTGCTCTGGGATTTCCATCTGCATGAGCAGAAAGCGCGACTTCGCAAGGTCGCTGTCCAAGAGTTGCGCAGCGTTCACGTCGCCATTCGCGCCGGCACTCAGAACGATGCGGTTGTCGCCGCTTTCGTCGATCAGTATGGCGGCACAGCCTGTCCTGCCCTGGTCGCGCCGAACGCCGGACAGATCAACGCCCGCGGCTTTCAAACCCGACAGAGCCAGGGCAGCCAGGTCATCGCTGCCAACGGCCCCGACGAAAGTCACCTGTGCCCCCGCTTTCGCGGCGGCAAGCGCCTGATTCCCGCCCTTGCCTCCGGCATGCATGGTCATGGACGTCGACGCGATGGTTTCGCCCGCTTGCGGACAGCGGGCGATTTCGAAACACAGATCTGCGTTTAGCGAGCCGAACACTGTGATCATGTCATGCCCCTTGCTGCATCCGGACAAGCCGGTCGACACAATCCGACAATATCGCCTCAAGTCCGGCCCGGTCCACCTCGGTCGCGATCCGGCAATTCGGCTTTCGGCCCTGCAGGTGGCGCTCCTGCACCCGTGCCAGGGATTGCCCGGACCCAGGACCTTCGCCATGCAAGACCTCGACATGGGCCTCGATCAGTTGGAATAACTCGGGCCGGGCCAGCCAGACGATCACGCAGGGATCGTGCAGGCAGGGATCGCGGCTCTCGTAGGCGCCGAGCATCCGTCCGAGCGCGCTCTTCACCGCATTGCCCGACTCCGCGAGGGCGGCGCTGAAGCCGTCGCTCAGCAATGCCTTGCGGGTCACGTCGAGGCCGAACTGCACGATCGGGATGCCAAAGTCGTAGACGATCTGCGCGGCATGCGGGTCGGCGTAGAAATTGAACTCGGCCAGCGGCGTGGTGTTGCCCGGGCCGAAGCAGGCGCCGCCCATCAGCACGATTTCGCGCAGGTGATCGGCCAAGCCGGGGTCCCGCAGCAGGGCCAGGGCAATGTTGGTCAGCGGACCGATGGCGCAGATCGTCAGCCCGCCCGGCGTCTCGCGCGCAATCCGGCGAATGGCATCGACCGCGTGCTCGTCTTGGAGCGCAGCCTTGGGGTCCGGCAGGTCGATCCCGCCGAGCCCGTCGGCGCCGTGGGCCGACGAATTGCGCCCCTCGGGAGACATGATCCGCCGCGCACTTCCGGCATGAACGGGGATATCGGTGCGGCCTAGCAGCTCCAGAATCCGCAGTGCATTGCGCGACGTTGCGCTGAGCGGCACATTGCCCGCGACACAGGTGATGGCGCGCAGGTCCACCGCCTCGGGCAGGGCCAGCGCCATGGCGATCGCGATCGCGTCGTCGACGCCGGGATCGCAGTCCAGCAAGATCGGGCGGGCAAAGAGGTTGTCAGTCATTGAGGACATATCTCGCATCGTTTGGCGCCCAACCGATGGCGATGTCCTGGCCGACTTCATAGCTTGCATTGCGCGCCGGCGCCGAGGCGGTGATCTCGACATCGCCGACCCGCAGCAGGACGCGCATTTCCGCGCCGTTGAACACGGTTTCCACGACCCGGCCGCGCAGCTCGCCCTGTCCCAGGGTCAGGTATTCGGGCCGCACCATCAGGGCGCCGGTCTCGCCTTCCGCGGCATCGGCGTCGGAGGGAAGCGGCAGCGCGCCGACCTTTGTGTCCAGCTTGCCGTCCCTCACGGTGCCGTCGAAGATCGTCGAGCGGCCGATGAAATCCGCGGTGAAGCGGTTTCTGGGCCGATCATACATCTCCTGTGGCGTGCCGACCTGGGCAATGCGACCCTCGTTCATCAGGCAGACACGGTCGGACAGCGCCAGCGCTTCCTCCTGGTCGTGAGTGACGAAGATCATCGTGGTGCCGGTCTCGCGGTGGATGCGCTTGATCTCGATCTGCATGACCTCGCGCAGCTTGGCATCGAGCGCGCCGAGCGGCTCGTCGAGCAGGATGATCGCCGGCTTGTAGACGAGGCAGCGGGCCAGGGCGACGCGTTGCTGCTGCCCTCCGGACAGTTGCTGCGGAAACCGGTCGTGGGCATGCGACAGCCCGACCATCTCCAGCGCCTCGCCCACGCGGCGTGCCGTCTCGTCCGCCGGCGTCTTGCGCATCAGTAACGGAAAGCCCACGTTTTCGCCCACCGTCATATGCGGAAACAGCGCGTAGTTCTGGAACACTACGCCGATGTCGCGGGTGTGGATCGGCGTCCCGGTGTAGTTCTTGCCGTCGACGATGACAGTGCCCTCACTGGGTTCGACCAAGCCGGCGATCAGCTGCAGGAGAGTGGTCTTGCCAGAGCCGGAGGGGCCGAGCAGGGTCATCAGCTCGCCCTCGCGGACATCCAGAGACACCCGGTCGAGTGCCGCGACGTCTCCGTAGAACTTGGTGAGGCCGTTCACGCTGAGCTTGGCACGCTCAGTGGCGGCGGTGGCCGGCGCTCGGGTGCCATCGGCACAGGGGTCGGTCGCTTGGGTCTGAACTAAGGTCATTTCGGCCTCGAACGTTCGGCGATCACAAAGAGGATCGTCACCAGAAGGATTACCACCACCGCAGCGGCGGCGAGCGTCGGGCTGACGCTCAGAAGAATGTCGTCCCACATCTTCTTGGGAAGAGTCTGCTTCACCCCGCCGCCGACGAAGAGCGCGATGGTCAACTCGTCGAAGGAATGCAGCAGGCCGAACAGGAAGGCGGACATGGCTCCCCCCCGCACCAGCGGCAGGAAGACATGGCGGATGCGCTGCCAGGGCGAGGCGCCCAGCGTGCCGGCGGCATCGCCCAGCCGCCAGTCGAAGCCACGAAATGTGGTGAGCATGATGACGAAGACGATGGGCATGGCGGTCAGCGTGTGTCCCAGGGCAATACCAAGGTCCGTTGCCACCAGTCCGAGCTTGGCGAAGATGTAGAAGAGCGCCACGGCGATCACGATATTGGGCACGATCATCGGCATCAGGAACAGCAGGAAGGCGATGCTCCCCAGACGCGTCTTGGTGCGGGCCATGCCGTAGGCGGCAAGTCCGGCGAGCAGCGTCGCCAGAATGCCGGTGACGATCGATATCCCGATCGATCGCAGCGTCGCGCCGGTCCAGAGAGGATCGGTCAGGTAGCGTTCAAACCACTGGAGCGAGAAAGATTTCGGCGGAAACTCCAGGAAGGACGAGCCGGAGAAGGCCATCGGCGGAAACGCGACCACCGGCACGATCAGCAGCGCGACCACAAGGATCGCGGCCATCGACAGACCCTGCATACCCAGGGCGCCGAAGCCGACGCGCCCGAGCAGATCGGTCAGCGCCGAGGCGGTGCCAAGTACCCCATGGCCTATCCGCCGCAAGATGGTGCTGCGCGGCCGGGCGTCGCCACTACCGCCGCCGGAGGCCGCGGAAATCCCGAATATTCGGTCATAGACCACCACCACCACCAGCGTAACCGCCAGCAGAAGGGTTGCCAGAGCCCCGGCGAGGCGCATGTTGAAAAACTGCTGCACCTGGGTGATCATCATCTGGCCGATCATCGTCTCGGACGGCGAGCCTAGCAGTGCCGGCGTGATGAAGAAGCCGATAGCGATGATGAAAATCAACAGCCCCGCTGCGGTGACACCAGGCATCGACAGCGGCAGGAAGATCCGCCAGAACGACTGACTGCGGCTGGCACCCATGGTCTGCGATGCGCTGAGCAGGCGCCGGTCAATACCCATCATGGTCGGCAGCATGGTCAGGATGGCGATCGGCAGGAGCGCATGTGCCATGCCGAAGACCACTGCGCCGCGGCCGAATAGCAGGTTGATCTCGCCCTCGTAGCCGAGTCCGGTCAGGAGCTGGGCGACGATACCGCGCCGTGCCAGAAGGACAATCCAGGCAAAGTTCTTCAGAAGCGGGCTGACCCAGACTGGCAGAAGCACCAACCAGATCGCGAGGCGCCGGCGTTCCTCCGACATGACGGTCAGCCAGGCGGCGACAACGTATCCCACGAAAATGCAGACTACCGTCACTTGGGCGGCAATCACGAAGGTGTTGAGCAGGGTCTGCACATAGATCCCGGCCGAAAACAGATCGCGATAAACGGCGAGTTCCAGGCGCCCGGTCTCGGGGTTTTGGAGCGACAGCAGGACAAGGGCTCCGGCCGGCAGGAGCAGGAGCAGGGCGACATAGAGCAGACCGGGACCGGCGAGGAAGATCGAATCGATCCTGCGCGACGGCCGTCTGGGCTTGCTGGTGGCAGGGTCGCGGGAAACGCGCATGGGCCAGGTATCCTTGCACGGGCGCGCCGCAGCGCGCCCGATGGTCGATGATGTCTGTGGATGGTTCGGCTTTATGACAGGATCCACTGCTCGAACCGCTCGGTCAGCGCGTCCTGGTTCTCGGCCCAATATCCGGCGTTCAGCAGGATCAGATTGTCGAAATTGCCCGGTGCGGTCGGGAACTGCTTGGCCACTTCTGGGTCGATGAAGTCATAAGCCGTCCGGTTGGTCGGGCCGAGTGCGAGCTTCTGGGTGAACTTCGCTTGGCGCTCCGGGTCCATGGTGTACTTGATGAACTCGCGCGCGAGGTCGGGTTTGGGTGTGCCTTTCGGAATGGTCCAGCCGTCAATGTTGTAGACACCTTCCCAAATCAGGCCGACCGGGGCGCCGCTGGCGATGGCGGCATAGGCGCGGGTTGACCAGGCCGACATCAGGTCGAGTTCGCCATTCTGCAGGAGCTGCGTCGCCTGGGCGCCGCTGGTCCACCAGATGTCGATATCACCCCGGATCCGATCCAGCGCGGCGAAGGCGCGGTCCACATCCAGCGGATAGATGTCCTGCGGCGCCACGCCATCGGCCAGCAGCGCCGTTTCCAGGGTGATGACCGGGCTGCGCCACAGGCCGCGGCGGCCCTTGAAGGCCTCCGTATCCCAGAAACCCGACCAGGATTTCGGCGCGTTTTCCCCGATCGTGTCCTGCCGGTAGCCCATGACCATCGCGTAGATGCCAACTCCGGCGAAATGGTCGGTGAAATTGCCTTCGATGAAATCGTCCGGATTGTCGATGGTCAGGTTCAGCGGTTCGAAATACTCGCCATCCAGGCTCTGCACGCGCAAGACATGCTCGGGGGTCATCAGGGCGACGTCGAACAAGTTGGTGTTCGTGTCCACCGCCATCTTGTATTGCGGCAGCGGGTCGGGTTGCATGGTCGTCGCCGAAATGGAAATCCCGAATTCCTTCTCGAATTCGTCATAGAAGCCGAGCTTGAAGCCCTCGTAGAAGGCGCCGCCCATGTCGCCGACGATCAGCGAATCTTGGGCGTGCGCACGCGTGGCTCCGATCACCATCGGGGATGCGAGGCCGGCGGCTGCTGTCGTCCGCAGGAATTTGCGACGAGTAAGCCTATTTTTCATGTTTTACTCCCTTTCCTTCGAGCCCGAACAGGCAACAGGGTGCTGCTTGGGTTGTTTCCTGGAATCTCTTCGGCGTCAGTAGATCGATCAGAGGAAGGGCTAAAGAAGGAAATACCTTGTCACTGCTTAGCCGGTTTCGAACATGTCAAACGGCAGTGTCAAAGGAACTGTGCTGGAGGCGGGTAGGGCGGTTTCGTAGCCTCCGCCGATGACGAAGCGCTCCCCATTTCGCTACTTCAAAACGAGCCCAGAGATCATTCGCCTGGCGGTGATGATGTACATCCGGTTTCCGCTTTCGCTCCGAAACGTGGAGGACCTGCTGCACGAGTGCGGCATCGACATCAGTCACGAGACGGTCCGGTTCTGGTGGAACCGCTTCGGCCCGATGTTCGCCGCCGAGATCCGGAAACGGCGCGTCGGCGGTATTCGCTCGAGCCGCTGGCACCTCGACGAGGTCTTCGTGAAAATCAACGGCGAGCAGCATTACCTGTGGCGGGCGGTCGATCACGAAGACGAAGTGCTCGAGAGCTTCGTGACCAAGAAGCGTGACAAGAAAGCCGCCTTGAAATTCTTGAGAAAATCGATGAGGCGGCACGGTCGCGTCGACGAATTCGTGACTGACCGTCTACGCTCTTATGGCGCCGCGCTCGGCGAACTCAGCATTGGCGATCGCCAGCGGACTGGCCGCTGGATGAACAATCGGGCGGAAAACTCGCCCCAGCCATTTCGAAGACGGGAACGGGCGATGCTCCGCTTCCGGCGGATGCGAAGTCTTCAGAAGTTCGCCGCCGTCCACGCCTCGGTCTACAACCTCTTCGACACGGAACGCAGCCTCCACCCCGAGCCAGTTTCAAACGAAACCGCGCCGCCGCTCTCGCCGAGTGGCGCGGCCTCTTCGCAGCATAAGGGACAGCGATCCTGCCCTTGTGGAGACCGGTTCGCATTGGTCTGACACCACCGTTCCTGCTGCACCTTGCCAAGCGCGGACTTGAAGGTGACGGCGCGTCCGCCCGGGCCGCCATGGCCGCGATCGCGCGGGCCAGTGCCGCCCACACATGCAACCCGATTAGCGAAGACGAGTTCGATTCTGTCTGACAGCACCTGGCGAAGGTCTGGCGGTCGAACGCGGCCCCGTCATGGTCGCGAAGCTGGCTTCCGGCCATGAAGACGCGGTTGCCCGGGACCGTCGAAAGGGTGCTCGCCACGAAGATCGAGTTGGTAACGACCATCAGGTTACGCCGGATCTTCAGTGCCTGCGCGATGAACCCCGAGGTGGACCCGGTGGCGATCGCAAGGGAATCCCCATCCGCGATTTGCGACGCGACAAAGGTTGCGATGGCTGTCTTTTCCGCGCGCATCAACGGCATCCGGGCATGGAACTGCGCGTCCACCGGCCTTTCGACGCTGATGATCGCACCGTGAACCTTGCGGACCTTGCCTTCGTCGACCAGGGGGCGGATCACCCGGCGGATCGTCTGGTCGGAGACGCCAAGTAGCTCTGAAAGTTCGCCGACCGAGATCAACCCGCGCAAAGCGACTGCATTTTCAACTGATAGGCGTATTTGGACATGCCGGATTTATCCGCCGGAAATCGCCAAAATGCAACGAGACCGATCAAGGTTCGCCCACCGGGCTCTGCTCGGCCCAGCGTTCGGGCGCTTTGCACCACGGACGCCCTCGGCGACGCCCGGCATGAATTCCGATTCATCGCGAGGCAGAAACGCGATAGTCAAAGGAGATGTGCAGGAACGGAGCCGCCGCGTGATCCACACCATGTCTGACACCGATCTCGTGATCTTCGACTGCGACGGCGTGCTCGTCGACAGCGAGCCGATCTCTGCCGCCGTGCTGATCGCAGAGCTTGCACGGCTCGGCCTGACGATCACGCCGGACTATGTTCGGGACAACTGCCTCGGCCGCAGCTTTCCAACGGTCGCGCGCGGCATCCGCGAGGCGTTCGCCATTGCCTTGCCGGGCGATCTCGAACAGCGATACCGAAGGTCGCTCCTCGCCCGCTTCGAAACCGAACTCCGCACGACCGCAGGGGTCGAAGCGCTGCTCGACCGGCTCCGCCCGGCGAAATGCGTCGCCACCAGTTCCAGCCCGCAGCGCGTTGCCCGATCGCTGGACATCGTCGGCCTCGCCCCGGTCTTCGGGCCCGATGTCTTTACCGCGTCGCAAGTCGCGCGCGGCAAGCCGGCGCCGGACCTCTTCCTTTTCGCAGCCGAGCGGATGGGGGCGGATCCGGCCCGCACGCTTGTCATCGAGGACAGCCGGCCGGGTGTCGAGGCGGCAGTGGCGGCCGGGATGCAGGTTCTGGTCTATACTGGAGGCGGGCACCGGCCAGTTCCGCCGGCCGGTGTGGGAAGTTTTGACAACTGGCGGGATTTCCCGCAGGTGTTGTTGAACGCAGACTGAGGATGACCGGGTGACGCAGGGACGCTTTACGGCCGAGACGACACGGCTCGACGATGCTGCGAGGGCCGGATGGCTCTATTACGTTGCCGGCAATACCCAGGACGAAATCGCCCGGAAGCTCTCCGTATCGCGCCAGACTGCACAGCGGCTGGTGTCGCTTGCCGTTTCCGAACGGTTGGTGAAGGTCCGTCTGGATCATCCGATCGGTCGCTGCATGGATCTGGCCGGGCAGGTGACAGAGCGTTTCGGGCTCCAATTCTGCGACATCGTTCCCTCCGATCCAGACGCGCCGGGTCTGCTGACCGGCGTCGCGATCGCGGCTGCGGTTGAACTGGAACGGGTGCTGAAATCCGAAGAGGGCCGCATCATCGCGCTCGGCACGGGCCGGGCGCTGAAGGCAACAGTGGAACAACTGCCGCGCCTTTCCTGCCCTCAGCACCGGATTGTCTCGCTTCTGGGAAACATGATGTCGGACGGGTCCGCCACGCCTTATAACGCAACCATCGCGATGGCCGAGCGGGTCGGGGCGAAGCACTATCCTTACCCGTTGCCGGTTCTGGCGAGCGACACCGACGAATTGGAGATCCTTCACGCGCAGGAGGCGGTCCGCAACACGATCAGCCTTGGTCAGCAAGCCGACCTGACGCTGGTGGGTATTGGCCAGATGGGGCGGCAGGCTCCGCTGGTTGTCGACGGGTTCGTCGCCGAGGCCGAGATGGAGCAACTGGTCGCAGATGGTGCAACCGGTGAGATCACCAGTTGGATCTACGACCGAGAAGGCCACCTGCTCGATTGCGACTTGAACCGACGCGTCGCGTCCGTGCCGTTGCCGAAAGCGGCAGAACGGCGAGTGATCGCCGTCGCCGTGGGCGAGGCAAAACGACCGGCATTGTCGTCCGCTCTCCACGGGCGGCTGGTGAACGGCCTGATCACCAACGAGGCGATGGCCGAGAAACTGCTCTCGGGAGAATAACTGCCAAAATTTACGTCGTGAGGTTTTTCGCCGGGGTGCTGCCCCGGCGCGAACTCTGCTGTTGACACGACTCACTCTCGCAGCGAGTATTTGCCCACCAGGTTGGCAATTGCTCAAAACGGGCAAGAGGGAGGAGAGAATGACTACGACGATGCGCGCCCTTCTGGGCGCAACGGCGCTATGCATGGCGACCGGAATGGCGCAGGCAGAGACGCTGACCATCGCCACGGTGAACAATGGCGACATGATCCGCATGCAGGGTTTGATGGACGACTTTACGGCCAAGCACCCGGACATCGACGTCGAGTGGGTGACGCTGGAGGAGAACGTCCTGCGCCAGAACGTGACCACGGACATCGCCACGGGCGGCGGCCAGTATGACGTTCTGACCATCGGCACGTACGAAGTGCCGATCTGGGCCAAGTTGGGTTGGCTTGTCCCGTTGAACGACTTGCCTGCCGAGTATGACATCGACGACCTGCTTCCGCCGATCCGTGCGGGGCTTTCCGTTGATGGCGTTCTCTATGCTTCGCCGTTCTACGGAGAATCTTCGTTCGTCAACTACCGCAAGGACCTTGCCGAAAAGGCGGGCGTGACGATTCCCGACGCGCCGACCTGGGACGACATCAAGGCCGCCGCCGCCGCCATGAACGATCCCGCCAATGGCGTCTACGGCATCTGTCTGCGCGGCAAGCCGGGCTGGGGCGAGAACATGGCGTTCCTGACGACGATGGCCAACTCCTATGGTGCGCGCTGGTTCGACGAAAACTGGAACCCGCAATTCGACAGCCCGGAATGGAAGGCCGTTCTGACGGACTACGTCGACATGCTGACCAACTACGGGCCTCCGGGCGCGAGCGGCAACGGCTACAACGAGAACCTAACCCTGTCGTTGCAGGGCAAGTGCGCGATGCGGATGGACGCCACCGTCTCGGCCTCCTCGCTCCTCGACCCGAAGCAGTCGGAGTTCGCGGACAAGGTCGGCTTCACCCTTGCCCCAGACGCCGGGTTGGGCAAGCGCGCGAACTGGCTCTGGGCGTGGTCGCTGGCGATCCCGTCGTCCTCGAAGAAGCAGGACGCCGCCAAGACCTTTATCGACTGGGCGACGAACAAGGACTACCTCGCCCTTGTCGCGTCAAAGGAAGGCTGGGCCAACGTCCCGCCGGGAACCCGCACCTCGCTTTATGAGAATCCCGAGTACAAGGATCTCCCGTTTGCGAAGATGACGATCAACTCGATCAACGCCGCCGATCCGATCCATCCGACCGTCCAGCCGGTGCCATATGTCGGTGTGCAATTCGTGGCGATCCCGGAATTCCAGGGGATCGGCACTGCGGTCGGTGAAATCTTCTCTGCGGCACTCGCCGGGCAGAAGAGCGTCGACGACGCGCTGGCCGAAGCCCAGGATCTGGTCACGTCCGAGATGAAGGACGCAGGTTACATCCAGTAACTCCATGTCCGGGGCCGGCCTCGCGGCCGGTCCCTTTCCCGCCGCCGGCCAGCCCGGCGCCTCGCCCGCAAGCCGCGCGCTCACCGGCCCCCCCGATCCGGAGGACAAGTTCGACATGTCCACGCAATCCACCCGTACCGCCGCCCGCATAATGATCGCTCCCTCGGTCATCCTGCTGTTGTTCTGGATGATCGTGCCGCTGGCGATGACCCTATACTTCTCGTTTCGCATCTACCGGCTGATCTCGCCCGATCGCACCGGCTGGAGCGGAGTGCGGAATTACGCATGGTTCCTGAACGCTCCGGACTTCTGGATGGCGATCGGCAATACCCTGATGCTGGTGCTCGGAGTGCTGATCATCACGGTCGTCCTCGGCACGCTGATCGCGCTCCTGATAGATCAGCCGGTCAAGGGGCAGGGTGTACTCCGCATCCTCGTCATCGCGCCATTCTTCGTGATGCCGCCCGTCGCTGCGTCGATCTGGGAAAACCTCTTCATGCACCCGCAGAACGGACTGTTCGCAGCCCTGGCGCAGGGGTTCGGTGCGCGACCGATCCTCTTTCTGGAGAGCTACCCGATGGCGTCGGTTATAGGCATCGTCGCCTGGGAGTGGTTGCCCTTCGCCACGTTGATCCTGCTGACCGCGCTCCAGTCGCTGTCGTCCGAGCAACTGGAGGCGGCCGAGATGGACGGCGCCTCGGCCATGTCGCGGTTCCGATTCATCATCCTGCCACATCTCACCCGCGCGATCACGGTGGTGATCCTGATCGAGACGATCTTCCTTCTTGGAATCTTCGGCGAGATCTTCACAACCACTCAAGGTGGTCCCGGCTCCGCCTCGACGACGCTGCCGTACATGATCTTCAAGCAGGCGATCGTCGCGAAAGACATCGGCCGCGCCGCGGCGGGCGGGATCATTGCCGTCATCCTCGCGAATATCGTCGCCTACTTCCTGATGCGTGGCATCGGCAAGAACCTGGACGCCTGAGGAGGCACGCTCATGGCACGCGCCGTCACACCCCGCCGCAAACTGATCACCACCGCCGCCGCCTGGAGCGTGGCCCTGCTGATCTTCTTTCCCGTCCTCTGGATGATCCTGACCAGCCTCAAGACCGAGGCGTCGGCCGTCGCGACGCCGCCGCAACTTTTCACCGCGGATTGGACGCTTGGGAACTATGCCGAGGTCTGGGCACGGTCGGACTATCCCCGGTTCTTCTGGAACTCGGTCGTGATCTCAGTTGGATCCACGCTCCTCGGTCTTGCGGTGGCGATTCCTGCCGCCTGGGCGATGGCGTTTGTTCCGGGCAAGCGCACCAAGGACCTTCTCATGTGGATGCTGTCCACGAAGATGATGCCTGCGGTGGCCGTGCTGATCCCCCTCTATCTGATCTTCCAGCGCATTGGCCTCTATGACACCAAGATCGGCCTCGTGCTGGCACTCATGCTGATCAACCTGCCGATCATCGTCTGGATGCTCTATACCTACTTCAAGGAAATTCCCGGCGAAATCCTCGAAGCGGCGCGAATGGACGGCGCCAGTCTCCTCAACGAGATCCTCTATGTCCTGACCCCGATGGCCATCCCCGGCATCGCCTCGACCATGCTCCTCAACGTCATTCTGGCCTGGAACGAGGCGTTCTGGACGATCACGCTGACGACAACCAAAGCCGCGCCGCTCTCGGCCTTCATCGCAAGCTTCTCGGCGCCGCAGGGGCTCTTCTACGCCAAGCTGTCGGCTGCCTCGACGATGGCGATCGCGCCGATCCTTGTCATGGGCTGGTTCAGCCAGAAACAACTCGTCCGGGGTCTGACCTTCGGCGCCGTGAAATAAGGAAAAGAACGATGGGACGCATCACACTCGACAAGGTTGCCAAACGCTTCGGCGACGTGGAAGTCATCCCCCCTCTGGACCTGACAATCGAAGACGGTGAGTTCGTCGTCTTTGTCGGTCCCTCTGGCTGCGGCAAGTCCACGCTCCTAAGGCTGATCGCAGGGTTGGAGGATGTCTCGGACGGCCAGATCCGCATCGACGGCAACGACGCTACCTCGGTTCCGCCCGCGAAGCGTGGCCTTGCCATGGTGTTCCAGAGCTACGCGCTCTACCCGCACATGACCGTGCGCAAGAACATCGCCTTCCCACTCCGCATGGCTGGGCTCAGCCAGGAAGAGCAGGACAAGAAGGTCGAGGCGGCTGCCTCTGTCCTGAACCTCACCAACTACCTCGACCGCCGGCCGGGCCAGCTTTCCGGCGGTCAGCGCCAGCGCGTGGCTATCGGTCGCGCCATCGTGCGCGAACCCTCGGCCTTTCTTTTCGATGAGCCGCTCTCAAACCTCGACGCGGCCTTGCGCGTCGGCATGCGGTTGGAGATTTCGGAGCTTCACAACCGGCTTGCCACCACGATGATCTATGTGACGCACGACCAGGTCGAGGCGATGACGATGGCCGACAAGATCGTCGTCCTCCATGCCGGCCGGATTGAGCAGGTTGGCTCACCGCTCGAGCTTTACCACCGCCCGCGCAACAAGTTCGTCGCGGGGTTCATCGGCAGCCCCAAGATGAATCTGATCGAGGGGGCCGAGGCTTCCAAGCATGGCGCCGCGGCCATTGGCATCCGACCGGAACATATCGGTGTTTCGACCGAGAACGGCACCTGGAGGGGAAAGATCGGCGTGTCCGAACATCTCGGCTCCGACACGTTCTTCCATGTCCTCGATACCGGGCTGGGGGACGCGATCACGGTGCGGGCAGGGGGCGAGGTCAGCCTTCATCACGGCGACACCGTGTACCTGACCCCGGACTCCGAAAAGATCCACCGCTTCGACAAGGAAGGCCTGCGCTTCGAATGAAACGGCTGGCTGGCAAGACCGCGCTCATCACAGGTGCCGCGCGGGGCATCGGACTCGAATTCGCGCGGACCTATGTGGCCGAGGGCGCACGGGTGGCAATTGCCGACATCAATATCGACGCGGCCCGCAAAGCCGCAGCAGGGATCGGAGCGGCGGTGGTCGCGGTCCGCATGGACGTGACCGATCAGGCGAGCATTGACTCCGCCGTGGCCGAAACCGAAGTGGCGCTGGGCGGCATAGACATCCTGATCAACAACGCCGCGCTCTTCTCAGCCGCCCCGATCGCCGAGATCACGCGTGCCGATTACGACCGCATCTTCGCGGTCAACGTGGCCGGCACGCTTTTCACGCTGCAAGCCGTGGCTAAGGGAATGATTGCGCGGGGGAAAGGTGGCAAAATCATCAATATGGCTTCCCAGGCCGGGCGGCGGGGCGAAAGCCTGGTCGCGGTCTACTGCGCCTCCAAGGCCGCGGTGATCAGCCTGACCCAATCGGCGGGCCTCAACCTTATCGCCCACGGCATCAACGTGAACGCCATCGCGCCCGGCGTGGTGGATGGCGAACACTGGGACGGGGTCGACGCCTTCTTCGCGAAGTATGAAGGCAAGGCACCCGGCCAGAAGAAACGCGAGGTCGGCGCAGCCGTCCCTTTCGGACGCATGGGTACGGCTGCGGACCTTACCGGCATGGCGATCTTCCTCGCCACATCCGAGGCCAATTACATCGTCGCCCAGACCTACAACGTCGATGGCGGGAACTGGATGAGCTGATGGACCTCGGCCGCAACAGAAACCCGCTTTTGCCGAACGCGCCCGCGCGCCCGGCTGCACCGGTTTTGTCGACGGCGGAATGCTGAATACTACATGAGAGGGGAGCCCGATATGCCCGTTTCGCTAACCGCCAGCGCGCTCGGCAAGCTGCCCAAGGGCGTTTCCGGCCCCGGTTACGACCGTTCACAGCTGACAGCCGGCATCCTCCATGTCGGCGTGGGAAATTTCCACCGTGCCCATATGGCGGTCTATCTCGACCGGCTCTTTGGCACGGGCGAAGGGTACGACTGGGCGATCCTCGGCGCCGGCGTCCGGTCCGGCGACGCGGCGATGCGCGAAAGGCTCGCCGCGCAGGACTGGCTGACGACGGTGGTGGAGCTTGACCCGAAGGGATTGAGCGCCCGCGTCATCGGTTCCATGACCGGCTTCGTCCCGGTTGAGGCCGAGACGACTGTCGCCGCGATGGCCGATCCGTCGGTCCGCATCGTCTCGCTGACGATCACCGAGGGCGGCTATTACGTCGATGCCCGCACGGGCGGGTTTGACGCGGATCATCCGGACATGGCGGCGGATGCCGCGCACCCGGACGCGCCGCGGAGCGTCTTCGGCATGATCCTTGCCGCCCTCCGCCGCCGCCGCGCCACCGGAATTCCGCCCTTCACGGTGATGTCCTGCGACAACCTGCCGGAAAACGGCCATGTGACCCGGCGCACGGTGACGGGGCTCGCCCGGCTCTCCGATCCGGCCTTTGCCGACTGGATCACTGCAAACGTCGCCTTTCCGAATTCGATGGTGGACTGCATCACCCCGGCCACCTCCGACCGGGAGCGGAAACTGGTTGCCGATCAGTTCGGGCTGATCGACGCCGTGCCGGTCGTCTGCGAACCGTTCCGGCAATGGGTGCTTGAGGATCATTTCCCGACCGGACGACCGCCCCTTGAAAAGGTTGGGGTCGAGTTCGTCGAGAAGGTTGCCGCATACGAACTGATGAAGCTTCGCATCCTGAACGGCGGCCATGCGGCCATCGCCTATCCTTCGGCCCTTCTCGGCCACCACTTCGTTCACGACGCAATGGCCGATCCGCTGATCGCGGCCTGGCTCGACCGGCTGGAACGGCGCGAGATCATCCCGACGCTGTCGCCGATCCCCGGCGTCAGCTACGGCGCATATCTTGCAAAGGTGATTGAGCGTTTCGGCAATTCCGCCGTCGGCGACACGATCCCGCGGCTTTGCCTCGACGGATCGAACCGTCAGCCGAAATTCATTCTCCCGACGCTGGCCGATGCCTTGGCAAAAGGGATGCCGTTTGAGGGGCTGGCGCTCGAAGTCGCGCTCTGGTGCCGTTACTGCGCCGGGACCGACGAGGCGGGACAGACGATCCCGCCGAATGACGAGAATGCGGCCGACCTGAAGGCGCGCGCGCTTGCCGCGAAGTCGGACCCCTCGGCCTTCCTCTCCAATCGCACCGTATTCGGCTCACTCGGCGACGATCCCCGTTTTGCCGCCGCGTTCTCGGCCCATCTCGCACGGCTGTGGTCAGACGGTGTGCGCGTGGTCCTTGCCGACTACACGGGCTGATCGGGCGGAACGACCGTGGTGGGTCTGTCAGAAGGATTCCGGTTGAGACGGGCAGGGCGGTCTCGTAGCGTCTGAACATGATCCAATCTGACCCGTTCAAGGGCTTTCACAGCAGCCCTGAAATCATCCGCCTGGCGGTGATGCTGTACGTCCGGTTCCCACTGTCTCTCCGCAACGTGGAGGACCTGCTGCACGAGCGCGGGATCGATATCAGCCATGAGTCGGTCCGGTTCTGGTGGCAGCGTTTCGGCCCGATGTTCGTCTCCGAGATCCGAAATAAGCGCGCCGAGCGTCTGCGTTCCGGGCCCAATGGCGATGGCACCTCGACGAGGTTTTCGTGAAGATCAACGGCGAACGACACTACCTCTGGCGGGCGGTCGATCACGAGGGCGAGGTTCTGGAAAGCTTCGTCACAAGGACACGGGACAAGAAAGCCGCATTGAAATTCTTGAATAAAACAATGAAGCGCTACGGCCGGCCCGAGGCCATCGTCACTGATCTTCTGCGATCCTCCGGCGCGGCCATGAAGGTGATCGGCGTGGCGGATCTGCAAGAAACTGGTCGCTGGTTGAACAACCGAACAGAGAATTCTCATTTGCCATTCCGAAGGCGGGAGCGGGCGATGCTCCGGTTTCGGCGCGTGCGAACGTTGCAGAAGTTCGCTTCGGTTCACGCCTCGATTTACAATCTCTTCAACACGGAACACAGCCTCTCCAGCAGACCCGACTTCAAGGCCAAACGAGCCGCCGCTCTCGCCGAGTGGAGTCAACTCGGCGCGGCATAAGGGACAGACATCCTGCCCTTGGTGAGACCGGTTCGAATCCGTCTGACAGCACCGGCTGATTGTTTGACTGCGTAGTGCATGTAGCTGAATGTCGCTTTTTCTGCGACAGTCGGCGACTGTCTAACGTCTGGTCTGGGACGGTAAATGCTCTATCGTCGTGGTGTCAAAAGCAGTCTTCGGACCAGCCAATACGAACCGGGAGGGAACCTGAAATGAAACTACCGCGTGTCGGCACGGGATGCCGCGCTGCCATAGTGGCTACGGTCGCGATGATGCCCGCAATGGGCCTGGCTGCCGGATCCGACGAGACGATCAGGCTGACGGTCATCAACTCGTCGGAAACCGACGTGCCGACCTACATACTCGGTCATGTCCTCCAGAAGGCGGGTTTCGAAGTCGAGTTCGTGTCGGCGGACTACACCGCCGGCCTGACCGGGCTGCAACTGGGCGATCTTCACACATTCCTGTGCTGGGACACGACCTGGGACGCCTGCCAGGAAGCGGTCGGCAGCGGCGATGTCATCAATGCCGGCTCCTCCGGGATCGGGGTGCGAGAGGGCTGGTGGTATCCGAAATCGCTCGAAGCGATGTGTCCGGGTCTGCCGGACTACAAGGCGCTCCTCGAGGAGGGCTGCGTGAAGGCGCTCGCCACGGCCGAGACCGAACCCAAGGCGCAGTTCGTCGCCGCGCCGGCCGACTGGATCACCTATGTCGACGAGACGATCGACGCCTTCGGGTTCCAGATCGAACCGATCACCTCGGGCAGTTCCGGTGCGCTTATCGCCACTCTGAAGGGCGCGTATGACCGGCAGCAGCCGATCATGGGCTGGGGCTACAGCCCGCACTGGTTCTTCGACAAGGCCGAGGGGGATTATGTGGCGTTCCCGGCCTACGAGCCGGCCTGCTTCACCGACCCGGCCTGGGGCCCCATCGCCGACAAGACGCATGACTGCGCGACGCCGTCGGGCTTTCTCTGGAAGCTGATGAACCGTGACATATCGCTCAAAGCTCCGGCGACGGCGCGAATCTATTACCTCTTCACCCTCGACGCCCGGACCGTCGCCGACGGCATGGAGCGGGTCGATGTCGAGGGCGTGTCCTACGACCAGATGGCCGCGGACTGGGTCGACGCGAACGAAACCGTGTGGCGCGGCTGGCTGAAGTAAAGGTCATCCGGAAACCACGACTCTGGGCGCCGGGCAGGTCTTGCCCGGCGTCCGTCTCACCGTAGAACGATCCGCCCCGCCCATGCGCGCGCGGGACCCGTAACCAAGCCAGAGAACCGAGGCGCTGCCATGCCCGACACTTCTTCGATCATCCGCTGCCGCAACGTCTGGAAGCTCTACGGCCCCGGTGCCGAAGCAGCCGGGAGGTTGCCCGCCGATACGCTCGACGATACCTATCTTCAAGCCCACGGGCTGATCCCAGCGGTGCGCGATGCTACGCTCGACATCCGCAAGGGCGAGATTTTTGTCATCATGGGCCTGTCGGGCTCGGGCAAGTCGACGCTGGTGCGGTGCATGACCGGGCTCGTGGACACGACGCGCGGCGATCTCTTCATCGGCGAGGACAACCTGCGCGGCGTCGATCCCCAGCGTCTGATCGAGATCCGGCGGCGGCGGATCAGCATGGTGTTCCAGGATTTCGCGCTGCTGCCGCATCTGACTGTGCTCGACAATATCGCCTTTCCGCTCCGCGTGCAGGGCATGCGCCGCGACGCAAGGCTGGCGCGGGCACGCGAACTGGCCGAACTCGTCGGGCTCAAGGGTCGCGAGGACCGGTTTCCGCACGAGCTTTCGGGCGGCCAGCAGCAGCGGGTCGGCATCGCCCGTAGCCTGACCACCGATCCCGAGGTCTGGTTCCTCGATGAGCCGTTTTCGGCGCTCGACCCCCTGATCCGGCACGAGATGCAGGACGAGTTCCTGCGCCTGCAGGGGACGCTGCACAAGACCATCGTCTTCATCACCCACGATTTCGAGGAGGCGATCCGCATCGCCGACCGCATCGCGATCATGCATGATGGCCGCATCGTGCAGGTCGACACGCCCGAGGGGCTGATCCTCAACCCCGCCGACGCCTATGTCGCCGAATTCACCCGCAAGATTCCGCGCCATCGGGTCATGCGGGCGGGATCGCTGGTTGGACCGGCCACCGAACTGGCAACCGGCGCGCCGGTCCCCGCCTCGGCGCTGGTCGCCGACATCGCGCCGCGGGTGCTGGCCTCCGATCAGCCGGTGCCGGTCACGGACGGGCGGGGCGCGATCATCGGCGCGATCGACCGGCAGCGGGTGATCTCGACGATCTTCGCGGACGGTGCGGCGTGATGGTCGCGGCCGTGCACCAGAAGTCGCAACAGTCCACCGGATCGACGCTGCCGCCGGGCCGGATCCTGCTCATCGGTCTTGGCCTGACCGCGGCCCTGAGCCTCGTGCCCGCGCTCCGCGAGACGTTGCCCGCTTGGGCCGCCCGGCCTCCTGCCGAATGGCTGCCCGACCTCGCTGGGCCGATCAACCGATTCCTCACCTGGCTGTCGCGGCGCGCCGAGATCGGACCCTTCGAGGTGAAGGAGATCACCCGCGGGCTGGCCGCCGCTGTCGAGGTGCCGCTGGCGCTGGTGCAGGGTGTTCTGGTCAAGGGGCTGGAGGTACCGCTGCCGGGTGGCGGCGGGTTGCGGCTCGCGGCCCTGTCCTGGTGGGCGCTGACCGCGGCGCTGGCGATCTTCGGTTACTGGGCGGCGGGGCGCCGCGCGGCGGTGTTGGTGCTTGCGACCTGCGCCTATTTTCTCGTCCTCGATCTGTGGGAAGAGGCGATGCTCACGCTGGCCTCGGTTGCCATCGCGGTGATCGTCGGCGCGGTGGCGGGCATCCTGCTGGGGGCCGCGGCCCATCGCTGGCCGCGCCTCGACGCCGTCGTGAACCCGGTCTACGACGTGATGCAGACGCTGCCGGTCTTTTCCTACCTCGTGCCAATCCTGCTGTTCTTCGGCTTCGGCCCGGTGGCGGCGCTGATCGCAACGGTGATCTACGCCATGCCGCCGATGGCCCGCAACACCACGCTGGCGCTGCGCCGGTTGCCGCCCTCGGTCAGCGAACTGGCCAGCATGGCGGGCTGCTCCCCGCGCCAGCGGCTCCTGCTGGTCCTGTTGCCGGCGGCGCGCCAGGGGTTGCTGACCGGTTTCAACCAGCTGGTCATGCTGTCGCTTTCGGCGGTGATCATCGCATCCGTGATCGGTGCCGGCGGGCTTGGCAACGTCGTGCTGCAGGGCTTGAAGTCCATGCAGCTCGGGCGCGCGCTGGAGGCGGGGCTCGGCATCACGCTGATGGCGATCGTCCTCGACCGGCTGTCGCGCGCCATCGCGTCGCGTCGGCCCTCGCACGCGGCCGCGACGGCGGGCTGGCGCCGTCACCCGCTGCTTTACGGGGCACTCTCTGTCCTCCTCGCGGGATGGCTCGCGGCGCAGGCCGTGCCGGCATCGGGCGACTTCCCGGCGGCGCTGACCGGATCCAGCGGCCGGCTACTGGACGACTTCTTCGCCTGGGTGAACGTGACCTTCGCCGGTCCGATCGGAGCGATCAGCGACGGCTTCGTTCGCCACCTGTTCAGGCCGGTGAAGGATGCGCTCCTCGGACTTCCCTGGCTTGGCGTCGTCCTTTTCGTCGCGCTGCTGGCCGCTCTGGTGCGCGGCGCGGGGCTGGCTCTGGCTTCGGCCGCGATGCTGGGCTTCATCGCGCTCAGCGGCTATTGGGATCTGGCGATGACCTCGCTCTATCTCGTGGCGATTTCGGTCGTGGTCGCGACGGTCATCGGTTTTCCGGTGGGCGTGATCGCCACCCGGAGCGCCCGGCTCGGGCGGGTCACGGCGCTTTTCATCGACACGCTGCAGACGCTGCCGACCTTCGTCTATCTGATCCCGGTCGTCATGCTCTTCGGCCTCGGCGACTTTCCGGCGATGGTGGCGATCGTGGCCTTCGCGCTGCCGCCGGCAATCCGCTACCCGATGGACGGTATCGCCCGGGTGCCAAAATCGCTGATCGAGGCGGCCGACATGGCGGGCTGCACCCGGCTCCAGCGGCTCCTGCATGTACAAATCCCCTATGCGCTGCCGGAAATCATGCTCGGTCTTTCCCAGACGATCCTGATGGCCTTCGGCATGCTGGTGATCACCGCCCTGGTCGGCACCCGCGGGCTGGAGCAGGAGACGCTCGTCGCGGTCAGCAAGGCCAGGGTCGGCGAGGGGCTGATCGCCGGGCTTGGGATCTCTTTCCTGTCGATCACCGCCGACCGGCTGATCAGCCATGGGGCCGCGCGCCTGCGCCGCCGCCTCGGGCAGGTCTGAGCGGACGGAAGGGAAGAGCAATGAACCGCACAATGACCGTGCCCGCAGGTATCCGGCTGGCCTCGCTCCCGGCCCACCGGCTGAGGGAGATGATCGGCAAGCGCGAAATCTCGATCCCCGAACTGGTCGCCGACAGTCTCGCCGCGATCGACTCGCTGGACGGCGCGCTCAACGCCTTCACCGCCACGTGCCCCGAACGGGCGCTGGCCGAGGCCGGGGCCGCCCAGGCGCGGCTCCGCGCGGGCGGGCCGCTGCCGCCGCTTCTCGGCCTGCCGCTCGCGGTGAAGGATGCCGAGCCGGTCGCGGGACTGCCGTTCGCCTGCGGATCGCGCGTCTATTCCGGTCGGATAGCCACCGAGGATTCTGTCCATGTCGCCCGGCTCCGTGCCGCAGGCGCCATCGTCGTGGGCAAGACCAACACGCCCGAATTCACGCTCCTTGGCGAAACCCGCAACGGGCTCGGGCCGGATACCCGCAACCCCTGGAATCCGGAGCGCACGCCCGGCGGTTCCTCCGGAGGCTCGGCGGCGGCCCTGGCGGCGGGCTTCGTGCCCTTGGCCACCGGTAGCGACACGGCGGGCTCGATCACCGTGCCTGCCGCCTTCTGCGGGCTGACCGGGCTGAAGCCCAGCCACCGCCGCATTCCGCTCTGGCCGGGGCAGGGGGATTGGCGGCCGTTCTCCGATGTCGGCCCGATGGCGCGCAATATGCCCGACCTCTCGCTGATGTTCTCTGCCAGCGCGGGCGCCGATCCGCGCGACCCCGATTCCGGGGTGCCGGTGGCGATCGGCCCGGCCCCCCGCCGCCTGCGCATCGCCTGGGCCCCGACGCTTGCCGGGCTGCCGGTCGATCCGGTATGCGCGGCGCCCGCCGAGACGCTGGCCCGCCTGTTCGCCGAAGCCGGTCACGAGGTTCGCCGTGCCGCGCCCATACTGCCCGATCCGGGCCCGGTGCTCGATCTCTTGGGCGCGGTCGAGGAATACCGCGCCCGCGGCCGTCTTCTGGGCGAGTCCGTCGATCTGCTGATGCCGGAAAGCCGCGCGATCCTCGACCAGGGGCGTAAAGCGGGTTCGCAGGCGGTCGAGATGGCGAGAGCAACGCAGCGCCGGCTCGCCGGCGTCTTCGCCACGTTCATGGCGGATCACGACCTTCTGATCGTACCGGCCACCGCCTGCCCCGCCTTCCCGCTGCGCCAGCCGCCCCGATCCATTGCCGGGCGCGCAGTCGTTCCCGACTGGCCGAGCTACGCCCCCTTCAACATGCTGGGGAACCTGACAGGCTGTCCGGCGGCGACGCTGCCCGTCGCCCTGACGGACGATGGTCTCCCGGTCGGTGCCCTGGTCTTCGCGAAGTCGGGTTGCGACGAGGTGCTGCTGGCGTCCCTCACGCAGGCGGAGGATCTGCGCGGACCATTCCCGCCGCCGCAGGTCACATCGTCTCGTTGATCCAGTCGCGCGCGACGAAGGCGCCCTCGGCCGGCGCGACGTCATTGGCGATGGCCGCCCGGATGTCGCGCGGGATCACCGGGCTCGTCAGATCGTAGAGGCCCGCGCCGGAAAGCGCGGCACGGATGTCGACCGGATCGTCGAGCGCCTCCCAGATCACCCGGTAGCAGGCCACATCGCGTTTGGTGCCGGAACTGACGCCGAGTGTCAGGCCCGGCATGACCGAGGCCTGGTCCGGTCGCGCAGGCAGCAGGATCGTGGTCCACATCATCTGACCGACGATCGCCTCGCGTTCATGGATAATGAGGCGTTCGCCAGTGTGGTACATGACGCCAGTGTGCTTCAGGATCCGGCGTGACCGGCGCTTCACCGCAGAATAGTTCTCGACCGTCTTGACGTAAACGAAGCCGGCGCGAGTGAAGACGCTGACCAGAGAGCGAAGGACCATGTCGGGAAATTCGACCGGACGGAAATAGCTGTAGTAGAAGCCGAGATAGGGCTCGAGCTGCCGGGTGGAGCGCGGGTTGACCTTGCTGAGGCCAATAATGAATTCGCCGAGCGGGTCGAGCGCCGCGCCACTGTGGCGTCGGATTGCGATGATCTCGCGGAACTGGGCGTGGTCCATCAAGATCTCGGATTCGTCGACGCCGAAATGATCGCAAATCTTCAGCATCTTGCGAGGTGAGGGTCGTGCACCGCCACTAAGGTAACGGTGAAACTGTTGACGATTGATCTGCAGCCGGCGGCAGACCTCTGCGATCGATATGGAGTAATTGGTCAGAAGCCTCAGATTGCGCTGGAAGTTGGTCTGGTTCATTTTATCCCACGTCACAGTAATAGGCTTGGTTGCCAAGCACGACCTTTGATCAAGCAGGCCGCTGCCTCCGAACGTTCATGATACCAAAGCCTTTCAATTGAAAAACAGACAGTGACCTGCGATCCACTGCGAACGGCTGATGATCTAGACGACTTCGATTTTGGTTCGTTTCGTTGAAGTTGAATAATTGATTTGATCCGTGGCTATGGGCGGTTGCCCCTTCTGGTCACGCACATCAACTTCAAGAACCTGTGACAGTCGCGTTTCAGACACTCAGGCAGGCGTATTTCAGTTCCAGGTAGTCCTCGATTCCGTGGCGGCTGCCTTCTCGGCCGATGCCCGATTGCTTGATGCCGCCAAAAGGGGCGATCTCGGTAGAGATCAGGCCGGTGTTGACACCAACCATTCCGTATTCGAGCGCCTCCATCATTCTCCAGACCCGCCCAATATCGCTGGTAAAGACGTATGACGCGAGTCCGAACTCGGTATCATTTGCGGCCGCGACAACCTCTGCTTCGGTCCTGAATCGGAAGACCGGGGCAAGCGGACCGAAGGTTTCCTCGCGGGCCACCGCCATGGCGGGCGTGACGCCCGTCAGAACCGTCGGTTGGAAGAACGTGCCTTCGAGCCGCGCACCGCCGGTCGCAACTTTGGCACCCCGGTCCATCGCATCGGTTATGTGCGCCTCGACCTTGCGGAGGGCTGAAGCCGATATGAGGGGGCCGATTTCGCTGCCATCTTCATCTCCCGGCCCGACCCGCAGGGCGGCTACCGCCTCAGTTAGTCTTGCGACGAATGCGTCATGGATGCCGGACTGGGCATAAATCCTGTTCGTACAGACGCAGGTCTGTCCGGCATTGCGGAATTTCGATGCCAAACATCCCTGTACCGCAGCGTCGAGGTCGGCGTCCTCAAAGACGATGAAAGGCGCGTTGCCGCCAAGTTCCAGAGACAGTTTCTTGATCTGCGCCGCGCCCTGCCGCATCAGGATGCGGCCCACGTTGGTCGATCCGGTAAAGCTGATCTTGCGGACCACGGGGTTTTCGCAGAACTCGAGCCCCAGCCCGATAGCATCGGTCGACGGCATGATCGAGAGCACACCCTTGGGAAACCCCGCGCGTTCGGCCAGGACTGCCAGCGCCAGCGCCGAAAGGGGCGTTTCGGCTGCCGGCTTGGCGATAATGGTGCAGCCGGCGGCCAGCGCTGGGGCCAGCTTGCGGGCGATCATCGCATTGGGGAAATTCCAGGGCGTGATCGCTGCCACCACGCCGACCGGCTGGCGGATCACCAGAAGCCGCTTGTCGCGTTGGTGGGCGGGGATAACTTCACCATAGATGCGCTTCGCCTCTTCAGAGAACCATTCGATGTAGGACGCGCCGTACAGCACTTCGCCTTTCGCCTCGGCCAGCGGTTTGCCCATCTCAGCGGTCAGGATTGCGGCAAGGTCGTCGGCATGTGCGACGACCAGGTCGTACCAGCGCCGCAGAATCCCGGCGCGTTCCTTTCCGGTCAGCGCTGCCCAGCCGGGTAGCGCCGCCTGCGCCATCGCGATGGCTGCGACCGCATCCGCGCGCGAACAATCTGCGACCTCCGCCAGCAGAGTTCCGTTGGCGGGATCATGCACGGCAATACGCTTCGCGCGCGCGGACCATTCACCCCCCAAGAAGGCACGGGTTTCCAAAAGCTCTGGATTCGCCAATCTCAATTCGACACCCGCCGAAGCACTCGTCCGCTGCAGGCAGACTTCGACCACTTATTCATCTCATGCATGTCTTTTGCCGCCGCTGCGTATCGCTGCCGTTGCCCCACATGGCCATCGGGAGCGCAGCGTCCTCCCGAATTCTCATTTCGAGCCGACGCCAGAAGTCAGCGCATCACGAAGGGATCCGGGATCGGATCGTCCGAGGTGCGCAGCCAGACGGTCTTTACGGCGGTGTAGTCGAGCGCGGCCGCAAGCCCGCCCTCACGGCCGTGGCCGGAAAGCCCGTGGCCACCGAAGGGCGCGATTGGCGATACGGCGCGGTAGGTGTTGACCCAGACGACGCCGGCGCGGATGCCCCGGATCATCCGGTGCGCAAGCGTCAGGCTGCGGGTGAAGACGCCCGAGGCGAGACCATAGGCGGTGTCATTGGCCAGCCGCAGCGCCTCTTCCTCGGTCTCGAAGGCGACGACCGAGAGAACCGGCCCGAACAACTCTTCGGTGACCGAGGCCGCGTTCGGCGTGTCGGAGCAATCGAGGATCGTCGGCGGATAGTAGAACCCCGGGCCGTCCGGCACCCGGCCACCCGTGACCAGCCTTGCGCCCGCCGCGACCGACTCGGCCACGATCCGGTCGATGCGCTCGCGCTGCCGCGCGGTGCAAAGCGGGCCGACCTCCGTCTCCATCGCGCCCGGTGCGCCGATGGTCACCGCCTCGGCTTTGGTCTTCAGCCGTGCGAGAAAGTCGTCCTTCACGCCGCGCTGGACCAGAAGGCGCGATCCCGCGACGCAGCTTTGCCCCGTGGCGGCGAAGATCCCCGCGACTTGCGCATTGGCGGCGCTCTCCAGGTCGGCATCGTCGAAGACGATGAAGGGCGACTTGCCGCCCAATTCCAGCGAGACCTTCGCCAGATTCTCGGCCGAGGAGCGGACGATGTGACGCGCCGTCTCCGGCCCGCCGGTGAAGGCGATATGGGCGATCTTCGGATGGGTGGTGAGCGCGTGGCCCGCCTCCGGCCCGCCGGTCAGGATGTTGACGACACCTGGCGGGAACCCCGCCTGATACACGAGCCGGGCGAAGTCGAGAAGCGGCGCGGGCCCGTCCTCGCTGGCCTTTAGCACGACCGTGCAACCCGCCGCCAGCGCCGGGCCGAGCTTGACTGCCGAGAGGAAGAGCTGGCTGTTCCACGGCACGACCGCCGCCACCACGCCCACCGGCTCACGCCTGAGCCAGACCTCCATGTCGGGCTTGTCGATGGGCAGATGCGCCCCCTCGATCTTGTCGGCGAGGCCGGCGTAATAGCGATAGTATTCCGCGACATAGGCGATCTGGGCTGTGGTTTCACGGATGATCTTGCCGGTGTCGCGGGTTTCCAGCGCGGCCAGACGCGGCGCGGCCTCGGCCACCAGATCGGCCAGACGGTAGAGCAGCTTGCCGCGCGCCGTCGCCGTGGTTCCAGCCCAGCCGGCAAAGGCGCGATCCGCAGCGTCGACCGCGCGGCACACGTCATCGGCGGAAGCGGCAGGCATCCGCGCCCAAGCGGTTCCGGTGGCGGGATCGAGGCTGTCGAACCCCTCGGCCGCGTCCTCGAAACGTCCGTCGATATAGTGCTGGAAACGGTCCATGGTCTGTCCTCAGGCGAAGGCCGGCATCACGTCGCGGATGAAGCGTTCGAGCGAGGCTTTCTTGCGGTCGAAGCTCATCCCGCTGTCGATCCAGAAGCTGAACTCATCATAGCCCATCGCCTCGTAGGATTTTACCCTCTCGATCACCTCGGGCGCCTCGCCCACGATCTGGTTCTTGTGCATTGCATCCGCGGAATAGAACGGATGGGCCGCCACTTCCCCGGGCGTCAGCGTCTCGATCAGGCCCATGGAGATGGGGCGTTCGTTTTTGAACCAGGCGCCGAAGTAGTTGTAGAACATGTTCAGTTCTTCCGCGCCCTTCTCAGCGTCGGCCTCGCTGTCTGCGACATAGGTGTGGCGCAGGACCATGATCTTCGGGCGCGCGATCTGGGGGAACTTGGCGCAGGCGGCGTTGAAGCGGTCCATCAGGCTTTGCACCTCCTCATCGCCCAGATGCAGCGGCGTGACCTGCACGTTGCAGCCTTGCGAGACGGCGAAGTCGTGACTGTTCGGATCGCGGGCCGCAACCCAGATCGGCGGGTGCGGCTCCTGCACCGGCATGGGGGAGGAAGTGGTTTTCGGAAACTGCCAGTATTCGCCGTCATGGGCGTAATCGCCCTGCCACAGCCCCTTGATGGCCGGGATCAGCTCCCGCATCCGCCCGCCCGCGCCCCAGGCGTCGAGGCCGGGCATCAGTCGTTCGTATTCGAAACTGTAGGCCCCCCGCGCGATGCCGAGGTCAAGCCGTCCGCCGGTGATGATGTCGGCCATCGCCACCTCGCCCGCAAGGCGGATCGGATGCCAGAAAGGCGCGATGACGGTGCCGGTGCCAAGGCGGACGTTCTTCGTGCGATGCGCCAGATCGACGAGGTTCAGAAGCGGGTTCGGCGCGATGGTAAAGTTCATGCCGTGATGCTCACCCGTCCAGATGGCATGCATCCCGCCTTCGTCGGCGATGCGGCAAAGCGCGATCATCTCGTCATAAAGCTGCTTCTGGTCCTCCTCGGCCGAGACGCGCTCCATATGGATGAAAAGAGAGAACTTCATGACTTACCTTTCCTCGGTCCTTTGCACGCGGCCCCGTTGGTGGTCGCCGAAATAGATTCCGTAGTTGCCGATGCGCGCCTCTTCGGCCAGCCGTTCCAGCATGGTGCGCATCGCAGGATCGGTCACCTCGGCCATCTCTGCGGGGGTGAGGTCGACGAAGGCGCCGCGCCGTGGCTGACCCTGTTCGGCGGCGCAGCGGAAGGCGATATGCTGCCGGCCCTGGGCGATGTCTTCATAGACTGCGTAGATGGAACCGGGTTCCGCCGAAAGACCGGTTCCCGCGATCAACTGGTCCAGTACGGCCTGCATGCCTTCCCGGCCGACCCGTGCGGTTGGAAGCGTCAGCCCGCCCTGTCCGCCATCGACAAGCAGCACCTGACCGGCCGCTTCCAGAATGACGGAGACGACCACATCCGGGCCTGTCGGCAGTTGCGCGGCGGTTTGCGCCGGGGTGATATAAGCCCCGCGATAGTAGCCCAGCCCCGGAGCAGGCGTCGCGCCGAAGTCCCCAATTCGGCCGATGAGGATCGTGTGATCTCCGGCCGCCACCGCCTGCTCCAGCGTGCAGTCGAACCAGGCGGAGACCCCGGTGATCAGCGGCGATCCGACCGGCCCCTTGCGCCAGTGCACGGTGGCAAAGCGGTCCTCGACCGGGCGGGCAAAGGTGGCGGAGACCTCCTTTTGCCCCTCGGCGAGGATGTTGATCGCAAACCCCGGAGCGGCCCGGAACGCGGCCGCATTGCGGGAACTGTTGGCGATGGAGATCAACAGGAGCGGCGGATCGAGCGAGACCGACGAAAAGGAATTGGCGGTGAAGCCCAGCGGCTTGCCCTCGGCATCCATTGCCGTGACGACGGTCACCCCGGTCATGAAGCATCCGAAGGCGTCGCGCAATACGCGGGGGTCCAGGGTGGTTCCGCTCATGCCTGCCCCTTCTGGTGTTTGCAGCCAGGTTTGCATTTCGGCGCTGACCCGGTCAGGTGCCGTCAGGTTGACCATGTGCCGGTGTCCGCCGATCACCACGGCCCGCCCCCTGCCTGCCATGGTGGCCATCGCCCCGGCCATCGCCGGGGTGGAATTTGCGTCGCCGTCGCCGGTCAGGACCAGAAGCGGGCAGCGGATGGCGCCGATCCGGTCGGCATAGACATCGTCGCCCTCGGCGAAGGCGCGGTAGGCGGCGGCATAGCCCGCCGGATCGACGGCCCCCAGCCACTCGGCAACCTTCGCGCGGCAGATGTCATCGTCGGGGCCGAACCAGCGCGCCAGCGGCACCTCGATCCCGTTTGCGCCGGCGGCGATTTCGGCCGCGCGTGCCTCGACCGCTGCCCGCGCCTCGGCACTGCGGCGATGGACGCCGTTCAGGAGTGCCGCACGCCGGACAAGCGACGGATGTTCCACCGTCAGCCCCGCCGTGATCAACGCGCCCATGGAATGGCCGGCAACATTGACCGGGCCCAGCCCCAGCGCCGCGATCACACGGGCGGCCCAGGCGACATAGTCGGGAAGCAAGGCGCCGGCCGGCAACGGATCGCTGCCACAGTGGCCCGGCATATCGACAGAAATGACATGCGCCCCTACGGACAGCGCCGCGATCTGCGGTCCCCAGGCCTCGGCCCTGAGACCGACACCGTGGATCAGCAGCAGCGGCTCTCCTACCCCGGCCTCAAGCAGCCGGACGGCAGAACCGTCAGACAGCCGCAGGGTTCGCGACATCATGGCCAAGATCCTTCAGGTCCTGATAACGGTCGCCAATGCGGTGATGCGGCCGTCCGCCGGTCGAGGCGCCGAGCGCGACGACGATCTCGTCCGCCGCCGGAGCGTCGGGGATGGCGAAATGGATGGTCTGGTAGTGCGAGCGGCGGCCTTCGTCATGCTTGTCCATCAGCGGGATCATCACGGCGCAATTCGCCGGTCCCCGGACGCTGGTGAAGGCCAGATAGGTCTTGGCCCCCAGCGCCTGGCGGTAGTGGTTGCCGAAGCGCAGCGTGTGGATCAGCGCATTCGCATGCTCCAATTCTCCGTCGAGGCCGACGACGGCCGCCTTGCCATAGCCTTCGACCATCTCGGCGCCGCCCGCCGCATCGAGGATCATCCCGGTCAGCAGCGCGCCCAATTCTGGGGCGGCATCATGGATCTCGGGCTTGAGATCCTCGACGAAGCCACGGCCGGCCCATGGGTTCTTCAGCACCGCCGCCGCCGCGATCAGCTTGAGCGGCCTTGGCGCTGCGCGGCCGCCTTCGACCAGCGTCGTTTCGATGGTGATGAGCGTCTTGCGGATCTGCGCCGGCATGCCCTGGGTCCTTCCGATTCGTTAGGTTGGTATGTTGGTATACCATCATACCGTATGTCAATATTAGCTTGAATGGCGCAGAGGGCGCGGCTAATCTGCGGCCATGGATCAGAAGCCCGAACACGATCTGCGGATCGACCATCCGCCCACCACGCTCAGGGAACTGGCGGTGGATCGGCTGCGCGATTCCATCATCTCGGGCCACTTCGTTGGCGGCGACCGGCTGGTGGAGCGCACACTTTGCGACCAACTCGGCGTCTCCCGGTCCGTCGTGCGCGAAGCAATCCGCTATCTTGAGGCCGAGGGGCTGGTTGAAATCCTTCCGCGCAGCGGCCCTGTTGTGGCGGGGCTGGACTGGCCACGCGCGCGGCAGATCTACGACATCCGCCGTCTGCTGGAATCCGAGGCGGCCGCCGACTGTGCCAAGGTTGCCGACGATGCCGTGAAGCACCGCCTGCGCGCGGCGCTCTCGGACCTCGAAGCCGCTTTCGGCGATGCCGACGCGCGCAAGCTCTATGCCGCCACGACAACGTTCTATGAGACGATATTCCTCGCCGCCGGGCATGAGATCGCGTGGGAAATCGTTCAGCGCCTGAACAGCCGGATTTCCCGGCTGAGGGCGCTGACGCTTGCGACGACCGACCGCCGCATCTCTGGCCCGAGCCATATGGCCCGGATCTGCGGCGCGATCTGCGCCAACGACGCCGAAGGCGCCGCCGAAGCGGTTCGGGACCATTTGCGCGACGCCGCCGAAATTGCGCGGGACTTGCTGGAAGACCGGTCATGAAAGCCTATTGGATTGCCCATGTCACGGTGACCGATCCCTTAGCCTATGCCGGCTACCAGGCGCTTGCCCCGGCGGCCTTTGCCGCGCACGGGGCGCGGTTCCTAGCGCGGGGCGGGGCGGCCGAAGTTCTTGAGGGCCCCGTACTTGACCGTCACGTGGTGATCGAGTTTGCATCGCTTGCAGATGCGCGGGCCTGCTACTACTCCACCGAATACCAGGCGGCCCGCAGACGGCGACAGGCCGCCGCGACGGTGCATGTCGTTATCGTCGAGGGGCTTCCCGGCACGAAGGGTGAAATTGCTCGGGCATGCCTGGAGCCAGAGAGCAGCGCTCCTTCTTTCAGGAAGCAGAACCGATACTCGACCCCGCCCGCATTCCGATTCTTCAGGCACCTTTAGATCCAATGAAGCAGCTTGCTGCCAACGGGACCGCGTCCGGCGCTTCCTAGTCGATGTGCGAGAGCGCATAGATGGCGAGCCAGTTGTTCAGTCCCGGCATCTGGTGGATTGGGTCGACGATGAATCTGTCCGGCTCTGAAGTCCAGACTTTGCAGACGTATTCGTAGGGTGTGAGACCACTGAGGGTCTTGAGCCTGCGAGCGAAGTTGCAGGCCGCCATGAAGTCCGCGAGATGGGTGCGGAGTTGGTCGTGGCCGTCGTAATGGAACCGTTTGACGGTGGCCTCCTTGATCGTTCGGTTCATCCGCTCGACCTGGCCATTGGTCCAGGGGTGGTTTGGCTTGGTCAGGCGGTGTTCGATCTCATTTGCCTCGCAAATCATGTCGAAGCGCATCTGCCGGGAATAGGCCGTGTTCCGGTTCCCGGGCTGCTCAGCGAACTGGATGCCATTGTCAGTGAGGATCGTATGGATGCGGTAGGGAACGGTCTTGAGCAGATGCTCCAGGAATTTCCACGCCGTCCGTCTGTCAGCCTTTTCGACAAGTTGGGTCACAGCGAACTTGCTGGTGCGGTCGATGGCGACGAAGAGATGTAGCGTGCCTTCAGCGGTCTGCAGTTCTCTATCGATGACCTGCTATAGTGTCGGCATGGAAGGCGTGCATTGCGAGGAGGCCGAGGGCGCCGCCGCCCTGCCGAAGGGCGTACCGCCGGACCAGACCAACATCTGCGGCAGCGACGGCGCAATGTAATCGCCGCAGTCCGGATGACTCGCATCGTTCGATGCGCTCTGATGTCACGCGGTGCGGGGATAGACCGTCAGGACGCGTCTGGTGAAGTCGCGAAACTCGGACATGTAGTTTCGCAGAAAGGTTTCTGTCGATGCGACGCTTACTTTACCATCGTCAGAGATCAGATCCGGCGTGAACTGGATGTAGGCTTCGATCGCGTTCATCATCGGCGAATTGCAAAAGCCGAGGATGCTTTTGAGGTGCTGTTGTCCGACAGCAGTCCCGATGGCCCCCGGCGAAGTGCCGATGATGCCCGAGGGTTTTCGGGTGAACGAATTCTGGCCCCATGGCCGGCTTGCCCAGTCAATGGCGTTCTTCAGGCCGCCGGGGATTGAGCGGTTGTATTCCGGGGTAACGAAGAGAACTGCATCGACCGCAGCAATCGCTGCCTTGAAATCCTTTGCGACGGGCGGATAATCTGCATCGTAATCATAGCTGTAGAGTGGAAGATCGCCAAACGGGATCTCCTGCATTTGCAACTCTGAGGGTGCCAGGCGAACGAGCGCCTTGGCAAGCTTTCGGTTGATCGAGCCTTTTGCAAGGCTGCCGACGAAATACCCGACCCTATAGTCTGACATCTGATCCTCCTAGGAACATCGGAAGCCGTGACAAGCCCTCAGCATGGAATGCTGGGACGGCGGTTCCCTTGCGAAGTGTAGCACGGATGTTCCAATCCGGTCTGGAGAACCTCCGCCTGCGCCGATCACGCGCGGCTGGGCCGCTGCTGCTCCCACGCCAACGGAAATGACTCCAGCAAGCGAACAAGCGTTACCTCCAGCCCCTGCTTCCGTCCACGATCGCCTCGACGATGTCGGGCGCGAACAGGGTCAGGCGGAGGACGCGGCTCATGTACGAAGGCGCGATCCCCTCGCGCTCGGCAAGCTCGGCGAAGGCAAACGTCCGGCCGATGGCAGAGCTGTCACTGGCCGGGCAATCTGTGCTCCCGCTTTCGTCTGAAAAACTACGTTGATCCAGCAAGGCAATCTGGCCCTTTAAAGCCGCCCAAATCTGAGGATTTCCAGAACAAATTTCCGCGCATTCCAGATCGCAGTTACGCTCATCGGCAATCGTTGCGGCTATGGAAGAGGACAGATCCCATGAACCACATGACTGAAGACATGCTCCACGTGATGGAGTGGCATAACGGAGACAAGGATTACTCGCCGTTCTCGGACGCCGAAATGAAGCGTCGTCAGGACGATGTCCGCAAATGGATGGCTGACAACGACGTCGATGCGGCGCTCTTCACCTCCTACCACTGCATCAACTACTATTCGGGCTGGCTCTACTGCTATTTCGGCCGGAAGTACGGCATGGTCATCACGCAGGACAACGCCACCACAATCTCCGCCGGCATCGACGGCGGTCAGCCCTGGCGGCGCAGTTTCGGCAACAACATCACCTACACCGACTGGCGGCGCGACAACTTCTACCGCGCCGTGCGACAGCTGACGCCGGGCGTCAAGCGGTTGGGGATCGAGTTCGACCACGTCAATCTCGACTACCGCAAGCAGCTCGAGGCGGCGTTGCCGGGCGTGGAATTCGTCGACATCGCGCAACCGTCGATGTGGATGCGATCGGTCAAGTCGGCGGAAGAGCACAAGCTGATCCGGACCGGTGCGCGTATTTGCGACGTGGGCGGCGCGGCCTGCGCAGCTGCGATCGGCGCGGGCGTTCCAGAGCACGAAGTTGCGATTGCCTCGACCAATGCAATGATCCGCGAGATCGCCAATTCGTTCCCATTCGTCGAACTGATGGACACCTGGACGTGGTTTCAGTCCGGCATCAACACCGACGGTGCCCATAACCCGGTCACCAACAAGAAAATCAAGTCTGGTGATATCCTGTCGCTCAACACCTTCCCAATGATCTTCGGCTACTACACCGCGCTGGAACGGACGCTTTTCTGCGACAGCTGCGACGATGCGAGCCTCGATATCTGGGAGAAGAACGTGGCCGTTCACCGGCGCGGGTTGGAGCTGATCAAGCCCGGTGCGAAATGCAACGAGATCGCGCTCGAACTCAACGACATGTACCGGCAGTGGGATCTCTTGAAGTACCGCTCCTTCGGCTACGGGCATTCCTTCGGCGTACTGAGCCATTACTACGGGCGTGAGGCCGGGGTCGAACTGCGCGAGGATATCGAGACCGAGCTGAGGCCGGGCATGGTCGTCTCCATGGAGCCAATGGTGATGCTGCCGGAGGGAATGCCGGGTGCCGGCGGCTACCGCGAGCACGACATCCTTATCGTGACCGAGGACGGCGCCGACAACATCACGGGCTTCCCCTTCGGTCCCGAGCACAACATCATCCGCAACTGATCTGCGCCACCGCGACACCGAAAAGGCCCGGGCTCGACCCGGGCCTTTGCTTGTCTGAGCATCCTCTAGGCGTCGGCAAAAAAAAGAAGGGGGCCGCTGGCGGCCCCCAAGTCTCGGGAGAATGGGAAGGTTTAGCCGAACTCGGTCCGGAGCGCTTCGACGATGCCCTTGGTGCAGACGTCGAGCAGGATATGGCCCTTTTCGACGGACGCGTCCTTCGGCGAGGAGAGCGTGCCGGGAGCGGGCGTCCACTCCGGCTTCACGGGATACACGTCGTAGGGCGGAAAGGTCGCGGGCTTGACGTCGACGGCGCGTTCGAGTTGGACCAGGTCCGGATAAAGCGCGATCATGAGCGAGGTCTCCAGGACACCTCCATGCTCGACCGCCCAGCCGGGGAAGCCGTCGGGATAGAGCTTTGCGATCGCCTCTTCGTGGACGAAATCCCAATAGGACAGCACGACGACCTTGACGTCGGTCACACCGTCCCAGCGCAACTCGCGCAGGGCAAGGTCGATCGCTTCGATGATGAACCACGAATTCTCGTAATGTCCGTTCACGAGGCAGATCTTGCGCACGCCGTGGCGGCTGAACTCCTTGACCACATCCTTCAGCGCGGCCACCAGGGTTGCGCCGTCGAGGCTCGTGGTGCCGGGAAGATGATTGCCACCGCCTGATTTCTGGTGCGACTTGTAGCCATAGGTGAAGGGTGGCGCGACTAGGGCGCCGATCTCCAGCGCGACACGGCGGGCGAATTCCGTGGGGAGAAGCACGTCCACATGCAGCGGCATGTGATGGCCATGCTGTTCCATCGACCCGATGGGGATCAGGATCGGGGTCTGTCCCGTCCTGACCGCCGCATCATAGTCCGGCCAGGTCAGTTCGGATGCGAAGGCGGTTGTCGTCGGCATGGTGCCCTCTTTGAATGAACTGTCGTGAAACTAGCTTGCCGACCTTTCATCAAGAAAATAGATTGTTCCAATCTTTCGATTAGGGTCGCAAATGCATGGCCGCCATCACGAACCTTCCAACCGACTTGCTCAGGACATTCATCGCGGTCGTCGAGCTGGGGGGCCATTCGAAAGCGGGCGCGTTCCTCGGACGAAGCCAGCCGGCGATCTCGCTCCAGATCCGGCGGCTCGAAGAACTCGTGCGCGCACCGATCCTGACGCAGGAGGGCCGCTCGGTCCAGCCGACGCCCACGGGTGAAGCACTCCTGAGCTACGCGCGCGAGATGATCCGCATCAACGACGAGGCAGTGGGATACTTCCACCGCTCACACAAGACCGGCGTATTGCGGATCGGGTTGCCCACCGATTACGCGGTTGCGTTTCTGCAGGGGGCCATCACCAACTTCATTCGGGATCACACCGACGTGGAGCTTGAGATTCATTGCGACCTCAGCCGGGAGCTTCATCAACATCTGCGCGGTGATGATCTCGACATCATCATTGCCATGATGTCGGAGACCCGGATGCCATACCTTTCGCGCGTGTGGGTCGAGCAGCCCATCTGGGCGGCGGCGGAAGGGTTTGAGGATGTTGTCCACCGCCCGGTTCCCATCGGCGCGCACCCGGAAGGCTGTGAGTACCGGGCACGCATGATCCAAGCGCTTGACGCGATCGAACGGCGATGGCGCGTGGTCTATACCGGACCTGGCATCTCCGGGCTCCAAAACGCGGTTCTCAACGGTTTGTGCGTGACGGCGCTGACAAAGGCGACCATGCTCCCCGGGATGCGGGCGCTTAGTGAAGCAGAAGGTTTCCCCGCGCTGGAGCCGCTTCGCGTCGGGCTCTTTTACAAGCATCCGCGGTTGTCAGCGGCCGGCTTGCAGCTTGTGAGCGAACTCGTCGCATCGCTCGAAAGCGTTGGATCCGGCATTACTCCTCTGAAAAGCTGATTGCTTCGCGCGTCGGAGCCAGCCCCCGGACAGCGCATTCATGGGGAAAAACAAATTCCTGCGCTGCCAGGTTGCGTAAAGATCGAACGTATAACGACCACAAATCTAGCGATTTCAAGAACCGATTTTGTCTCCATCCACCCATGGCCTAGCGTGAGGCTCTACAGCCAAAGCTGCCACATGAGACAGGGAGTCACACATGTCGGAACTGAATTCCAATGATATGAGGCTTACACGCAGATCGCTTCTCGCAAGCGGCGCTGCGGTTCTCGCGACGCCGATGTTGTCGCGCCGCGCCTTCGCCGCGCCGACGGAACTCACGATGCTTGCCTGGTACGGACATGCCGAGCCCGACGTCGTGGCGGAGTTCGAGGCCGAGAACAACGTAAAGTTCGTCCCGAAGTACTACACTGGCGGCGACAACATGCTGGGCCTCATCTCGCAATCGCCGGCCGGCACTTTCGACGTGATCCTTTCGGATGCCGAATATGTGCAGGCGCTGAACGAGGCGGGTTACGTTGAGGAGCTTGATCCGAACGACTACGCCATTTCCGACTACTTCCCCGAATTCCAGAACTTCCCCGGAAACTGGAGCGACGGAAAGCTGTTCTCGCTCGTGACGCGATTTGGTTTCCTCGGCGTCGCCTACAATACCGAGGCCCTGACCGAGGCCGAGGCATCGACCTACAATGTCTTCTGGGACGAGAAGCTGACGGGCAAGGTCGGGCATTTCGACTGGCACCTGCCCAACCTCGGTCAGATCAGCCTGCTGAACGGCAATGCAAACCCCTACGACATCGACGAGGCCGCCTGGCAGGCCGTCAAGGAAAAGACCATGTCGCTGCGCCCGCAGGTCGGCGGTTTCTTCGACTACGGCGGAACCTTCTCGTCGCTCAACGACGGTCAGATGCTGGCCTTCGCGGGGATCGGCGACTGGATCACCGGCGTGCTCGAGAAGAACGGCGCCAAGGTCCGTTCGGCCATTCCGGAGGAAGGTGGCCTTCAGTGGTCGGAATGCTTCTCCATCGGCAAGGGCTCGGCCAAGGCCGACCTCGCCAAGAAATGGATCCAGTACATCACCTCGGCCAAGGGGCAGGCGAAATCGGCCCAGATGGCCGCCTATCCCGCGCTCATCCCCAACCAGAAGGGCTGGGAAGTGTTGCAAGCCGAGAACCCGGATGAAGCCAAGCGCCAGGGGATGACCAAGGACGCCGGCAACGCGATCGACATGATCCGGGCCGGGCGGATCAAGTATCGGCAGTGGCCGGTGCAGCAGAGCCTCGAAGACTGGAACGACTTCTGGTCCGAATACAAGGGCGCCTGAGCCTCTTGAGGGCCGACGGGAGCCCCCCGTCGGCCCGGAATTGCCTTCCAGCTGGAGCCCTTTCGAATGCGAAGATCCCTGACCCTCTACGGTCTCACCTTCTCGCTGCCGCTCCTGATCTGGCAGCTGCTGTTCTTCGTGTTTCCACTGGTCTTCCTGGTGGCGCTCAGCTTCTGGACGGTAAAGAACTTCCGGATGCAGCCGGATTTCGACGCCGTGAACTGGGCTACAATGTATGGCCGCTCGGTCTTCTGGCAGGCCTACGGTACCACCCTTGCGATGGCCGCCGCAGCATCCGCGCTGGTCAGCGTCCTCGCCTTTCCCTGTGCCTACGCGATCTCTTTCAAGCTGTCCGACACGGCGCGACGCTGGGCGGTATTCCTGATGGTGATCCCGTTTTTCACGAGCTACCTCGTGCGGGTTTATTCCTGGCAGGTGTTTCTCTCGGATGCCGGCATCATCAACGTCATGCTCGGCTGGATCGGGCTTGGACCGTTTTCGCTTTTGAATACCGTCGGGGCGACGATGATTGGCTATCTCACGCTGACATTCCCGCTCGTGGTGCTTCTTCAACTCTTCAGCCTCGTCTTCGTGGACCGCACGCTCATTGAGGCCGCGCATAACCTGCGCTGCGGGCGGATGCGCACGGTTTTCGCCGTCATTATTCCCTCGGCGCGGGTGGGCCTGGTCATTGCCGCGCTCTTCGCGTTCATCCTCAGTTTCGGCGATTTCGTCAGCCCGATCTACCTCGGTGGCGGCGATCCGACGACCCTTTCGATCCTGATCACCGACACAACGAAATCCGGACAGCAGTGGCCCCGCGCGGCCGTCATCGCGCTGACCATGATCGGCACGCTTCTGGTCGTGGCTTTCGCCGCCGTCCGCTTCGCCTACAAGGGGCGCACCAAATGAGCGACTCGGGTACCACCAACATCAATCGCAACCGGGCCGTTGATCTCGCGTTGAAGGCCTATGTCGTCCTCGGCTACGCGTTCGTCTTTGCGCCGATTGCGGCAAGTTTCGTCTTTTCCTTCAATTCCGACCGCTTTCCGTCGATCCCGCTCGGGCATTTCTCGCTCGAATGGTATCAGGCGGTCGCGTCGGATCCTCTTGTGTGGCAGGGCCTGCGCAACACCCTTTTCGTCGGCGTGATCGTGGGCGTCGTCGCAACGGCGCTCGGCTTCGGCGCGGCCTATACCGACTACCGCTACAAGTTCTTCGGAAAGCAGGTCTATCTCGCGCTCGCGCTTCTGCCGCCAACGATCCCGGTGGTGATCCTCGGGCTTGCGATGCTGGCCTATCTGTCGCGCATCAATCTTTCGGGCAACGCGCTGTCGGTCATCATCGCCCATGTCGTGATCTGCGCCCCCTTCGCCATGGCGATCATCCGGTTGCGCCTGTCGCAGATGGACCCGGACCTGGAGGCGGCGGCCTGGAATCTCGGCGCGTCCGAGTGGGCGGCGATGCGCCATGTCATCGTGCCCTTCGCCAAACCGGCGATCTTCGGCGCGCTTTTCATTACCATGGCCGTGTCCTTCGATGAATTCGCCATCGCCTGGTTCGTCTCGGGCCTGAACGAGACGCTTCCCGTCAAGGTGCTGGGCTTCCTGCAAGGCCAGGTCAGCCCCCGGATCAACGCCATCGGCACTTTCGTTTTCGTCACATCCATGACGCTCGTGATCATCGCGCAGGTTCTCCTGACCGATCGCGGCGCAGGGGCCCGTCCGGCAGCGGACGAATAGGAGCAGAACATGAATAAGGATACGCTGGTTTCCTTCGATGGCGTGGTCAAGCGCTTCGGCGAATTCGTCGCCGTTCAACGCATGGACTTCGAGATCGGCAAGGGCGAGTTCCTCGCGATCATGGGCTCTTCCGGCTGTGGCAAGACCACGACGCTGAGAATGCTCGCGGGGCTCGAAGCGCCGACCGAGGGAATGATCCGTCTCTCCGGCAAGCCGATCAACGACCTGCCAACATGGCGCCGCGACACGCCGATGGTCTGGCAGAGCCTCGCGCTCTTTCCGTTTCTGAACGTGATCGAGAATGTCGAATTCGCCCTCAAGATGCGTGGGGTCGGCAAGGCCGAACGGCGCCGCCGGGCGGAGCAATGGCTTGACCGGATGCAGATCGCCGAATTCGCCGGACGTAACATCTCGCAGCTTTCCGGCGGCCAGCGGCAGCGGGTCGCGCTTGCCCGGTCCCTGGTGGTCGAGCCCGAGATCCTTCTCCTGGACGAGCCGCTCTCCGCACTTGATGCCGCGCTCAAGGTGCGGATGCAGTCGGTCCTGAAAAGCCTCCAGCGTGAGACCGGGATCACCTTCGTCTACGTGACCCATAGCCAATCGGAAGCATTTTCGATGGCCGACCGGGTCGTCATCATGAGCCGTGGCAAGATCGAACAGATCGGCACGCCGCAAGAGATTTACCGCACGCCACGAACCCGGTTCGTCGCCGGCTTCCTCGGCTCGTCGAACATGTTCACGGGGAGGGTGACGGCTGCGAACGGAAAGACCGTGACGCTCGACACCTCCGTGGGCGCGCTCACCCTTGCGTCTTCGGACCTGACTTCTGACGTGTCGGTGGGCAAGACCGCGACCCTGACGGTTCTCGACACCAAGACGAACCTCGCGCGCACACCGCCCTCGGGTCGTGTCAACGCCATTCCCGTGAAGATGATGGGCGAGGAATTCATCGGAGCCACGGCCACGATCTACCTCGAAACCAAAGACGGGCAGGAAATCCGCGTTCAGAAAAGCCACGAAGAGCTTTCGAACCTGCCCTTGGAAATGGGCCAGGATCTCGTGGCCTACTGGGCATTCGAGGATGGTCATCTTGTCATGGACGAGTAGGGTGCGGATGGCCGGGCGAGATCTGTTAGGGGCGCACGAGTGTCCGCATGGACGCGGGGCGCCGGCGGTCTTGCCGTTTTGCGGGCGCCTCCTGCCGCTTGCCCTCGATGCCGCCTCGAATGAACTCGAGGCAACGATGTATTCCGTGGCCGCCGGAGGACCGAGCCAGCGCCAGGTCGACGCCACCCCGGTCGGAGTGATGGCGCGCGTATTCTTCGGTCCACTCATCCGTCTTGTGCGTTCTGCTCAGCCACCCGGGAACCGAAGGCCGAGACCAAATACCGACCGCCACCCAGGCCGGCCCGGTTGACGATCTGAAGTTAGAAAACCCGGGCTGAACGGCGGTGCGCATGATCGAAAACAGCCTGCTGAACGTAGCGTGAGGAGAACGCCGCGATGCTCGACATGACCGAACCTCTCGTCCCGTTGGGGGCCGCCCACTATCCGGTGGGCGAGGTGCAGAAGACGAAGAGTTACGCCTTTCTGCTGTTGCGAGATTTCACCCTCCTCGCCTTCAGCGCGGCGATCGAGCCGCTTCGCATCGCCAATCAGTTGTCCCAGAAACCGCTCTACTCCTGGTCCGTCGTGTCGGAGGACGGCCATCCCGTCCGCTGTTCTTCAGGCGTCGAGATCGCGGTCGATGGGTCCCTGCAGTCGGTTGGCCGTGACACCGTCCTCCTCGCCTGCTCGGGCAACCTCAAGGGCGGCAATCCCTCCAAGTCCACGCTTGCTTTCCTGCACCGGCATTTTCGGACCGGAGGCGAAATCGGGGGGATCTGCACCGGTGCAGTTGCGCTGGCGCAGGCAGGGCTTCTTGATGGGCGGGCGTTCACGCTTCACTGGGAATGTCACCCGGGGTTCGTGGAGATTTTTCCTCGCCTAGCGCCAAGCAAACGCCGGTTCGAGATCGACGGGCGGTTCATGACCTGTGGCGGCGGGGCGGCGGCCGCAGACATGGCGATCTCGATCATCCGCAAGGATCATGGCAACGCTTTTGCCACGATCGTCGCGGACATGTGCCTGCTCCGCGACGATGCGGGCGCGAACCTCAGCCAGCGAACGTCTGTAGGCACTATTCTTCAGACGCGAAATCCGGGGTTGATCGAGATCGTGAAGCTGATGACGGACAACATCGAAACGCCGCTCTCGATGGACGAGCTGGCCCGTGCGGTCGGCTATTCGACACGTCACATCGAACGGCAGTTCCGTCTCTGTGTCGCCGAGACGCCGACACGATTTTATCAGAACCTGCGCTTAGATTTCGCACGCAGCCTTATCACCGAGACCAATCTGACTCTCTTCGAAATTGCCGCGGCATCCGGATTCAATTCCAAATCCTACTTCGCCAAGGCTTACTCGCGGCGCTTCGGAAGCCCTCCCAGCCGCGTGCATCACCATCGTCGGCGCAGGGCGTACCAGTCCGCGTGAAACCGCAATAGCGAATGAACTATGTGAAATAGTCCTGCGGCATTGACCGTGCTCTGTCCGAATAAAGCCTTTAAGTGAGGTCCCACGTCGCTTTTACGGACGGGCAGGTCAAGACGCCTCGGGGCAGTGTCAAAAGAACAGTGCTTGAGGCGGGTAGGGCGGTTTCGTAGTGCTCTGTCAAAAGAAACCGGCTTGAGGCTGGTAGTTCGTCTGCGTAGCCTTCGGCCATGCCCCAACGCTCCCCGTTCCGCTATTTCAAGACGTCGCCCGAGGTCATTCGTCTGGCCGTGATGATGTACATCCGGTTCCCGCTGTCCCTGCGCAACGTCGAGGACCTACTGCACGAGCGCGGCATCGACATCTGCCACGAGACGGTCCGGTTCGGCAAGGCCAAGGTCCGGCGCCTCGTCGACCACGGCGAATTCGAAGGGTTGTGAACCGCTTTCGGTGAGACTGTCTGTGAGGCGGCCGAAGACGTCCGACCACGTCACAACGCCGCGTCCCGCCAGCCCCGCACGGACATGCTCAAAGATTGTCCAAAGGGTCTCGCGCTGCTTTCCTCCGATCCTCGGCTTCCGGCCCAGCCGCGACACATCGCGATATTCCTCCCATGACCGCAGTTGCCAGGCATCGACGACGTCGACCCACTCCCCGATTAGGAAGTGGGTCGAGAACCTGTGGCCTTCGACCTCGGCAGCGGCCTTGACGATCAGCGATTTGATCAGCGCGGCAGGGGTGATCTGCGGTTGTCCAAACCGCTCGGAATAGAGGTCATAGCCAACCGTCGAGACCGCCTTCACGACGATCCGCGCCGAGACGTAGGGTTCGTTGCGCGCGAGGCTGGTCAGCTTGCTGCGCAGGGCGTTCGCCAGCGGCTTCGAAAAAGTGGTCAGCAGGACGGTTGCGGAAGGATTGGTGCGCGCAAGATGAAGCCCGCGTCATGGTTCCTCCGTTTCGACATGTTCTGATCTCCTCGTTCTTGAAGACCAGCAGACGTCAGATCGTAGCTTCCGTCACTGTCCGATTTTCGGGGAGGTGCTCACGATGAAGCCCATTGGGTGGCGTGGAGCCTGGCCGGTCAGTCGCTTGCTTTGGCAGCGGCAGGAAAAGCCGGTCGCCAAGACCGGGGCATCGCCCTCGACATGTTTGCGCCAAGACATCTCGAACAGACGGATCGAGACCTTCTGATGCCGCTTCTGATGGCCGAACAGGCCAGCCATTCCACAGCAGCCGGTGGCGGGCGTGTCTAGCCGCAGGCCGATGGCGGCGAAGATCGCGGTCCAGTCCTTGCCGGAACCCGGTAGTGCGGTGCTTTCGGTGCAATGCGACAGCAGCCGCGCCTCGGCCTGGATGCTGGCCTGCGGCAAGCTGCGGCCCGCTCGGATCTCAGCGGCCAGAAATTCCTGCGGCATACTGACTTTGGGGACGGCGATCCCGGCCATGGCATATTCCTGCCGCAGCATCATGCCGAAGGCCGGTTCGAAGGCGACCAACGGTGCCCCGGTCGCTGCCGCCCTGCCCAGCAGAGCCGCCAAGGCCGAGGCCATGCGGCGGAACCCCTCCATGTCGCCGCTGGCATAGGCGGCCTTGCCTCCGGGCCGGATCTCCAGCAGACGCGGGTGATAGCCAAGCGCGGTGAATCCCCCGATCACGTCGCGCTGCACCTGCGCGTCGAACAGGGCAGTGAACCAATCCTGCACCAGAATGACGGTATTCCCGGGCAGCGGATCGACCAGATCGGCTTCGCGCAACCAGATGCCTTTCGGCAGGCCGGTCGCCAGTTTCGAGGGCATGTCCAAGCTATCGGTCAGCTTTTCGCCGATCTTCGAGATCAGCGGCCAAAACGGTCCCAAAAGCGGTGCCATCCGAAGAGTCAGGCGGCTGTTGCGCTCCGCCGCCAGCATCGTCCGCTCGGCGAATGAGCGGCGATGGCGGCTGAAATAGTCCGCATAAAATGCACTGCGCATCGAAGGGATGTCGACTTGCACCGGACATGTGGACGCACAGGCCTTGCAGCCCAGACACGTATCAAGAATCTGCAACAGATCGGCCTCGCGCCTTTCCAGATCGCTTGCATCCTCGTCGCGCCGCGCGCGGTGCCACGCGCGCAAGGCATCGGCGCGGCCCTTGGGGCTGTGTCGCACATCGGCGCTGGCCTTGAAGCTGGGGCACATCGGCGTGGTGGCAGCGTAAGACAGGCATTGCGCGTTGCCGTTGCAGCGGAACGCCTTGGTCAGCGAATCGCCCTCGGGCGCGTTGAAGGCGCGGAAGGGTGTGGTCGCGATGCCCATGATCGGGGCGCCGTTGCTGACCAGCTTGCCGGGGTTGAAGCGGTCTTCCGGGTCGAAGGCGGCCTTGACCCCCTGCAACGCGCGATACGCCTCGGGGCCGATCCAGTCGCGCAGGTAGGCGCCGCGCACGCCCTTGCCGTGCTCCCCCCAGAAGATGCCGCCATATTTGTAGGTCAGATCGTAAACCGCATCCGAGATCGCCACCAGCCGCTCGCGGTCCGGCATCTGATCGACATTCAGCGCCGGGCGGATATGCAGGCAGCCGACATCGACATGGCCATAGATGCCGAACCCCAGCCCGTTGGCGGATAGGACGGCCAGAAATTCATCCACGAAGGCCGGCAGGTTTTCCGGCGGCACAACCGTATCCTCGACAAAGGCGATGGGGCGGGCGGTGCCGTCCACCTTGCCCAGAAGTCCGACCCCGGCCGAGCGGATCGCCCACAATTCCCTGATCTCTGCAAGATCGGCGGCGACATGGGTCGCGCCCGCGCCGGGCAGCATCGCAAGGATTCGCCGCGCCTGTTCCACGCGCGCATCCAGCAGGTCGGCATCGTCGCCGTTGATCTCAATGAAGACATAGGCGACTTTCTGGCCATTCACCGCACGCAGCCCTTCGGGCAGGCGATCAAGGATGCCGGCCCGGTCGGCGATCGCCTGCACGGTTTCGTCCATCACCTCGACGGCGGTGGGTTCGGCTTGAAGCAGCGGCGTGGCGGCGATCAGCGCGCTGCGGAAACTATCGAAGCCCGCGACGATCAGGCGCTTTTCCGGCTCGATCCGCCGCAGTTTCACGCGGATGCGGGACATCAACCCCAGCGTGCCCTCGGCCCCCGGAAACAACCGCCACCATTCGAACCCGCCCCGTTCCGGGCAGGCGCGTTCCAGATCGTATCCGGTAAAACGGCGGTTCAGCTTCGGGGTGTTGTCGATGAAGGCCTGCCGCCCGGCGCGCGCGGCGGATTCGGCGCGGGACAGCATGTCGTGCGCCCATTCCGGCGCGTCTGCCAGGCTGGACAGCAGCCCCTCGGGGCGCGCGATCTCCAGCCCGAGGATATTGTCCGAGGTCTTGCCGTAGACGCGCGAGCCTTTGCCTGAGGCATCGGTTGAGGCCATTCCCCCGATGGTGCAGCGGGTCGAGGTCGAGGTTTCGGGCGCGAAGAACCAGCCAGAGGGCCGGATCTTTTCGTTCAGATCGTCCAGGACCATGCCCGGCTGCACATCGGCCCAGCCCTCGTCGGCGTTCAGTTCGATCAGCTTGTTCATATGGCGACGCAGATCGACGATCACGCCGTGATTGAGGCTTTGCCCGTTGGTGCCGGTGCCGCCGCCGCGCCCCGTGACGGCGATGCCCGCGAATTCAGACCGCTGCATCACCGTCAGCAGCGTGACCAGATCGTCCGCCTCGCGTGGGGCCACGACGACGTCGGGGGCGATCTGATAGACCGAATTGTCGGTGGACATCGCGGCGCGCAGGGCGGTGTCAGTGTCGATCTCTCCGCGGAAGCCCTGTTGATGCAGCGCCTCGGCAAGGCGGGCGATCAGGTCAGGGGCGTCGGGCGAGGGCCGGCTGATTGGCATCGGTCGAATCCTTATGGCAACCTGGCCATTGAACCACATGCAGATTATTCGTAGAATTAGAAACATATGAAGATAAATGCGGAAAATCTGAACATAAACCTGCGCCATATCCGGGCGCTGCACGGCATTGTGCAACAAGGCACGTTCAGTGCGGCGGCGGCCAGCTTGGGCATCGTGCCCTCGGCCTTGTCCGAGGTGATCCGCCAGCTTGAGGCGCAGATCGGCGCGCCACTGTTCGACCGCAGCACCCGGCCGCCCTCGGTCACGCCGCTGGGGCGCGATTTCCTGCGCGACACCGAACCGTTGCTGGAAGGGATGGACCGCGCCATCAAGAGGCTGCGCCAAAGCGCGGGGCTGGAGCAGGGAGCGCTGAGCATCGGCGCCTCGCCCTCGGCCATATCGGAACTGGTCGCGCCGGTGCTGGCGGAGTTTCTGAACGACAATCCCGGCATAAGCTGCGTGATCCATGACGATATTGCCGAGGAACTGGCAGGGATGGTGTCGGACGGGCGGCTGGATCTGGCCATCGCAGGACGCGCGCATCAGTCACCCGATCTGCGTCAGCGCGAGGTGATGCGCGACCTCTTCGGGCTGGCCTGCCGCGCCGATCATCCGCTGGCGGCGCGGGATGTGGTGCATCTGGCAGAGATACCGGCGGAGCGGCTGATCGGGCTGGACGCCAAAACCGGCACCCATCAATTGCTTAAGCAAAGCGGGCTGCTAACGGGCGCGCTGCTGCATCCGAAGCTGCGCGCCCATTCGACAATTGCCCAGCTGTGCATGATCCGCGCCGGGATGGGCGTCGCGCTGTTGCCGCGCAACGCGGTGCTGCTGTTCCGCGACCCGGCGATCACGTTTCAGGAAATCGCGGATCTGCGCCTGTGGCGGATGTTGTATCTTCTGCAACCCGCCCGGCGCGCGCAGTCGCATGCCGCGCAATCCTTTGTTGCGCGGCTGGAGCGCACACTTCCCGCACTGCGAAACTCTGGCGGTTGAGACCTGTCTGACGGGATGCGCAGACGGCCGACGCGGATTCATGATAGCAATGACGGGCGCGGGATTCTCTGAACATGCGCGCCGCCGCGGGTCATTTGGCCCACTTATAAAGCTTCTCGCCGCCGCGGATGATATCCTCTTCAATTGCCTGACGGGCCATGTCGGGGTCACCGGCGCCAATCGCCTCTATGAGTTTCAGATGGGGATGATCGTCGCTGAACGGTGCGCCGCCGTCATAGAGATGCGACAGGATCGGTCCGCATCGCATCCACATCATCTCGACGACCTCATGGATCACAGTCAGCTTCGCGGCCTTGCAGATGCCCAGGTGAAAGTCCGTGTTCAGTTTGACCGCCGCCTCGAAATCGCCGTTCTCCTGTGCCGCGACGAGCTGTTGATGAATGCGCATCAGATCGTCGGCGGCCCCGGCGGCAGGTTGGCTTGCCGCCACATAGGCGGCGCGGCCCTCCAGCATGATTCGCACCTGATGGATCTCGGCCAGGGCATCACGGGTGAGGACCGGAACGATCACCGTGCCGCGCAGATCGAGACTCAGCACGTCCTTCGATACCAGCCTGAGCAGGGCCTCTCGCATCGGCGTCATGCTGATGCCGAACTTCGCCGACAAGGGGCGAAGCTGCAGCTTCTGTCCAGGTTTCAGCAACCCGCGCATCATGGCGTCGCGTACCGCGACATAAGCCATCTCGCTTAAATTTTCGCGCTGCAGCGGTTGGTGCCAGTCGGCACTTTCGCCAGAAATGAATGCGCTCTTGTGATCGCCTATTGACATCAGGACCCTACCGTCGTTGTATGTTGTCTGTTATAACAGATAACTAAGGACTCAGCTATATGCAAGTCAGGCCGACTTCTCTTTCGGGCGCGTTAGGTGCAAGTGGCGGCCCTTTTTGCATTCCGGCCCGTTATAACATGGAACATGGAGCATGAGCAGATCTGACTATATCATTGTTGGTGGCGGTACCTGCGGCTGCGTGCTGGCCGCCCGCCTTACCGAAGACCCCTCTTGCAGGGTCCTGATGATCGAGGCCGGACCCCGGCGGGAAAGCCCCTGGGTGCGCGTTCCCGCCGGCTTCACCAAGCTGCTGGTAAGCGACCGCCACAACTGGCATCTCGCGACCGAGCCGGAAGAAGGCACTCTTGGCCGCACGATCGCAGTACCCAAGGGGAAGGGGCTTGGCGGTTCGACCCTGATCAACGGAATGATCATGGTCCGGGGCCAGCCACGCGACTATGACAACTGGTCCGACCTCGGTGCAAAGGGATGGTCGTGGCGGGATCTTCTGCCCTATTTCCAGCGGATCGAGGCCTATGGCGGCAGCGACCGCACGGGGCTGCGTGGGCGGCATGGCCCGGTGCCCGTCGCCAAGGTTCTGGACAGGCCAGAAATCGCCGATGCGTTCATCCGTGCGGGATGCGAAGCGGGCTATCCGTTCAACGACGATTATAACGGCGCCGAGCAGGCCGGATTTGGCTGGTATCAGGTCAACCAGAAATCCGGACGCCGGGTCAGCGCGGCCGATGCCTACCTGAAGCCGGCCCTTTCGCGTCCGAACCTCGAAATCGTGACCGATGCCATGGTCGAGCGGATCATCCTGCGGGACGGGCGTGCCATCGGCGTCTCGTTCAGGCGCGGCGCGGATGTCGAGGAACGTTTCTGCGACGGTGAAGTCATCCTGTCGGCAGGAGCGGTCCACAGTCCGCAGATACTTGAGCTTTCGGGCATCGGCGATCCGGAGATTCTGGCCAGGCAGGGTGTGGCGACCTCCGTGGCGCTGCCGGGTGTCGGGGCGAACTATATCGACCATTTCTGCACGCGGATGAACTGGCGCGTCTCCCGCCCTGTGACCCTGAACGAGCAGACGCGAAGCTGGCGGCTGGTTGCGGCCGTCGCGCAATATGCGCTCTTGCGTCGCGGCATCCTGACTTACGCGACGGGGCTGGCCCATGGCTTCCTGGCCGCGCATCCGGGCGCGACACATCCCGACACCCAGCTGTTCTTCATGCATGCCAGCTATGCCGACGCGGCCGAACGCAAGCTGGACCGACAGCCGGGCATGACGGTCGGGGTCAGCCAAATGCGCCCGACTTCCCGGGGAACGATCCATATCAAGGCGCCCGACGTGACCACGATGCCCGCCATCCGCCCGAACTTTCTGGCCACCGAATACGACCGGATCTGCATGGTCGAGGGCATGAAGCAGACACGCCGCCTCATGGAGACGACGCCGATGGATGCGTTCCGCGATGCCGAGCTGACGCCGGGACCGGATGTGGAAAGCGATGCCGAATGGCTCGATTTCGCCCGCCGCGACGGCCAGACCATTTATCACGCCAGCGGCACATGCCGGATGGGCGGCGATGACATGGCGGTCGTCGATCCGCGCCTACGCCTGCGCGGGGTGGACGGACTTCGCGTGGTCGACGCCTCGGTCATGCCCGATATCATCTCGGGAAACATCCAGAATGCAGTCTTCGTGATCGCCGAGAAGGCGGCTGACATGATCCGCGAGGATCGGAAATCAGCTGCGCAATCCCAAACCATCCAGAAAGAGGCGGCAACGCATGTTTGAACATTTCCAATCCCTTCAGAAAAAAATCGATGTGAACGGAATCCAGCTGAATCTTGTGGACAGCGGCGGCGACGGCCCGGCGGTGATGTTCCTGCACGGATTCCCGGATGGCTGGGAGCTGTGGCGCCACCAGATGCAGGCGTTGGTGAGTGCCGGATACCGGGTCATCGCCTATGATCAGCGCGGCTTTGGCGACAGCGACAAGCCGCAGGAAGTTGACGCCTACCTGATGCAGACGCTAGTGGCCGATGCCGTCGGCGTGATGGAACATGCGGGCGTTCGAAAGGCACATGTCATCTGTCATGACTGGGGGGCGAACGTGGGCTGGGCGCTGGCCTCGGCGCATCCCGACCGCGTGGACCGGCTGGTCCCGATCTCGTCCGGTCACCCGAAGTTCAACCGCACCATCGAGGGCAATGAGAAGAGCTGGTACGTGTTCTTCTTCCAGTTTGCGGGCGTCGCCGAGGAGGCGATGGCCGCAAACAACTTCTCGCTTTTCCGGCAGTTGGTCCGCAATCATCCAGAGTCGAAGCACTGGATCGCGGATCTGGCCCGGCCGGGCGCGCTGACCGCGGCGATGAACTGGTATCGCGCCAACTATTCACCTTTGAACGGTTTCAAGCTGCCGATGGAGGTGGGGCGAGTGAAGGGCCCGGTGTTGGGAATTTTCGGCAAGAACGACGTTCTTCTGCAGGAAATCCGGATGCTCGGATCCGACAAATGGGTCGAGGGCGAATGGCGCTACGAGCGGGTCGAGGAGGCCGGGCACTGGGTGCCGCTGGATCAGCCCGATCACGTCAACTGGCTGATCCTCGATTTCCTTCAATAACTCTGGGAGGCAGACATGAATGAGATGACCTCACCGGTCGAGACCGGACCAAAGGGCGAAATCGCCCATCGGGATCTTCTGCGCCATGGCGAACAATTTGCTCCCAAGCTAAGGCACATCACCGACAATGTCTGGCATCTGGTCGGTGTGCGGAGCATCGCGAACTGCACCATGATCGAGGGCGAGACGGGGATCATCCTGGTCGATAGCGGATCCTCGATCGATGACGCAGAAGCCTTCGTGGAAGAATTCCGCACCATCACCGACAAGCCCATCGTCGCGGTGCTGTATACCCATTCGCATTACTGCCGCGGAGCTTCCGCTTATCTTCCGAAGGATAATCCTCAGGCGGTTCAGGTCTGGGGCCACGAGAAAGTCGACCACAATTACAAGTACGGCCGACCCGAGATCTTCCCGACCTACGTGCGCAAGATCTCGACCCAGATGGGCAACCATTGCCCCGACGAAGGCCCCGACGCGCCGCCGAATGCGGGGCTGGGCGGTGAATATCACACCTCGGCCGGGCGCTATGGTTATGTCAGCCCGACCCATACCGTGTCCGAGCCGATGGATGTCACGATCGACGGTGTCGCGTTCCGGCTGATCCCGTCCATTTCCGATACCGACGATTGCCTGACGATCTGGCTGCCTAAGCAGCGCGTCGTGATCGAGAACATCTTCTGGCGGCTCTATCCGAATTTCGGCGCGATCCGGGGCGAATTCTACCGCAAACCGGTCTTGTGGGCGCAAAGCATCGAGGAGATCCGGCAGCTGCATCCCGAACATATCCTCGGCTGCCACGGCATTCCCTATTCCGGCGAGGCGGCCATTCAGGACATGCTCTCGGATTACCGCGACGCGATCCTGTATCTGTATGACCAGACGGTGCGCGGCATCAATCTGGGTCTCGATGCGGATGCGATGGTCGAACGGATCCGGCTGCCGGACAGCCTGCGCGCCAGCCCGGCCCTGCAGGAACACTACGGCGAATTCCAGTTCGGCATCCGCGGCGTCTATAACGGTATCATGGGGTGGTACGGCACGGATACCGCGCAGTTGAAGCCTGTCCCGCGCGCGGTCGAGGCCGAGCGCCTGGTCACGGCCATGGGCGGGGTCGAAACGGTGCTGGCCGACGCCCGGAAATGGCTGGCCGAGGGTGAGGCCGCCTGGGCCGCTCAGCTGGTCACCTATCTGCTGCGGCTCGACCCCGACCACGCCGGATACAAGCAGCTCAAGGCCGATGCGTTGCGCCATATGGGTCAGCGGCAGCGCTCGTCGATCACCCGCAACTACTATCTGACCCACGCGCGAGAGCTTGAGGGCAAGGCCGACACATTCAAGGTTCCGCACCGCACGGTCGGGAAGGTGCTGGAAAGCGATCCGGGCACCTATGTCGAATTGCTGCGCTACGAGGTCGATCCCGCAAAGGCGACTGGCAAAAAGGGCGAGATGGAGCTGCATTTCGGTGATCTGGACCGCAGTTTTGTCATTGATCTTGCGAATTCGGTGATCCGCGTGACCGCGGGAGGTGGGGTTGCCAACGCGCCGCGGCTGTCGATGGCTTTCGGCGATTGGGCCGAGGTCATCGCGGGCGACGTAGCCCTGCGCGATCTGGTGGCTGGTGGCCGCGCGCGCATCACCGGCGACAGGCAGGTGGTGGTCGATATCCTGTCGGTCTTCGACAATCAGCGTCTGGAGCTGCAGTCGTGACGCGGTTTTCGGGACGACACGCCCTGATCACAGCCGCCAGCAAGGGCATCGGTTTGGGCATCGCGCAGCGACTGGCGCGCGAAGGTGCACAGGTGACGGCGATCGGCCGCTCGCCGGCCTCGCTTGCGGCGGCACAGGCCGATCCGAACTCCGACGGGATCCGCTTTGTTCAGGCCGATCTGTCCGACCGCGCCGCGACCGAAGCGGTGATGGCCGGGTTGCTGGAAGACGGGCGCGGCTTCGACGTGCTGGTGAACAACGCCGGCGGGTCGCTTGGCACGCCGCAGCTTCTGGCCGACGAAACGGAAGACGACTGGGCGCGGGTTCTGGACCTCAACGTGCTGACCACCATGCGCGTATCGCGCGCGGTTCTGCCCGGCATGTGCGAGCGCGGCTATGGCCGGATCGTCAACATGAGTTCGAAGGCCGCCCGGTACGGGAGCCTGTTCACCGGGAGCAACTATGCCGCCGCGAAAGGCGCGGTGATGTCGATGACCTTGCAATTCGCGCAGGAATTCGGGCCGCGCGGCGTCACCTGCAATGCGGTCTGCCCCGGCGCGATCCTGACCGAAAGGCTGCGCGGCCTGCTGGCCGAACGGATGACCCCCGAGAAGCGCGCGGAGGTCGAGGCCGCAATCCCGATGCGCCGCCATGGCGAGGTCGAGGACGTTGCGGCGGCGGTGGCGTTCCTGGCCTCGGACGAGGCGGGATTCATCACTGGGCAGATGCTGGACATCAACGGCGGACAGGGGATGTCGACATGATCGCCGACCACAAGATCGGCCCGGTTCTGATCACCGGCAGCGAGGGCTTTCTGGGCCGCGCACTGACCGACAGACTGACCTCGGAAGGCGAGACGGTCGTCGCGCTCGACCTGCTGCCGGCGGCGGATCGCGCCGTGCGTCCGCGCCCCGATCAGGTGATGGCGGTCACGGGCGACATCACGGATCCGGAGGTTCTGACCAAGGTCGTGGCCGCACATGGCGTTAAGGCCATCGTCAATCTGGCGGCGCTGATCATCCCGGCCTGCCGGGCCAATCCGATCCTTGGGGCGCAGGTCAATATCCTCGGCCATATCAACGCATTCGAGGCGGCGCGCCGGAACGGTGTCGGCCGCGTGGTCTATACCAGCACCATCGCCGCGAAGCCGCGCGGGCCCTACGCATCGCCGGTCAATCTCTATGGTGTCTACAAGCATTGCTGCGAGGAGATCGCCAAGATCTACCATCTGGATCATGGGATCGCATCGGTCGGGCTGCGCCCGAACGTGGTGTACGGTCCGGGCCGGACGGTCGGCGAGACCGCGTTCGTGTCCGAGGTCATCGCCGCAGCCGTTCGGGGGGAAGCCTTCGACATGCCGTTCAGCGGGCGGATGTGCCTTCAGCATGTCGATGAAGTTGTCGATGTGATTGTCCGGTCCCTGCGCAGCCAGCCCGATGGCCCCGTGGTGTCGGACATCACGACGGACACCGTTTCGATGGACGATCTGATCGAGACGGTGCGCACGGTGGTGCCGGGCGCCCGGATCACCGCGTCCGACACCCCGCGCCCGGCGCCGGACAATCTGGATAACACTAGGCTGGTTGCGCTTCTCGGCGCATGGCCGGCCGTCTCGCTGGAAGAAGGCGTACGCCGCACCGCTGCCGCCCTGAGCTAAGAAAACTGGTCGTGCCATCGGCACAAGAGGAGGAAACCATGACCATCAAGACCGCAATCCTGACACTGTTCGCCACCAGCGTGTTCGCCGGCGGGGCGCTTGCCGAATATCCCGAGAAGCGAATCGACCTGATTGTGCCGTGGACGGCCGGCGGTTCGACCGACGCGCGTGCGCGTGTCCTGGCCCCGAAATTCGAGGAGATCCTCGGACAGACCGTGGTCGTGCGCAATGTGGCCGGCGCCGCCGGAACCATCGGCACGAACGAAGTCGCCTCGGCCAGGGCGGACGGCTATACGCTGCTGCTGACACCGGCCGGCCCGACGGTCATCCAGCCACGCCTGCGCGAGCTGCCCTACACGCTGGAAGACTTCGATCTCGTTTGCCGTCTGGACAGCGTTCCGATCGTCTGGATGGTCGAGGAAAATTCCGACTACAAGACGATGCAGGACTTCGTCGACGCCGCAAAGGCGCGGCCGGGCGAGTTGAGCTATGCAACGGCGGGAGTGGGAACGATCCCCCATCTGGTCGGGCTGCGCGTGGCGTCGGGGTTCGGTATCGACCTCAAGCACCTGCCAGCCAAGGGGGCGGCCGACGCGATGAAGAACCTTCTGGGCGACATCGTCGATGCGGCACCGGAATCGGAAGATCACGTCGCCCGCTTCGACGTTCGTGCCCTCGGTATCGCGTCTGAGGAACGCTCGGAAGTCTTGCCCGACGTGCCGACCTTCCGCGAGTTGGGTGTCGACCTGGTCCAGTCGCATTGGCAGGCCATCTACATGCCCAAAGGCGCCCCGGAAGAGGTCCGTGGCAAGCTTGCCAGCGCCTGCAATGCCGCCCTGACCGATCCCGCCGTGATCGAGAGCTTCGAGAACATGAACACCAAGGCCGACCCTTTGACCGGCGAGGCGCTAACCGAGTTCGTCGCGGGCGAGGACGCTGCCTTGGCCGAGTTGCTGAAGCATACCGAGATCAAGTGACCTGTGGCCCCCGGACCGCCAGGGTCCGGGGGCAGGCACGTAATGGAGGCGATGATGCCGATTGGTCTGAAAGCCAGATTGCCCGGACTTGTCCTGCTGGTGATCGCACTTGTCATGCTGGCCCACACTTTCGATCCGCAGTACTCTCACACAATGGCGGGGCTGAATGTCGGCCCGGTCTTCTTCCCGCAGCTGCTGCTTTATGGCTGGATCGCACTGGCGTTGCTGTCGCTAGTCGTGATCCCCGACGCGCTGCGCCAGGCCGTCATGGAACGGCGCCGACACTGGCCTGCCGCCGCGCTGAGTCTGCTTCTGGCCGCCTATCTGCTGCTGTTGGACCCGTTGGGATTCCTGATCTCCAGCATTATGCTGTGCACCGCCGTTCAGTGGATTGTCGGTCGCCGCATCGCACCGCTTTCCGTTGTCTGGGGGGCACTGCTGGCGGTGCTGTCTTGGGCCGCGTTCGAGTTTCTTTTCGGCATTCCCCTGCCAGAAGCCACCCTTTTCTGAACGGCGAGAGGTCCGACATGGAATATTTTGGCATCGCGGCCGGCATGGTCTTCACACCGGCATCGTTGCTGGCCATTCTGGCCGGCACATTCATCGGCCTCGTGGTCGGCGCCCTTCCGGGACTCGGCTCGGTCGTTGCGATCACATTGGTCCTGCCCTTCAGTTTCAGCATGGAGACCGCACCGGCGATCTGTCTGATCCTGTCGGTCTATTGCTGTTCCGTCTTTGGCGGCTCCTACTCAGCCATTCTGCTGAACACCCCGGGAACGCCGCAATCGGCGGCAACCGTGCTGGACGGCTATGCGATGGCGAAACGGGGAGAGGCGGATCTTGCGCTTGGATGGGCCACCGGTGCCTCCGCAATCGGGGGCATCTTCTCGACCTTCGTGCTGCTTCTGTTCGCGCCCCAGCTTGCACGCGTGGCGCTGAGCTTCGGCCCGATCGAGAACTTTGCACTGACCTGCTTTGCGCTGACCTGTATCGCGGGCGTCGCGGGGGCCAACTTCATCCTTGGCATAATCTCCGGTCTGATCGGGCTTTTCCTCGCCACCGTCGGCGTCGATCCGCTTTCGGGCGAAACCCGCATGACCTTCGGCTATTTCGGTCTGTCATCCGGGATCGAGCTTATCCCCGTCCTGATCGGAATCTTCGCCATCGCCGAGGTCTTCGACCGCGCCACCGCAATCTCGAAACCATCCGATGAGCCGGGGCCCAGGATCAAGGCCGGATTCCGGCTGGCGCCGCTGGCCGAATGGACGGCCCGTTGGGGAACCCTGCTAAAAAGCAGCGTGATCGGATCTTTCGTGGGAGTGCTGCCGGGAACAGGCGCGTCCACTGCCTCGTTCATTTCCTATGCGGTGGCCAAGCGTACCGGGCGGTTTCGCAAGGATGTCGGCACGGGCGAGGCGGAAGGCATCGTCGCGTCCGAGACCGCGAACAATGCCGTGACCGGCGGCGCGCTTGTCCCGACCCTGGCCCTGGGTATCCCCGGCGATCCGGTCACCGCGGTGATGATGTCGGCGCTGGTGATCCACGGCATCCAGCCCGGCACGCGCCTGTTCGTCGAGTCGCCCGAGTTGATCTATGCCTCGTTTGTGGCCTTGCTTGTCATCAATGTCGTGATGTTCGTCGCGGCTGCCCCGTTCGCGCATGTCTTCAGTCGGATCCTGCACCTGCCTGATGCGATCATCGCCGCGCTGGTTCTGATCCTGTCCGTCCTCGGCGCCTATGGGGTTCGTGGCAACATGTTCGATCTCTACGTCATGCTGGCGGCCGGCGTTGTCGGATATATGATGCGGCTTGCGGCCATCCCCGCCGCACCGATCGTCATCGGCATGGTGTTGGGGCCGTTCGTCGAGGAAAGCCTCCGACAAGGTCTGATTCTGACCGACGGGAATATCGCCGCCTTTTTCGGTCGACCGATTGCTGCCGCACTCATGTCGGTGACGATCCTCATCGTCCTGTCGACGGCAATCATGTCGGTGGTGAACCTGGCGAGCCGGTTGCGGACGGCCGGGAAATAACGGCGCCGTCGGAATCCCGACGGCCAGTGCAGCGCGCTGCGCGTGGCATTCCATTGACAAGAGAAGGAGCAGACGACATGGCAGAGGCCTTCGGCAACTATATCGGCGGGACATGGCGTCAGACGGCGGATCTGTCCGAAAACCGCAACCCCGCGCGTCTCGATGACGTGATCGGCCGCTATGCGCGCGGCAGCGCCGAAGACGTCGATGCGGCGGTCGAGGCCGGTCGTGACGCGCAACCCGCATGGGCGGCGGCGACGCCCGAGGACCGGGCAAACGTGCTGGATCGCGCGGCCCGACTGATTTTCGAGCGGGTTCCCGAACTTGGCGAGCTGCTGGCGCGCGAAGAAGGGAAACTGCGCCGCGAGGCCGAGGGCGAGGTCACGCGCGCCGCGAATGTCATGCGCTTCTTTGCCGGCGAAGCGCTGCGCCTTGGCGGCGAGAAGATCGCCTCGGTCCGCGCGGGCTGTGAGGTGGACGTCGTCCGGGAGCCGCTTGGTGTCGTGGGTCTCATCACGCCGTGGAATTTCCCGATAGCCATCCCGGCCTGGAAAATGGCGCCGGCGCTGGCGGCGGGCAACGCTGTGGTCATAAAGCCAGCCGAGATCACTCCGGCCTCGACCGTGGCGCTCGTGAAGATTCTTGAGGAAGCGGGGCTGCCGGCGGGAGTCGTCAACCTTGTCATGGGCTCGGGTTCGGTGGTGGGAAACCGCATCGTCGACCACCCCGACGTCAGGGCGGTATCCTTCACCGGCTCGGAACGGGTCGGTCGCCAGATCGCGCTGGCGGGCGCCGAAGGGATGAAGAAGGTTCAGCTTGAGATGGGCGGCAAGAACCCGATGGTCGTCATGGCGGATGCGGATCTTGATCTTGCCGTGAAGGTCTGTCTCGATGGCGCCTTCTTCTCCACCGGGCAGAGATGCACGGCCTCGTCGCGGCTGATCGTCGAGGACAGGATCCACGATGCCTTCGTCGAGAAGCTCGATCTGGCGCGCGCCGCCATTCGGGTGGGCGACCCGCTGGAGGCGGACAGTCAGATGGGACCGGTGGTGTCCGAAGGGCAGCTGGAGAGCAACCTGACCTATGTCGCGCAGGCTGCGTCCGAAGGCTGCGAGGTGCGTGGCGGCGAGCGCCTGAACCAGGCCGGATACTTTCAGGCGCCGGCCCTGTTCCTGAATGCGACAAATGATATGAAAACCTCGCAGGAGGAGATCTTTGGCCCCTGCGCCTCGGTTATCCGGGTTGCCGATTTCGATGAGGCTCTGGCCACTGCCAACGACACGCGCTTCGGCCTTTCCTCCGGGATCTGCACCACCTCGCTTCGGCACGCCACGGAATTCCGGCGCAAATCGCGGGCCGGCATGGTCATGGTCAACTTGCCGACGGCGGGGGTGGATTATCACGTCCCCTTCGGCGGCAACAAGGGATCGAGCCTCGGCGCGAGAGAGCAGGGCCCCATGGCGATGGAGTTCTATACCTCGGTCAAGACGGCCTACAGCTTTGCCGGTTCGGTCTGACCACCGCACCTAAATGACTTCAATCCGGCCGCGGCCAACGTGACAAGGCTTGCGGCCGGCTGGTTTCACTCATCCTGGCGCCAGGTCCGGCGATATCCTCCATGCCCAGAAAACCACACGGGGTCGCGCTTTCGGCACGACTGACCTGGCTTCGCCGCCGCATCTTAGCGCGCGGCAACGCAATCGGATTCCTGCTGCTTGCAATCGTGACCGGCGCGATGGCGGGCATGGTCGTCAGCGGGGTCAGCCTGTGCGCACATATACTGCACTGGCTGTTTTACGATGTGCCCTTCAACACCGGTCTCAGCGGAAACGTCTTCGCGCGCGGACCGCATATCGTGCTTATCCCCGCGCTCGGCGGCGTGCTGACCACGCTAATCCTGCATCTTCGCCGCCGTCGCGGCGCGGTCGTCGATCCCATCGAAGCCAACGCCCTCTATGGTGGTCGAATGTCGCTGACGGACAGTATCTGGGTGACATTGCAGAACCTCGCCTCGAATGGCTTCGGCCTGTCGGTGGGAATGGAGGCCGCCTATACGCAGCTCTCGTCCGGACTTGCCTCGAAGCTGGGGCTGAAGCTGAAGCTGCGGCGCGAGGATATGCGGGTGCTGGTCGGGTGCGGATCGGCGGGCGCGATCGCCGCGGCGTTCAATGCGCCGCTGACCGGCAGTTTCTACGCGTTCGAGTTGATCATCGGCGCCTATAGCGCGGTTTCGCTGGCGCCGGTCATCGCCGCCGCCATCACCGCAACGCTTGTATCGAACGCCCTGACCGGGCACGCTTTCAAGGTCGATATCGGCCATATCGGCCCGATCTCGGCGGTGGATTTTCTTCCTGCCCTGGCGCTTGGCGGGATCTGCGCGGGCTTCGGCATCCTCGTGATGGTGGCCGTGGTTCGGACCGAACGGCTGGCCAGTTCCAGCCGCATACCCGTCTGGCTGCGCCCGGCGATTGGCGGCCTGCTGGTGGGCGCGCTTGGGCTGGTGACGCCGCAGGTTCTGTCCTCGGGCCATGGTGCGCTGAACCTGAATTTGGAAAACGACGTGCTGTGGACGTCGCTGGTGCTGCTGTTCCTGCTGAAGGCGGCCAGTTCGGCACTGACCATCGGCACCGGATTTCGCGGAGGTCTGTTCTTCGCATCGCTTCTGCTGGGCGCGCTGCTTGGTAAAAGCCTTGCCCTGCCACTGGAGTGGCTGTTTCCCGGAATGCTGTCCGCACCCGCCATGTCCCTCATCGGCATGAGCGCGTTCGGCGTCGCGGTGATCGGCGGCCCGCTGACGATGACCTTCCTGGCGCTGGAAATGACCGGAGAGTTTCCGATTGCGGCCTTGGTGCTTGCCGCCGCCATTACCTCTTCGATGGTCGTGCGCCAGACCTTCGGCTACTCCTTTTCGACCTGGCGTTTCCATCTGCGGGGAGAGTCGATCCGCAGCGCCCACGATGTCGGCTGGATCCGCAACCTGACGGTCGCGCGGCTGATGCGCCGCGACGTGCCGACCGCACGGATGGACCTGACGCCAGGCGAATTCCGCGAAGCATTCCCGCTCGGCTCTGCAAAGCATGTTGTGGTGGCGGGCGACAGCGGAACCTATGTGGCGACGATTCAGGTGGCGGACGTCCATGCCGACGCAGATGGGGTCGAGCCGCGCGGCGACCTGTCGGATTTCTTCCAGCATCAGCAGGATGTGTTGCTGCCGGGCATGAACGCACGGCAAGCCGCCGGCATTTTCGAAGCGAAGCGTGCGGAGGCGCTGGCGGTGGTCAGCGACCGAGTCGAGCGCCGCGTGGTCGGCCTTCTGAGTGAGGCGCATACCCTGCGACGCTACAGCGAGGAACTGGACAAGCAGCGCCGCAACATGATCGGTGCGATGGATTGAACATTGGCGTCATGCGGTCGGCGGTCCGGGCGCGATCAACGAGGCGCCGGTGGAGGTGCTGTCAAAGGAACCTGGCTTGAGGCGGGCAGGGTGGTCACGTAGCCTTTCGAGATGACGAAACGATCGCCCTTCCGCTATTTCAGGACGGGCACCGAAATCATCCGACTGGCCGTGATGATGTATGTCCGGTTCCCGCTGTCGCTCCGAAACGTGGAGGACCTGCTGCACGAGCGCGGCATCGACATCAGTCACGAGAGGGTCCGGTTCTGGTGGAACCGCTTCGGCCCGATGTTCGCCGCCGAGATCCGTAAGCGGCGCGTCGGCGGTATGCGCTCGAGCCGCTGGCGCTGGCACTTGGACGAGATCTTCGTGAAGATCAACGGCGGGCGGCATTACTTGTGGCGGGCGGTCGATCACGAAGGCGAAGTACTCGAGAGCTTCGTGACCAAGAAGCGTGACAAGAAAGCCGCCTTGAAATTCTTGAGGAAATCGATGAAGCGGCACGGTCGTGTCGACGAATTCGTGACTGACCGTCTACGCTCTTATGGCGCCACGCTCGGCGAACTCAGCATTGGCGGTCGCCAGAGGACTGGCCGGTGGATGAACAACCGAGCGGAGAACTCGCCCCAACCATTTCGAAGACGGGAACGGGCGATGCTCCGCTTCCGGCGGATGCGAACGCTCCAGAAATTCGCCTAGGTCCACGCCTCAATCTACAACCTCTTCAACACGGAACGCAGCCTCCACCCACGCGCCAGTTTCAAACGAAACCGCGCCGCCGCTCTCGCCGAGTGGCGCGGCCTCTTCGCAGCATAAAGGACAGCGATGGGACGGTGAGCGATGACAGGACCGATGATCCCGACAGGCGGTGTGTATGACCTATGATGACGTGAACTGGCCGACGATATATACCCGCAGCGTGACGCTGGACGGCGGGGGCGTGCACATCCTCGACCGGCGGGTCTTTCCGTCCGATGTGGCTTTCGTTACTTGCAAAACCTACAAGGAGGTCGCGCGCGATCGAGCAGATGGTGGCGCAAAGCAACGGCCCGTTCTATGCGGCGGGGGCGGGCATGGTTCTGGCCGCGCGCCATGCCGAACGGTCGGTCTCGATGGAAAGGCGGGAGGCGTTCATGGCGGATGCCGCCGCGCGGCTCATCGCGACACGCCCGACCAACAACAACGTGGGCGATGCCGTCCGCAGTGCTGCGGACGGCATCGACGTCACACGCGACGGCTTTGCCGACCGGGTGGAGGCGCGTGTGCGGGCCGATTGGCTGGCGCGGCGCGATGCGTTGCGACGGGTCGGTGAAAACGCCGCCGGACTGATTCCCGATGGTGCCTCCGTGCTGACCCATTGCTGGTCCGAAGGCGCGCTGATGGAGACATTGGCGGCGCTCAGGATCGCTGGCAAGGACGTCTCCCTCTGGTGCACCGAAACCCGGCCATACCTGCAAGGCGCGCGGCTGACCGCGCATAGCGCCGCCGAAATGGGAATCCCGGCGACTGTCATCACAGATGGCATGGTGGCCGATGCGATGCGGCAGGAAAAGGTGTCCATCTTCATGACTGCCGCGGACCGCGTGACCATGTCGGGGCACGTCATCAACAAGGTCGGAACGCTGACCGGCGCGATTGCCGCGCGGCATTTCGGCCTGCCCTACTACGCCACAGTGCTGAGGCCGGACGTGACGGCGGCCACGCCGGCGGATGTCAGGATGGAACAGCGCGACGGCGACGAGGTGATGCATTGTTTGGGCCACCGCACCGCGTCGCCCCCGGCGCGGGGGTGGTATCCCGCCTTCGACATCACCCCGCCGGACCTGATCACGAACATCGTCACTCGCGACGGCGTCCATGCCCCCGACGCATTGGCAGCGCACCAACCGACTTACAGACAGGAGTAAAAAATGGATGCAATCATCGGCGGGACGAACCTGACCAGCCTGCCCAACCTCACGGATGTGCGCAAAGAGGTCGTGAAGACGCCCTATGGCGATCCTTCGGCGGCAATCAAGATCGGCAAGGTCGGCGGCAACGAGGTCGCCTTTCTGCCGCGTCACGGCGATCCGCACATGCTGGCGCCGCACAAGATCAACTATCGCGCCAATATCTGGGCGTTGCGGGAAATCGGCGTGACGCGTGTGATCGGCATCGCCACCAGCGGCGGCATCACGGAGAATTTCTCGGCGGGCGTTCTGGCCGTGCCGGACCAGATCATCGACTATACCTATGGCCGCGAGTCCACATTCACCGACGGTACCGGCGATCTACCGGTGTTTCATGCCGAATTCACAATGCCGTATACCGCAACGACCCGCGCGGCGCTGATCGCGGCGGCGCAAGCGGCTGGTCAACCCGTGTTCGATGGCGGATGCTATGCGTGTTTCAACGGACCGAGGCTGGAAACCGCGGCCGAGATCCGGTGCCTGAAGAACGATGGTTGCGATCTGGTCGGCATGACCGGCATGCCAGAGGCCTCGCTGGCACGCGAGTTGGAGATGGATTACGCCCATCTGTGCCCCATCGTGAATCCGGCGGCCGGGATCGGCGACAGTTTGGTCGAGATTTCGCGGGACTTCATCAGGCGCACCCGGGAAGAAGCCTTCGAGCGCGTCGCGCTGGTCCTGGCGGAGTTCGTTTCTTGACAGCGCGCGCGAGGCGGGCCGCCTCTCCGGCCAGATCCACAGGTTCCGCATGACTTAGATCCCGGATCATGAGGTTCGTAACGCCATCATCGCCGGATGCCTGACCATGAAGCGACAAGGTTTGGTGCTTGGCACCGCCGGAAACATCAGTGTGCGCGTGGCGGATGGTCTGCTGGTGACTCCGACGGGCGTGCCTTACGAGGACCTGGTTCCCGAACAGATCGTTGCGATGAAATGGGATGGCACGTTTCACGGCGATGTCTTGCCGACCAGCGAATGGCGGTTTCACCGCGATATCCTCGCATCCCGGAAAGATCTGAATGCAGTTGTTCATACCCATTCCAGACACGCGACGGCCGTGGCGATCCTGAACCGAGACATTCCGCCCCTGCACTACACCATCGCCGCGGCCGGCGGGGCGGACATCCGCTGTGCCGGCTACGCCACTTTCGGTACGCAGGACCTGTCCGATCTGGCGTTGGAGGCCTTGCGGGACCGACGTGCCTGTCTTCTGGCCCATCATGGCGTCATCGCCGCCCATGCCACACTGGACAAGGCATTGGCGTTGGCCCAGACGGTCGAGGAACTGGCCGCGCTTTACCTGATGTGTCTTGACGCCCGAGAGGTGCCCGTTCTGCAACAGGATAACATCGACACCGTACTTGCGAAATACGTGACTTACGGCCAGCAAAAGCCAGCTTAGCGGGCTGTGTCAGGTGTTGCCGCCGCGCCCCGTGACGGCGACATCTATCGCCGACTGCACCGGGCGTCGTGCGCGTGCGGTGAGGGGTGTCGTCGTCGCGCCATGCCGCCAGCCTTCTGGCGCCAGGTGTGAAACGTCGCGTCTCTGATCCCGTGCCTGCGGCGCAGATCGGGCACGCTCATGCCCGCCCGATGCTCAGTCAGCATGCCAATGATCCGCGCTTCGCTGAAACGGCTTCCCTGCATTGTCTGTCTCATCAACCGGAGAACAGGCCAACCGCAATGCGAGGACACTTCAGGGAGCAGGGCCGCGGGGGCCGCTTCCCGCAGCCCCGAGACTTCCGCGGAATGGTCTGAAATCCGCCACGATTCATTAATCAAAAGGCAAGGAATGAAGCGTCATCCGGGAAAGTGAAATGCGGCGTGTTCTAGCTATTGCGGCGGCTCTTGGCCTCTGGGCGTCGGCTGCTGGCGCGGCTTCGGTCTATTTCGACGACTTCGAGGCTCCGGGCGCGGTTGGCGGCGCTGGCGGGAGCGTCAGCTCCGAAGGCTATGACGGCGTGAACGGGATTTCCGGCTCGTTCTGGCGCAACGACACCAAGAGCCTCTCGACGACGCTCAGCCTGAGCGGGCTCAAGGCCCATACGCTGATGACGATGGAGTTCGACATCGCCTTCATCGATTCCTGGGACGGCGCGATCGGCCGCATCTACGGCGACGACTTCTTCAACGTTCTCGTCGACGGCGTGCAGGTTCTTCTCACGACCAACTTCGGCGGGCTGGCCGGCGAGCTGACCGACGGCGTCTACGGCTTTTTTGGCTTCAACCCGAAATACGACGACGAAGCCTACAGGGTGTCGACGACCTTCGCGCATAAGGGCTCGACCGCCGATTTCTCGTTCTTCGCCAACGGCGTGAAATGGCAGGCCGGAATGGACGAAAGCTGGGCGATCGACAATCTGCGGATCAGCACGAATGCCATGGCGCCGGTGCCGCTGCCCGGTGGTCTGGCGGCGCTGGCCGGTGCCGTGGGGCTGCTGGCCTTCGGGCGCGGCCGGAAGATGCCGGCGACGGTCTGATCCCCTGCGCCGCCGGGTGCGGTGTCTTGAGCGAGATCAAGGCGTCATCAGACACAGGGTTCATAGTGCCGCCCGGAACAATCCAGGATGGAGATCGGGATGGCATCGGAAGGCAAGGAGTCGTTCCCCGAATTGGACGCGTCTGACGAGGCGATGGCGACGCTCGCCGCGTTGCAGGCGGCCGGGCCGGGGGCAATGGGGAAGGTCTACGTTGCGATGCTCGAAGGGGCAGGCGATCTCGGCAACGAGGTCATCCAGTTCGTCGCCGACCGCATTGCCGAGGACGTGAAGATCCAGCACGAGATCATGGAGTGCCGGAACCCGGCCGATCTGGTCCGGATCCAGCAGCGGTTCCTCCAGACGGCGTTCGACCAGTACACGGCGGAGACCGGCAAGCTCGTCAAGATGAGCAACGACCTGATTCACGCCGCGTTGAAGACGGCGACCGGGTAACGACATCGGGTAACGGCATCGCAAAGGAAAAGGCGCCGGTCTCCCGGCGCCTTTTTCCAAACGGGCGGGCGTGGCCGGTGTCAGCTGCCCCAGGTCCGGATCGGACCGCAATCCATGTGCACGAAGTTCGAGCGGGAATATTTCCCGACGCCGCCCGCCTCGCAGGCCGCTGCGGCGCGGTACATCTGGCTGACCGATCGCGAGCGCAGGCGGAGATCGGCGGCTTGCGCCTTCATGTGCAGCGAATTCCGCGCGACGCCGCGCGACGAGGAGCGCAGGAGGGCGTTGGTCTTTGGGGTGCGGTAGCCGGAGAGGAGCATGAAGGGCTCGTTCACATCCAGCAGCCGATGAGCCGCCGCGGCGATGTCGATGGTGCGCGGATCGATCTCCTTGGTCTCGTCCGACCGCCAGTCGCGCATGAAATAGGTGATCTCGTTCAGCGCCTCGGGGACGTATTTCCCCTCGATCCAGTAGATCGTGTCGATGCTTTCGCCGGTCCGGCCCGAATACATGCGGATGCGGCGGATATCGCCGGCGCCGCGCAGAAGGCTGAACGCTTTGGAGCTTGTCGGAGCCGCGACCACGGCAGTTGCCGCGAAGGCCGCAAGGAGTCCACGTCGAGTAAAACCCGAGGTTGAGTGATCTGTCATGGCTATAACGCCTGTCCCGTCGCTTTTTGCCGCCTTTCCGGCGGATTGATCTTCGATTTCCCCAAGTGCTGCCAACTTATGGCACAAGACGATTCCCGCGCCAACCGGACAATTGTGCGCAGTTCGGAAATTCAAGACCGATCGGCAAGAATTCGCTGAATCGGTGCGCATGTGGCTTTTCGGCCGATGAATTCGCTCGCGCGTGGCTGAAAAGCGACAGGGGCGGCCTTCGTCGGCGCGAACTGGCCGTTTCGTGAATGGACTTGCCGCGTGGAATGCCGGACACTGTCCTCAGGTAACGGGCCCGAACAGGACACCATATTTAGAGGTTTTCATGACGTCGTTGAGCCGGCGCACCAGATTGGTAAGTCTCGCAGCCGTTTTCGCTCTGTCCCTGGGTGCGGGTGCGCCCGGACTCGCCAATGCCTTGACCCCGGCCGATATGGCCTTCCGGCAGGCGGTGGCCGAACGGTCGGCCGAGGATCGCGCGGTGGCGGAATTCTACCGGGAACGCGACTATGCCCCGCTCTGGACCACCGGGGCCGATGCCGGCCGCCGCGCCGCTCTCTTCCGGGCGCTCGACCGGGCCGGGGATCACGGGTTGCCGGTGGGCAAATATCATGCAGATGAACTGAAGGCCGCTTTCGCATCGGTCGGCTCGGAACGGCAGCGCGGCAAGCTCGAAGTGGCTGTGACCAAGGCGTTTCTGGCCTATGCCCATGATGTTCATACCGGTTTCGTCATCCCGGCAAGGGTTGACCCCGGCCTCGTGCGCGACGTACCCGTGCGCGATCCGCTGGCGACGCTGCGCGCCTTCGCGGCCTCCGATCCGGCGGCTTTCCTGCGCGGCCTGCCGCCGCAAGTGCCGCAATACGAACAGCTTCGCCGCGCCCGGCTCGACCTTCAGGCGGCGATCGCGGCCGGCGGCTGGGGCGCGACCGTATCCGCCAAGGATCTGCGCCCCGGCGACAGCGGCGAGGCGGTGATCGCGCTGCGCGACCGGCTGGTCCGCATGGGCCATCTGCAACGGTCCGTCGCGCTGGAGTATGACGGGGCGCTGCAACAGGCGGTGCAAAGGTTCCAGATCGGTCACGGCCTGACCCCCGACGGCATCGCCGGCGCGGGCACCATCGCCGAGGTCAATGTTGGCGCCGAGGCGCGGCTTCGCTCCGTCCTCGTCGCGATGGAGCGGATGCGCTGGATGAACGGCACGACGCTCGGCAAGCGGCATATCTGGGTCAACCTGCCGGATTTCACCGCCAAGATCGTCGACGACGGCAAGGTGACGTTCGAGACGGTCACGGTCGTCGGTATGGACCAGCACGACCGCCGCAGCCCGGAATTCTCAGACCAGATGGAGTTCATGGTCATCAACCCGACCTGGAACGTCCCGCGCTCCATCACGGTCAAGGAATACCTGCCGATGCTGCAGAAGAACCCCAACGCGGCGGGGCATCTGAAGATCGTCGACAGGCGGGGCCGGGTGGTGAACCGGGCCGAGACCGATTTCACCCAGTTCACCGCGCGGAACTTTCCGTTCTCGATGTCGCAGCCGCCGTCGGACAGCAACGCGCTCGGCCTCGTGAAATTCATGTTCCCGAACCAGTGGAACATCTACCTGCACGACACGCCGTCGAAGTCGTTGTTCCAAAAGGAAGTACGGGCCTTTAGCCATGGCTGCATCCGGCTCGGCGATCCGTTCGATTTCGCCTATGCGCTCCTCGCGCGGCAGACCGACGATCCGAAAGGGCTGTTCGAGGCGCATCTGCGGACCCGGAACGAAAACACGATCATGCTGGATGAACCGGTGCCGGTGCATCTGGTCTATTTCACCGCCTGGCCGTCGGCGCGCGGTGAGATCGAATACCGACGCGACGTCTATGGCCGCGACGGGCGGATTTTCGATGCGATGCAGGCCGCCGGGGTGGTTTTGGACGAGGTTCGGGGCTAAATCCGTTTCGGGGACGGCGCAGTCCCCCGGAATGGATGGGGAACGATGCGGAAGTCCCACACGATCGAGGCAATCGCCGGGGCGCTCGGAGCCGTGGCCGAGGGCGATCTATCCTTGCGCGTTGCCGGTGTGGCCGAACCGACGCAGGCGGGCCCGGATGACCTCGCCCTTGCGATGGACGCGAAATATGCGGACGGCCTTGCCGAAGGCGCGGCGCGGGCGGCGGTTCTCTGGCCTGGCGCAGACTGGCGGTCGCTGGGGCTGAAGGCGGCGATCTTCGCGCCCCGGCCGCGCCTGGCGATGGCGGCGGTCACCAAGACCTTCGATCCCGGGCCGGGGATCGCCGAGGGCATCCATCCGACCGCGATCCTCGGCGAAGGCGTGACCATCGGCATCGGCGCGGCCATCGGTCCCTTCACCGTCATCGGAGCAGGGACGCGGATCGGGGCCGGTGCGCGGATCGCCGATCATGTCAGCATCGGCGCGGAGGTGCGTATCGGCGATGACGCCCTCATCTTTTCCGGGGTCCGGATCGGCCGCAATGTCCGCATCGGCGACCGGTTCATCTGCCAGCCGGGGGCGGTCGTCGGTTCGGACGGGTTTTCCTTCGTGACCCCGGAAAAGTCGGGCGTGGAGGAGATCCGCGAGACGCTGGGGGACCGGTCAGAGATCCGGGCGCAGAAGTGGCTGCGCATCCAGTCCCTCGGCGGTGTCGAGATCGGCGACGATGTCGAGATCGGGTCGAACGCGACCATAGATGCCGGCACGATCCGGGCGACGGCGGTCGGCAACGGCACCAAGCTCGACAACCTCGTCCATCTTGGCCACAACGTGGTCGTCGGCGAGGATTGCCTTCTGTGCGGCCAGACCGGCATCGCCGGATCGGTGAAGATCGGCAATCGGGTGATCCTTGGCGGGCAATGTGGCGTCTCGGACAACATCTTCATCGGCGACGACGTGATCGCCGGGGGCGGCACCAAGATCCTGTCGAACGCGCCGGCCGGCCGGGTGCTGCTCGGCTATCCGGCGATCAGGATGGAAAGCCACATCCAGGCCTGGAAGAACATCCGCCGGCTCGGCCGGCTTTTCGAGCAGGTGGCGGAGCTTCGCGCGATTGTTACAAAAACCGGCGAGGACGTCCGCAAGGAGGCCCGCGATGACGATGAGCGTTAAGGACAGGGTGATCGCCATCATCGCCGAACAGGCGGTGCTGGACATCTCGGAAGTGTCGCCGGAGATGCGCCTCGAGGAATTGGGGATCGACAGCCTCGGCCTCGTGGAATCGATCTTCGCCATCGAAGAGGAATTCGACGTATCGGTTCCCTTCAACGCGAACGAGCCGGGCAAGAGCGATTTCGATATCTCCTCGGTCGCGGCGATCATCGCGGCGGTCGAGGGATTGGTGGCCAGATCGGCATGAAGCGGGTCGCCATTACCGGCGCGGGAACCATCAACGCGCTCGGCCATGACGTGGCCACAACGATGACGGCCCTGCGCGAGGGACGGTGCGGGATCGGCCCTTTGAACTTCCGCGATGTCGAGCGGTTGTCGATCCGCATCGGCGGCCAAGTCCGCAACTGGGAGCCGGAAGCGCATTTCAACCGCCAGGACATCGCGCTTTACGACCGCTTCACCCAGTTCACCACGCTCGCCGCAAGGCAGGCGGTGGAACAGTCCGGCCTCGATTTTCGCGGCAAGCTCGGCCTCGAATGCGGGGTCGTGCTGGGCACGGCCGGGGGCGGCGTGAACACCTGGGACGAGAATTACCGCTCCGTCTACGAGGAGGGGAAGAACCGGGTGCATCCCTTCGTCGTTCCGAAGCTCATGAACAATGCGGCGGCGAGCCATGTCAGCATGGAATGGAACCTGCGCGGCCCCTCCTTCACCGTCGCCACCGCGTGCGCCTCGTCGAACCACGCAATGGGACTGGCGTTCCAGATGGTGCGCGCGGGGGGCGCACGGGCGATGATTGCCGGCGGGTCCGAGGCGATGCTCTGTTTCGGCGGGATCAAGGCTTGGGAAGGGCTGCGCGTCATGTCGAAGGACGCCTGCCGGCCGTTCAGCGCCAATCGCAACGGCATGGTGCAGGGCGAGGGCGCCGGCGTCTTCGTCTTCGAGGAATGGGAGCACGCGCGGGCGCGCGGCGCCGATATCCTCGCCGAGGTTGCGGGGTTCTCGATGACGTCGGACGCGGCCGACATCGTCATGCCGAACCAGGCCGGGGCGGAGCGGGCGATCTCGGGCGCCTTGCGCGATGCCGGGCTCGACCCGTCCGATGTCGGCTATGTCAACGCCCATGGCACCGGCACCGCCGCCAATGACAAGACCGAATGCGCCGCCGTGGCGCATGCCTTCGGCCATCATGCCGACCGGTTGATGATCTCGTCGACGAAGTCGATGCATGGCCACCTGATCGGCGGCACCGGGGCGGTGGAGCTTCTCGCCTGCATCATGGCGCTGCGCGACGGCGTGATCGCCCCGACGATCGGCTACGAGGAGCCGGATCCGGAATGCGCGCTCGATGTCGTGCCGAATATCGCGCGGGAGGCGAGGGTGGGGGCCGTGCTTTCGAACGCCTTCGCCTTCGGCGGGCTCAACGCGGTCATTGCGCTTCGCCGGGCGTGACGCTGTCGGCGCAATCAATTCGGGCCGCCCCGAAGGGCGGCCCGCTACGTCTCTGCACGCAACTGAGGTTAAGCGCTCACTGCTTCGGGGCGGTGGCCTTGGTCACGGCTTCGAACCCGGCCGTGAACCCCTTGAGCGAGATGTCCACATCCACGGTCCGCGTCGGGTCCGCCACCGGCACGACCGAGATCCTGGCGATCTTGCCCTTGCGGAAGCTGTCGATGTCCTCCGTGGTGAAGCCGACGCGGGCGACGCAGCCGACATCGGCGCAGAAGGTGAAGGGATAGCGTTTGGTGGCGCCGCCATCGACCGTGATGTTGAGCTGCTGGGTCAAAAGCGTTTCGAGCGGCGTGATGACCGTCGCGCCCGCCACCGCCTCGCCGCCGTCCGGAAGCGCCACGATGCTGATCTCGGAGATCGGCTTGTCGGTCTCCTTGTCCTTCAGAAGCTGGTAGAGCTGGCAGGGGTCCGATCCGTCCTCGGTCCGCACGCAGCGCAGCTGCCAGGCGTCGAAGGTTTCGGCGACATAGGGCTCACCGACACCGTTCGTTGCGGCGGTCACGTCGGCCGGTGCCGTCGCCGCGGTGTCCGGGGCTGCGGGTGCTGTCGTCTCCTGCGCCAGGGCCGGCGTGGCCGCGGCGAGGGCCAGGATCAGGATCAGCGATCTGGTCGGTGCAGGCATGGGTTCTTTCCGTTCATCCATGGGGATTTCGGGCATGGCTTTAACATGCCGCCGGGAGAGTGTCAGCGACGAAAGCGGAGATTTCGCCAGGCAGCGGCTTTCCGCCAAGCGGGTTCCGGACACACAAGAAAAAAGGGCCCCGCACGGGGCCCTTTTCCTTGATCTTGCTCCCTGTCGGACAGGCCGACTTAGTCATTGCAGCGAACGCTATTCAGTTCCGCCCATTGCGTCAACCGGAAAAATCGCACCTTCCACGAAATTGATTTTGCACAAAAAAACCGCGCTTGATGGCGCGGCCGGCCTGACAGGGAGGAAGTCTCACCCGGCCGAAGTGGACCCGCGGCTGGATGCATTCGACTCTGGCATGGCGGGGTTAAGAATGTATTCTGTCGGCGCAACGAGTGATGTGACGGGGGTTGTTGTGCTGACGGACGGCGGGATTTTTGTCGGGGGTGGCGGCGAGGGGTACGCGCTGCCGCAGGAGCTATTGCTGAAATACGGCAACCGGCACGGGCTGATCGCCGGGGCGACGGGGACGGGCAAGACCGTGACGCTCCAGATCCTGGCCGAGGGGTTCTCCGCCGCCGGCGTGCCGGTCTTCCTTTCGGACGTGAAGGGCGATCTGGCCGGCCTGGCCGTCGCCGGATCGACCGGAGCGAAGCTTCACGAGGCGTTCATGAAGCGCTGTGCGACGATCGGCTACGATCTGGCCTATCAGGCGTTTCCGGTCGCGTTCTGGGACCTCTTCGGCGAACAGGGCCATCCGATCCGGACAACCGTGACCGAGATGGGGCCGCTGCTGCTGTCACGGCTGATGAACCTCAGCGAACCGCAGGAGGGGGTCCTCAACATCGCCTTCCGGCTTGCGGACGAGGAAGGGCTGCCGCTTCTCGACCTGAAGGACCTGCAGGCGATGCTGGTGTGGATCGGCCAGAACGCGGCGGAGATCGGTTTGCGCTACGGCAACGTGGCGCCCGCGACCGTGGGCGCGATCCAGCGCCAGCTTCTCGTCCTTGAAAACCAGGGCGGCACCCGGCTTTTCGGCGAGCCGGCGCTGGAGCTTGCCGACCTGATGCGGCTCGCGCCGGACGGGCGGGGCCAGGTGAACATCCTCGCCGCCGACAAGTTGATGTCCTCGCCCCGGCTCTACGCGACCTTCCTTCTCTGGCTCCTCTCGGAGCTTTTCGAGGAACTGCCGGAGGTCGGCGACCCCGACAAGCCCAAGTTCGTCTTCTTCTTCGACGAGGCGCATCTGCTTTTCGACGATGCGCCGAAAGCGTTGGTCGACAAGGTCGAGCAGGTGGCGCGGTTGATCCGGTCGAAGGGCGTGGGCGTCTATTTCATTACCCAGAACCCCGCCGATGTGCCCGACGACATCCTCGGCCAACTCGGCAACCGGGTGCAGCACGCGCTCCGCGCCTTCACCGCGAAGGACCAGAAAGACCTTTCCCGCGCCGCCGAGAACTACCGCGCGAACCCGGCCTTCGACACCGAGACGGCGATCAAGGAGGTCGGAACCGGCGAGGCGGTCACCTCCTTCCTCGAAGCCAAGGGTGTGCCCGGCATGGTCGAGCGGACGCTGGTGCGGCCCCCGGCGAGCCAACTTGGCCCGATCACGCCTGATGAACGCCGCGCCGCCATCGCGGCGACCGGGCTGGGGTACAAATACGATACCGTCGTCGACCGCGAGTCCGCCTTCGAACGTCTTCAGGCCCGTGCGGAGGAGGCCGCCGCGGCCGCCGCGAAGGCCGAAGCCGAAGAAGAGCGGTTGAAGGAAGAGGAACGGGAACTGAAGGCGGCGCGCCGCTATGACGGGCGCGAGGCCAAACGCTCCTCGTCGCGGCGTTCGTCGCGTTCCGACAGCATCGCCACGTCCTTCGGCAAGAGCCTTGCGCGTCAGCTTGGCACCAAGACCGGCCAGGCGATCGTCCGGGGGATTCTTGGCTCGCTTTTCAAGTCTCGGTAACTGCTCGTTTTCGGCGCGTTTCCGCCGCCGTGACGGCCGCAGACCGGCGGAGTGCAACGGGGCGCTCGGGCTGCCTCTGAATAGCCATTTTCCTGCTTGAATAGGGTGCCAGGCAAGACACCTGCCCGGCGGCGCTTAACTCTCGCCGGCGCATAGCCCGGATTTGAGGAGCCATCACGATGACGCGGAGCGCCGCCGAGCAGTACATGCTTGAACTCGTCAATCGGGCAAGGCTCGATCCGGCCGGGGAAGCGGCGCGTTACGGCATTGGTCTCAATGCCGGATTGGCGGCAGGGACGATCGATCCGAGCGCCAAGCAGGTTCTCGCGCCAAACGACCTGCTGGAGGATGCGGCCTCGGGCCATTCGCTGTGGATGCTTGCGGCGGATGCATTCAGCCATACCGGCACCGGCAACAGTACACCCGGCGACCGGATGGCGGCTGCGGGCTATGTCTTCAGCGGAAGTTGGACCTGGGGCGAGAACATTTCCTGGCTGGGGACCACCGGCACGCTCGACCCCGCAAGCGCAATCGCGTCGCAGCACAAGTCCCTCTTTCTCAGCCCGGGACATCGGATCAATATTCTCGGCGGCACGTTCCGGGAAATCGGCATCGCACAGGAAACGGGAATCTTCACCAGCGGGGGGACATCTTACAACGCCTCGATGGTAACGCAGAATTTTGCGAAATCCGGCTCTGACGTTTTCCTGACGGGCGTTTCCTACAACGACACGGACCGGGATGATTTCTACTCGATCGGCGAGGGGGTTTCGGGGGTCGGGTTCGCGATCGGGGCGACTGCGACCTCGACGGCGGCGGCGGGGGGCTACGCGCTGAAGCTGGCGCCGGCCGCGGGGGTCAGCGTCACGGTGACGCCGCAGGTCGGCCCGGCCTCGGTGGTGACGGTGGACCTTTCGGCCGGCAACGTGAAGCTCGACCTCGTCGACGGCACGCTGTTCCGGACCTCGGGCGATCTGACGCTGGTCTCGGGCGTCGCGGATGCGGAGCTTCTGGGGGTCGCCAACCTGTCGCTGACGGGAAACGGCGCGGACAACCGGCTGACCGGCAACCGCGGGGACAACGTGCTGGGCGGCAATGCCGGCGCGGACCGGATCGACGGCGCTGCGGGGGCGGACTGGATTGCGGGCCATTCCGGCAACGACACGATCTTCGGCGGGGATCAGTACGACACGATCTATGGCGGCGATGGCAATGACGTCGTGGCCGGCGGCAACGGGCGGGACAAGGTCTGGCTCGGCACCGGCGACGACATCTTCAACGACAATGCGCAGAACGACATCCACGGCTGGGACACGGTGAATGCCGGGGCGGGCCGTGATACGATCAATGGCGGCGGCGGCAACGATGTCTTCAACGGCGAGGACGGCGAGGACTGGATCGCCGGCGGCTTCGGCAACGACACGATCAACGGCGGCAACCAGTACGATACGATCTATGCCGGGGCCGGCAACGACGTGGTGGCCGGCGGCAATGGCCGCGACAAGGCCTGGCTCGGAGACGGCAACGATGTCTTCAACGACAACGCCCAGAACGACATCCACGGCCGGGACACGGTCTATGGCGGCGCCGGCAACGACACGATCAATGGCGGCGGCGGCAACGATCTGTTTGATGGCGGAGCGGGCAACGATGTCCTGAGGGGTGGCATCGGCGCGGATCGCTTCGTTTTTCGCGCGGGTTATGGCCAAGACCGCGTGACCGACTTCGCCGACAATGTCGACACGCTGGTTCTCGACGACGCGCTCTGGGGCGGCGGGCTGAGCGTGGCGCAGGTGATCTCGACCTACGGGTCGATCCTCGGTGGCAATGCGGTCTTCGACTTCGGCGGCGGCGATGTCGTCACGCTCGCCGGCATTGGATCGCTCAACCTCTTCAACGACGATATCAATATCGTCTAAACCGGGTCAGAGCGGGCGGATCTTCATCCGCGTGATGCGGTTTTCCTTGCGGCTGAGGACCTCGAACCGGAAGCCGTGGAACGAGAAGACCTGGCCTTCGGCGGGGATCATCTGCGCTTCGTGGATGACAAGGCCGGCGATCGTGTTGGCCTCGTCATCCGGCAGCGCCCAGTCGGTCGCGCGGTTGAGGTCGCGGATCGTCATCGCGCCGTCGACGATGCAATCGCCCGCCTCGGTCCGCTTCAGCGGATGCTCGGCGTCGATGTCGAATTCGTCGGTGATCTCGCCCACGATCTCTTCGATGATGTCCTCGAGCGTGATCAATCCGCGAAGATCGCCGTATTCGTCGACGACCAGCGCGAAATGGGTGCGCCGCCTGAGGAATTCGCGCATCTGCTCGTCGAGGGGCGTCGTCTCGGGTACGAAGTAGGGCGGTTTGGCGACGCTCAGGATGTCGAGGTCGCTGACGGAGTCGAGTTGGCCGTCGCCGGTGCGCAGAAAGCGTTCCACGGCGCGCAGAAGATCCTTGGCATGGATCACGCCGACGATGTTCTCCCGCTCGCCCCTATAGAGCGGCAAGCGCGAATGCGGCGAGGCGAGCACGCGAGAGATCAGTTCGTCGGGGCGCGCGGCGACGTCGAGCATCTCGATCTGGCTCCGGTGCCGCATGACCTCCTCGACCGTGCGGTCCGAGAGGTCGAGGGCGCCGAGAAGGCGGTCGCGGTCCTCCTTCATCACCGCGCCCTCGGAATGGCCGAGCGCCAGCGCGCCCACGATCTCCTCGCGGAAGCTGAGGATGTGGCTGTCGGGATCGGTCCGGACGCCGAAGACCATCAGGAGCAGGCGCACGATCATCCGCACCAGCGTGACGATCGGCGTAAGGACGAGGATCAGGAGGCGGATCGGCCGCGCCACCCGGGCCGCCGCGGTTTCGGGCGCGGTGATCGCATAGGTCTTCGGCAGCACCTCGGCGAAGACGAGGACGAGCGCGGTCATCACCAGCGTCGCCACCGCCACCCCGTTGGCACCGAAGAGACGCGAGAAGAGCGCGGTCGCGAGCGCCGCCGAAAGGATGTTGGCGACGTTGTTGCCCAGAAGGATCGCGCCGATCAACTTTTCGCCGTCTTCGGTCACCTTGAGCGCCGTTTCGGCCCCGCGATTGCCCTTGTCGGCCTGCGCCCTGAGCTTGCCGCGCGATGCTGCCGTCAAGGCGGTTTCGGAGCCCGAGAAGAAGGCCGACAGCAGGAGGAGCGCAAGGATCGCGCCCGCCGTCAGCCAGAATGCGCTGTCTAGAATGCCGGTACTGGTCATCGGGTCCGTCCTTTCGATCTCAGCCGTTTATGGGCGAGCCGCGTTCCGCCTTCAAGAGACCGTGGGGGCCTCGCGTCAGCGGTCGGTACGCGCCAGCGGATGATGGTCGAGGACGAGCGCGCGCAACCGTTCGTCGAGGACATGGGTATAGATCTCGGTCGTCGAGACATCGGCGTGGCCGAGGAGCGTCTGGATGACCCTCAGATCGGCGCCGCCGGCCAGAAGATGGGTCGCGAAGGCGTGGCGGAGGACATGCGGCGTGACCCGGTCGGGCGCGATTCCGGCGGATATGGCGAGTTCCTTCAGGAGGCCGTGAAATGCCTGCCGGGTCATGTGCCCGTCGCGTCCGCGCGCGGGGAAGAGGTGGCGGCCCGGCGGAATCTGCGCCTTCGCCCGCGCCGCGTCCTCGGCGGCATCGCGGGCGGCGAGCCACTCGGCCAGCGCCGCGCGGGCAGGGGAGGACAGCGGCACCATCCGTTCCTTTCCGCCCTTGCCCTTCACCATCAGCATCCTCGGATCGCCGCGAGCGGCAGCGACTGGAAGGCTGACAAGCTCGCTGACCCGCATGCCGGTCGCGTAAAGGAGTTCCATCAGGCAGATATTGCGCAGCCGGTCGAAGGTGCCGCGACCGCTTTCCCGGCTTGCCGCCAGTAACCGGTCGACCTCCTCGACGCTCAGGACCTTCGGCAGACGCTTCGCGCGGCCGGGTCCGGCAATCTGGATCGCGGGATTGTCGCCGCGCCAGCCTTCCTCGTAGGCGAACCGGTAAAGCTGCCGGATCGCGGACAGCCTGCGCGCGCGGGTGGCGCGCGACAGGCCCTCGGCCTCGCAGGCGACGAGGTAGGTCTCGACATCGGCCCGCGCCACGCCGGCAAAATCCTTCGACCTCCGCTCCAGCCAGCCGGCGAAATCCTTCAGGTCGCGGCCATAGGCGAGTAGCGTGTTGCGGGCCGCATCAAGCTCTGCCGCCTGCGCTTCAAGGAAGGCCGAGATCCACCGCGCCGCCGCCATCGCCTCAGCCTCGCCGTTCGAGAAGGACGAGTTCCAGCGCCGTCCGCCGCGCCGTCGATTCGACCCCGGCCTGACGGAGAAGCCGCAGCCCGTCGGTGATGTTCCTGAGTTCGCCGCGCGTGCCTTCGGTGATCCTGTCGATGGTCAGAAGCAGGGCTTCGCCGAGGCGCTTCTCCGCGAAGAGGGCGGCGAGGTCGCGCGGGAGCCCGGATGGCCCCGCGAAAGCCGCGTGGATCGCGGCGCCCATCTGATCGGTCGGGGTGGTGCCGGCGCTTTGGCCGGTGGCCAGTCCGATCAGGAACCGTTCCTCGGGATCGACCGGCGTTCTGCCGCGCGCGACCGCCTCGTAGTCGTCGGAGAGAAGACCGATGCGGAAGGCGAGCGCGCCGGTCGCGCCGGGCAGGTCTAGCGCCGACACCCGACGCCCGTAGAGTGCGGCGAACGGCACTTCCAGCTCCACCTCCGTCATCCTCTGCCAGGCGGCCGGCAAGGCGCGGGCGATGGCATCGGGGCCGCCGCCGGCAAGGGCCTTGTCGAGCGCCTGGATGGCCGAAACCCGTTCCCACACCCCGCCGGAGGCCGCCGCCTTTCGCTCGGTGTAAAGACCGAGGAGCCGGTTCGGTTCGATCGCGCCGCTGCGCGCCAGGCGCTCGCCGGCCTCGAGCCGCGACTTCCAGCCGGCATTGGAGCGCAGGTCGGCCTGCGCGAAAGCCACCGGCAGCGTCGTTGTCGGCAACGGCTGGCCGATCGCTTCCATCAGCCTCAGGACGAGGGGCGAGGGGCGGGCCGGCATCGGCAGGTCGTCCTCGCCCTCGAACAGTTCGGGGTCGAGGAAGCGTTCGAGAAGCGCCGACATGTCGGCGTCGATATAGCCCAGCGTCTCGCCGGTCCTAAGCGACAGGGCGGCGGCGTTCCAGTCGCCGCCGCGCGCGAGGCAGAAGACACGGGCCGGAAAGGTCGGCGCGATATCGGGGGTTTGCCTCATCACCTCGCAGGCGCGATCCTCCTGCCCGGTCAGAAGGGCGATGTCGAACCAGCGACGGAACGGTTCGGCCTGCGGCGTCTCCACCTGCTCCAAAAGGGCGAGTGCGGGGTCCAGCGCGCCGAGATCGAGGAGCTTGTCGATCCGCGCGAGGAACAGCTCTCCGCGCATGTCAGAATCGACCGGCGGGGCAAGCTCGGCCAGCAGGAGCGTGTAGAGAAGCCTCTGGATCGCCGGCAGCGCGTCGATCCGCTCGGCCCGGATCAGCCGCGCCAGCTCGGACGAGGCGGTGGTGCCCCAGAGATCGCGCGGCAATCCGGTCGTGGACACCGGCAGAAGCCCGATCGCGTCGAGCGACGGGGCGTCGAGCGGCATGACCGTGATCGGATCGCGGGTGATGCCCGAAGCCACCGGCGGCTCCATCGTCACCGAGGGCGGCAACGGCATCGCGGTCGGCGTTGCGACGGATCTGGAAAGCCAGTCTATCGCCGAAAGCGGCTCCTTACCGTGGGATTCGGCATGAAGCCCCGTGGCGGCGAAAAGAAGTGCGGGCAGAAGGGCGCCCGTCCTACCTGTCGACATTCAGTTCAACCGGTTCCGACATCTCGACCCTATCGGGGTTCATGTCGCCAAGATAAGCATATCCCGCCAATCCGGCAAAGCCGAGCAGCGCGAGAATGAAAAGGATCTTGAGAATGCGCAACATATGGTCCTGCCGTATTCTTGTTCGTTCTTGTCGTCCTGCCCCTGCCTCGGACGGGTCAGGTTCGCCTTCGTTCGTGCAACGCGGCGCGAACGCCCAGATTATATATGGCATTTATCGCGAGTTCACGCCATTCAGGGCAGAAAGTTGAAGCATGGGCAGGAGGCCGCCGTGCCGACACCGGAAGCGCGCGGAGGCCGCATGAAGATGAAGCAGGAAAGAAGCGTTTGGGGCGCAGGTTGAAAAAGACGGTTGTTCTGATCGGCATGATGGGCGCCGGCAAGACGGCGGTCGGCAACGCGCTCGCCCGGATGCTCGGCGTCGATTTCGTCGATTCCGACGATGAGATCGAGCGCGCCGCCAACATGACCGTCGCGGACATCTTCCAGCGCGACGGAGAGGCGTTCTTTCGCGCGCGGGAGGCCGAGGTGCTGGCGCGTCTGCTGGGGGGGCGTCCCTGCATCCTCTCGACCGGCGGCGGCGCGTTCCTTTCCGAGGGCAATCGGACGCAGATCGCGGCCCGGGGTGTCGCCGTCTGGCTGAAGGCGGACCTCGACCTTCTGTGGCAGCGGGTCCGGCACAAGACGACACGGCCGCTGCTCAGGACCGCTGATCCCAAAGCGACGCTCGCCAACCTCCTGAATGCGCGCGAAGGGATCTATGCCAAGGCGGAGATCACGGTCGAGGCGCGACCCCATTACTCGGTCGAGGAGATGGCCGAAGAGGTCATCGAGGCACTCTCACTCAGGCCGGACATTCTGGAGACGACATGACGCAAAAGACCGACAGCGTCCGGGTGGCGCTTGGCGCGCGGAGCTATGACGTGCGGATCGGGGCCGGGCTTCTGGCCCGCGCGGGGGCCGAAATCGCCCCGCTTCTCCGCCGCCGCCGGGTGGCCGTCGTGACCGACGAGACGGTCGCGGCGATCCATCTCGACGCGCTTCGAGCGGGGCTTGGCGATATCGAGATGACCGCGCTCGCGCTGCCGGCGGGCGAGGCGACGAAGGGCTGGCGGCAGTTCTCGCGTGCCGTCGACTGGCTTCTGGCCGAGAAGGTAGAGCGGCGCGACATCGTGATCGCCCTTGGCGGCGGCGTCATCGGTGATCTCGCGGGATTCGCGGCCGCTGTCCTCAGGCGCGGGGTCCGCTTCGTGCAGGTCCCGACGACGCTTCTGGCGCAGGTCGACAGCTCCGTCGGCGGCAAGACCGGCATCAACTCGGTCCACGGCAAGAACCTGATCGGCGCGTTCCATCAGCCCGCCCTGGTGCTGGCCGATATCGGTGTCCTCGACACGTTGCCGGCGCGCGATTTCCTGTCGGGCTACGGCGAGGTGGTGAAATACGGGCTTCTGGGCGATGCGGACTTCTTCGACTGGCTCGAGGTGAACGGCCCGGCGCTTGCCGCCGGCGACCGGGAGGCGCGGCAGTTTGCCGTGCGCCGTTCGGTCGAGATGAAGGCCCGGATCGTCGAACGCGACGAGACCGAGGAGGGCGACCGCGCGCTTCTGAACCTTGGCCACACCTTCTGCCATGCGCTTGAATCCGCGACCGGCTATTCCGACCGACTGCTCCACGGCGAGGGCGTGGCGATCGGCTGTGCGCTGGCGTTCGAACTGTCCCAGCGGCTCGGCCTGTGCAGCCAGGAAGCGCCGAGCCGGGTGCGGGCGCATCTGCAGGCGATGGGAATGAAGGTGGATCTGGCCGATATCCCGGGCGATCTTCCGGGGGCGGAGGCGCTGATGGCGCTTATGGCGCAGGACAAGAAGGTGCTCGACGGCAAGCTGCGCTTCATCCTCGCCCGTGGCATCGGCGATGCCTTCGTCGCGACCGATGTCGATACGGTGACCGTGCGCGCGGTTCTTGAGGATGCGCTCCGCGCGCGGTGATCGGAGCGGTGGCCCGTCGGTGTCGTGCAGAAAGAAGGGCGCGGCCGTGACGCTGCGCCCCTGATTTTTGTCCGTGAGCTTCGTTCAGAACGGGATTTCGTCGTCGAGATCCGGCCTGCCGCCGCCGCTGCTGCTCGATCCGCCGCCGTAGCCGCCGCCCGAGCCACCACCACCGTAGCCGCCCCCGGAGCGGTCGTCGTCGAAGCCGCCGCCGCCACCGCCCGAACCGCCATCGCGGCCATCGAGCATCACCAGTGTGCCATTGAAGCCCTGAAGTACCACTTCGGTCGAATAGCGGTCCTGACCGTTCTGGTCCTGCCATTTTCGGGTCTGCAACTGCCCCTCGATATAGACCTTGGAGCCCTTGCGCAGGTACTGTTCCGCGACCTTCACCAGACCTTCCTGAAAGATCGCGACCGAATGCCATTCGGTCCGGTCCTTGCGCTCTCCGGTATTGCGGTCGCGCCAGGTCTCGGACGTGGCGATCCGCAGGTTGCAGACCTTGCCGCCATTCTGGAACGACCGCACTTCCGGATCGCGGCCGAGATTTCCGACCAGAATGACCTTGTTCACTGACCCCGCCATGCGGACCTCCTCGTCGCGATTCCAATTGGCCCCCGTTAGACCATTCGGTTCCGGTCAAGAAAAGCACTCATGATTAAGATTACGATAATTCACGTCCGGATCAGGGCCTCCAACTCCGGTTGCAGACCTCCGGCAGGCCCGTATCTGTGCCCGCGGACGGATGGGCAGGCAGCGCCTGGCATTGCACTTCGACGCCCGGAAGCCGGCGCAACCCGCCCCGGCTCATGGAGAGAGATGCGACATGACACCGAAGAAGACCCTCGCGACCGCCGCCGCGCTGATCCTCGGCCTCGTCCTTCCAGCCCTTGCCGGATCGACGCCGGACGCCGCCACACAGGAAAAGATCGCCGCCGACCTGACGGCTCAGGGCTACGACGTTCGCAAGATCGACGATGAAGACGGGATGATCGAGGTCTACGCTGTGAAGGACGGCAAGATGTACGAAATCTACCTCGACGCCGAGCTGAAGGTCGTGCGGACCAAGGAAGAAGGCTGAGCCACGTATGGCCGGCGGTGAGATCTTGCGGCCGGTCCCTCTGAACGCGAAGGATGTGCCGCGATGGCCAAGGTCAAAGTCTGGGATCCGGTCGTCCGGGCCTTTCACTGGTCGCTTGTGGCGGGGTTCACTGCCAATGCGATCTTCACAGATGCCGAAGGCAAGCTGCACGAAATCGTTGGCTACGCGGTCGTCGCCCTGATCGGGCTGCGCATTCTCTGGGGCCTGACCGGCACCCGCCACGCGCGGTTCGCGGACTTCCCGCCCTCGCTCTCGGGCGCCATCCGGCAGATGCGTGAAATGGCGACCGGACGGCGCCACGCCCATATCGGGCATTCGCCGCTCGGCGCGCTGATGATCTACAATCTCATGGCTTCGATTCTCGTCATCGGCCTCACCGGTTACATGATGACGACGCTGACCTGGTTCGGTGTCGGCTGGGTCGAGGAATTGCACGAGGTTGCCGTGACCTGGGCGGAACTGTCGATCGCCGCCCATATCGCCGCCGTGATCTTCGAAAGCCGGCGGCTTGGGATCAATCTTCCGAAATCCATGCTGACCGGCTACAAGTCGATGCCGGAAGCAGGGGACAAGGGATGATCCGAACGAAACGACCGGAACGAACGAAGGTCTCGGCGGTCCTGGTGTTGATGCTCGTGCAGGGGTTCTGCGCGGCGTTTTTCATGTTCGATCTTTTCGGCGATCTCATCGAGGAGCCAGCCTCGATGTGGGTACGCCCGCATCTCGTGATGGAGATCCTCGCCAATCTCGGTCTTGTCGCCGGGGTCGTTTTCGAAGGCACCTATCTTGTCCGGCTCCTGCGCCGGCAGGCCCATGCCGAGCGGGCGCTCTCCGCCGCCTCGGGCGCGTTGCACGAGGTGATGGAGGACTATTTCGAGGAATGGCGCCTGACCCCGTCAGAGGCGGATGTCGCCGCCTTCACCATCAAGGGGTTCTCCATCGCCGAGATCGCCGCGCTGCGCGGGTCGGCCGAGGGGACGGTCAAGACCCATCTGAATGCGATCTACCGCAAGGCCGGGGTTCCGGGGCGCGGGCAGCTCGTCAACCTGCTGATCGAGGAACTGCTTGGTGGACCGCTTGTGCGGCCCGAGGTCGCAACCGCCTCTGGTTGAGGTAACCGATCTGGGTTCGTGCTGGCCCGCGCCGAAAACTTCGGTATAGTCGCGCGCGGGAAATTGGGCGGGGGACCGATGCGATTTTCGAAGGTTGCATTCCTTGCCGTCACGCTTGTGACGGGAGGCGAAGTGGAGGCTGTGCGGGCCGAGGGGCTTGTCTTCGGCAACGCCTCATCGTCACGGCTCGCGATGTTCCGCAAGCAGACGGCTGTTCTCGATACCCGGGCGGCGACCCAGTATTCGGCCTCGGTGAAACTCACGCCGCACGGCAAGTCGGGTGCGGTGCCCGTGGCGATCCCGAGCTATTCGGGACGTTACCGGGGGCTTTACCTCGACGCCGCGAAGGACGCGGCGCGGCGGCACGGGGTGCCGGAGGATCTGTTCCTGCGTCTCGTCCAGCAGGAAAGCGGCTGGAACCCGCAGGCAGTCTCTCACAAGGGGGCGACGGGGCTTGCACAGCTGATGCCGGCGACCGCGCGGCGGCTCGGCGTCAACGCGACGGATCCCAACGACAATCTCAACGGCGGGGCGAAATACCTGCGGATGATGTACGACCGCTTTGGGGACTGGAAGCTTGCGCTCGCGGCATACAATGCCGGGCCCGAGGCGGTCGAAAAGCATGGCGGTGTCCCGCCTTACGCCGAGACGAAGGGATATGTCCTGGCGATCCTCGGCAGCTGAGGCGGTCCCGGCTGGCGTTGGAGTTCCGCGTCGTGGAGATTGCGGGGGAATCGTCCGGAAGCCGGTGCGAGGTAGATCCGAAACGCCTTAACCGGCTTCGTCCCTGATCTCGTATTCCCGCGGAATTCCCTTGGTGGCGCGCGCCCAGATCGTGCCTGCGGCACGGGCCTGATGGGTCTCGAATGCCTCCCGGTCGCGGAAGGCTTCGGTGACGGCAAAGCAGGTCGGATCGGAATGCGACCGCAGAACCTCGAACCTAAGACAGCCCGGCTCGGCGCGGGTCAGGCGGATATGCTCGGGCAGCAGGACGGAGACCCGGTCGGCCTCTTCGAGGGTCCGGCAGCGTAGGAAGCCAGAAAGGATCACGCGTGGCATGGCGGCGAGAATAGGGCGGGGCGGGCCGTCTGGGAAGTCCCGGGCGGCGGAGACGCGGAGAATCCGCATTCGCGGGCGGTGGAAAATCGAGGGGGCGCCGTTCCACGCGCCCCCTCAGTCGTTCGCACGCGATCCGCGACCCCTCAGCGCGGGGCGTCGTCATCGGGATAGGTTTCGAACGCCACCGTCGCCTTCGCGGTCCCCGCCTTCGTCTTGACGTTGACCGTGGCGGTGTGGCGTCCGGGTGCGGGGGCGGTGACATAGGTATCGGAACCCGTTCCCGCCTCCTTGCCGTCCAGAGACCAGCGGCACGCCGCGGGTTCAATGGGCAGGCCGTTTCTCTGATCGACAGCAGCCCAGAGCCGCATCGGCACACCAGCGGCGATGGCCGAACCCTCACGCGGGTGAAGGATCGCGAGGCCCGGCGCCCGTTCCCGCATCCTGATCGGCCCGGTCGTGGCCTTGGCGGTAAAGAAGCCGTCATGGGCCAGCAGCCGGAATGTCAGCTCGCCAGCGGGAAGGCCGGTTGCATCGAACGACAGATCGCGATCCTTGAGCCCGGCGGCGAGGTTGTTCCACGACCGGCCGTCATCCTTGGAGACCTGGATCGCGAAATCGAGCGGCTGCTCTCCGCCGCCTTCGGCTTTCCACTTCGCCCGTCCGGCCTCGCCGTCGAGGGCCACGTCGAAGGCAGCGATCCTGGGCGGCGCCTTGGTCGCCTTCCGCACCCAGATCTCGCGCGGTTCCGTCGCGTCGCCATCGTATCTGACAATGCGCAGCGCCTCGCCCGGTTCGCGGTCCGGCAGGAAGCCTTGCGCAAGGAAGGGGCCACGTTCGTCGCTGGCGCCGCCGCCTCCGTCGCAGCCGCAATCGCCCTTGCCGCCACAGCCGCAGCCCTGAGAGGGCAGGCGCATGAGCGGCACCTCAGCGACGACGGTTCCGTTCCCGCCGATCATCTGCAGCGCATAGCCTGATGCCGTGACGGCCCCGTCGATCCGCGAGGTGGTTTCGAGCCTCATCACGCACTTGACGTCGATGCGGTTGCCGGGCCCCACGACCGCGATGACGGAGACGAGGGATTCGGTCACGATCTGTCTCCAGTCCTGGGTCAGCCAAGGCGGCGGCGGATCGGGCAGGTATTCCCACGGCCAGAGGAACGGATCGACGAGTTCCGGGATGCGGAACCGGAACCGGTGCCAGACCGGGTTGAGCCGGACATTGTCGAAAAGCCGCTGGTAATTGTAGAGGGAAAACCAGTCGCCGCCGCAATAGGACATCAGGTCTTTGCGGCTCGGGAGACGGATCGTGCCGTCGTTGATATCGAGACCGTATTCCCCGATGGACGCCATCGGCACCCCGGCCGGGTCATAGGGTTCATAGGCCGGATAGTTCGGATCCCCCGGCGTTCCGCAGGGCGCATGCGGCAACCCGCAGGCATGCCCGACCTCGTGGGCCATGGTCACACCATTGCCGACACGGCCGCTGGTCACCCCGCTCGACGCGCAACCGCCGACATTGGCGATCGGAATGCCGTTCGGCAAAAGCCCGTAGTAGATGACATCAGTGCGGTTGCCGTCATTCGTGCGGACCTGCGCGATGGCCGCGTTGAGGTCGAGCCACTGCTGCGAACAGCCGCCGGGCGACAGGGCCATGCCGGTCAGGGGCGTGCCCCAGTTGATCGTGCCGGCGCTTGAGAATTGCCCTTGCGCGTTGACCGGCATCGTCGTCAGCGACCAGGCCGCCGTGGTCGCAAGGTTGGCCAGCGTCGGCGCGGCCAGATTGAGCGTCGCCGTACCGGCAGCGTTCGGTCCGTTATAGGCGATCAAGACGCCCCGGATCGCCAAGGTCTGATCGAGGTTCGCCGACACCGAGATCTGATGGCTGTCGATGACCGAGGCGGCGCTGGTCCCGTCGCGCCAGATTTCCGCCGTCAGCCTCAGGTTCCCGTGCATCTGGTCGGCCGGGATGATGAAATTCAGCGTCGTGCCGAGGGTCGAGCGCTCGGTCGCGTAGCTGTCATGCGCGGTCGTCACGATGCCCGGCGCCTGCGCCGCGAGGGTCGCGACATCGTGGAAGACCGGAAGCCAGCCGATGCTCCGCGCGATCTTGAGATGCCCTCGCAGAACCTCCGCCGGACCGAAATAACTCGTCACATAGACCCGGACCCAGGCCGGCTTGCCGCGCACCAGGGGCACGGCATTGTCGGGTTGACGGTCGGCCGGGTCGGTCAGGTGGCGGTGCGCGTCCTTGTACTGGATCGCCTGGGTCACCTCCATGTCGATGATCGACGTGAAGAGATACTTGACCTTGAGGTTGCCGTCCGCGAGGAGGTTTTCGGTCAGAAGATCAAAACGATCCCGAATGCTGTCGCCCATGAATTCACCTCTTCGAAATTGAAGGGCGCCGAAGCTGGCGCGTGAAACACGAAAACGCAAAAGATAGATATGGAATGGGGGCAGTCTAGCACGAAGGTCCGGATACCGCAGTGGCGGTATTCCAGACCCGGCGCGGCGATCCGGGTAAGAGCGACAGAAGGGAACGGGCAACAAGCGGGACCGTGCCGCCGGGAGTAGGGGCAACCGCCGCGAATCCACCTCGGGCGCGGGCGCCGGGTGGGCCGCGAAGGTGGCGCGACGCGGCGCCGTGACGCCGGCGCCGCGCGGAAAGAATTACTCCATCTCGATCGTGCCGGGGGGCTTCGATGTCACATCGTACATCACCCGGTTGATGCCCTGCACCTCGTTGATGATCCGCGTCGCGGTCTCGCCGAGAAAGTCGTGGGTGAAGGGGTAGTAATCCGCCGTCATGCCGTCGACACTCGTCACCGCGCGCAGGGAGCAGGCATAGTCATAGGTGCGGTAGTCGCCCATGACGCCCACGGTCCTGACCGGCAGGATCGCCACGAAGGCCTGCCAGATCTCGTCGTAAAGCCCGTGCTTGCGGATCTGGTCGATATAGACCGCGTCGGCCTTCCTCAGGATGTCGAGCTTTTCGCGCGTGATCTCGCCCGGGCAACGGATGGCAAGGCCGGGGCCGGGGAAGGGGTGGCGGCCGATGAACTTGTCCGGCAGGCCAAGTTCGCAGCCAAGGGCGCGGACCTCGTCCTTGAAGAGTTCCCGCAGGGGTTCGACAAGCTTCATGCCCATCTTCTCCGGCAGGCCGCCGACATTGTGGTGCGACTTGATCGTGACCGAGGGCCCGCCCGAGAAGCTGACGCTTTCGATCACGTCCGGGTAGAGCGTGCCCTGCGCGAGGAAGGTCGCGCCGCCGACCTCGTGAGCGTGCTTCTGGAAGACGTCGATGAAGAGCTTGCCGATGGTCTTGCGCTTCACTTCCGGGTCCGAGACGCCTTCGAGCGCGCCAAGGAAGAGATCACTTTCGTCGGCATGGATCAGCGGGATGTTGTAGGTGTCGCGAAACATGGTCACGACTTCTTCCGCCTCGCCAAGGCGCAGAAGCCCGTGATCGACGAAGACGCAAGTGAGCTGGTCGCCGATTGCCTCATGGATGAGGACCGCGGCGACGGAACTGTCGACACCGCCGGACAGGCCGCAGATCACCTTCTGGTCGCCGACCTGGGCGCGGATCTTCTCGATCGCGTCCTCGCGGTAGGCACCCATCGTCCAGTCGCCGGTGAATCCGGCAAGACGCACGAAGTTCTCGTAAAGCTTCGCGCCCTTAGGGGTGTGGTGGACTTCGGGATGGAACTGGACGGCGTAGAAATGCCGCTTCGGGTCGGCGGTGATCGCGAAGGGCGCGTTGGGCGAGGTGCCGTAGACCTGAAAGCCCGGCGCGATCTTCGAGACGTGGTCGCCGTGGCTCATCCAGACCTGCTCGCGGCCGCCCTCGAACCAGCCGTCGAGGATAGCGAGCTTGTCGTCAGCCGGGGTGACATAGGCGCGGCCGAACTCGGCAGTGCCGTGGCCGCGCTCCACCTTGCCGCCGAGGAGATGCATCATCACCTGCTGGCCGTAGCAGATGCCGAGGATCGGCACGCCGAGGTCGAAGACGCTTGCGGGCGGCATCGGCGCGCCGTCGGCGAAGACCGAGGCGGGGCCACCGGAGAAGATCACCGCCTTCGGGGCGAAGTCCTTCAGGAAGGCGTCGTCCACTCGGTTGAAGGGGTGGATTTCGCAATAGACGTTCAATTCCCTCAGCCGGCGCGCGATGAGTTGCGTGACCTGGCTGCCGAAGTCGATGATGAGAAGGCGTTGATGCGCGTGTGTCATGGCCGGGGAATAGGGTTTTGGCCCGCGCTGCGCAAGCGGGTTTGGAGCCGGGCGGGGGCGCTGCCCCCGCACCCCCGAGGTATTTCGAGCAAGATGAAAGAGCCGTCAGGCCGCCTTGGCCTTGGCGCGCAGGAGCATGCCGTAAAGATCGCGCGGGTCGTCGGGGTCGGCGATCATGTCGAGGGGTTCGCTGTAGGGCAGGGTCTTGAGCTGGTCGTGGACGTAGCGGAGCGCGGAGAAATCCTCGATCGCGAAGCCGACGCTGTCGAAAAGCGTGATCTGGCGGGCATCGGTGCGGCCCTCCGCCTGCCCGGTGATGACCTGCCAGAGTTCGGTGACGGGGTGGTCGGGGGCGAGTTGCTGGATCTCGCCCTCGATCCGGGTCTGGGGCGGGTATTCGACGAAGATCGCGGAACGCAGGAGGATGTCGTGGTGCAGCTCGGTCTTGCCGGGGCAGTCGCCACCGACCGCGTTGATATGTGTGCCGGGGCCGACCATGTTGTCGGTGAGAATCGTGGCGAGTTGCTTGTCGGCGGTACAGGTGGTGATGATCTCGGCGCCTTCCATCGCCTCCTCCGCGCTCGTGCAGGGGGTGAGGGTCAGACCGGAACCGGCGAGATTCCTTATGCATTTCCGGGTGGCGGCGGGGTCGGAATCGTAAAGCCGGACATGGGTCACGCCGCAGATCGCGCGGAAGGCCAGCGCCTGGAATTCCGCCTGCGCGCCGTTTCCGATCAGCGCCATCGTGGTTGCCCCCTCGGGCGCGAGGTGTTTCGCGGCAAGCGCCGACATTGCGGCGGTGCGGAGCGCGGTCAGGATCGTCATCTCGGTCAGGAGGATCGGGTAGCCGGTCTGGACCTCGGCCAGAAGGCCGAAGGCGGTGACGGTCTGAAGCCCCTCGCGGGTGTTCTTCGGATGACCGTTCACATATTTGAAGCCGTACATCTCGCCGTCCGAGGTGGGCATGAGTTCGATCACGCCGACATCGGAATGCGATGCGACGCGCGGCGTCTTGTCGAAGCTCTCCCAGCGCCGGAAATCCGCCTCGATATAGGCCGCGATCTCGGTCATCATGCGCTCGGGACCAAGATGATGAACGAGCTTCATCATGTTGTCGACACTAACGAAAGGAACGATGTTTAGGCTCATTATCCAAAGCTCCGGGTCGGGCGGTCGAAGACCTTGCGGCCCATCAGGGAGCCGACGAGGTCGACCATCAGGCGGGCGGTGCGACCGCGTTCGTCGAGGAAGGGGTTGAGCTCCACGAGGTCGAGCGAAGTGACGAGGCCGCTTTCGTGCAAGTGCTCCATCACCAGATGCGCCTCGCGGAAGGTGGTGCCGCCGGGGACTGTGGTGCCGACGGCTGGCGCAATAGAGGGGTCGAGAAAATCGACGTCGAGGGAGACGTGGAGAAAGCCGTTCGCGGCGCGCACCCGGTCGAGGAATTCGCGCAAGGGGGCGACGATGCCGCGCTCATCAAGGACTCGCATATCGCAGATCGTGGCGTCGCTTTCGAGAAGGCCGGAATGTTCGGCGCTGTCGACGGAGCGGATGCCGTAGAGACAGATCCGCTCGGCCGGGACCGGCGCGGGGAAGGGCGGGAAGGCGTCGAAGCCGCCGCGCCCGGCGATGTAGGCGACGGGCGTGCCGTGGAGGTTGCCGGACTGGGTTGTGAGCGGCGTGTGGTAGTCCGAATGGGCGTCGAGCCAGAGGACGAAGAGCGGCCGGCTCGCCTTCGCCGCATGGGCGGCGACGCCGGCGACCGAGCCGAGCGAGAGCGAATGGTCCCCGCCGAGGAAGATCGGCAGGCCCTGGCCCATCGCCTCCTCCGCGCAGGCGGCAAGGGCCTCGGTCCAGGCGACGGTCTCGTTCAGGTGATGGACCGCCGGGTTGGGGCAGGCGGCGTCGCGGAACGGTGCCGGCGGCACGTCGCCCCAGTCCGCGACCGGCCGGCCAAGCGCCTCGAGGCTTTGCGCCAGCCCGGCGACGCGGTAGGCGGCGGGGCCCATCAGGCAACCTTCGCGTTTCTGGCCGCTGTCGATCGGCGCGCCGATCAGGATCGTGGTCTGGGTCATGGCTCGTCTGCTCGGTTCGGGATTCGGGTGATACGAGTCTCTTGCCGGATTGCGCCGGAGGAAAGCGCCGCTATTATCAGATTGCGCAAGTGAATTGACAAAACGGCGGGAAGAATGAGCGATCTGGACGATACCGATCAGGCCCTGATCGCTGCTCTCAGGCGCGACGGGCGGGCCTCCTTCTCCGATCTCGCGGCGCAGCTCGGCCTCGCGCGGGCGACAGTGACGGCGCGAATGGAGCGATTGCAGGCGCGCGGCGAGATCCAGGGCTTTACCGTCGTCACCCGTGGCGACGTGACGGCGATGCCGGTGCGGGGGCTGATGATGATCGCGATCGAGGGGCGCGGAACCGAGCGGATCATCGCGCGGCTTTCCGGCCTGCCGGAGGTGACGGCGGTGCATTCGACCAATGGCCGCTGGGACCTGATCGCGGAACTCGGCACCCGGACGCTGGAGGAGTTGGACGCGGTGCTTCTGAAGGTGCGCGGTTACGAGGGGGTTCTGGCGAGCGAGACGAGCCTTTTGCTGTCCACGCGCCGGGCCGGACGGCGCTAGGCCGCGCGAGCCCCGCCGTCAGGCGCGGCGGGCGGCGGCAATCCAGATCGCGACGAGCGCGAAGGAGAGGATCGCGTTCCAAGAGGCCATCGAGAGGCCGGCGAAACTCCAGGCGATCTCGTCGCAGCGGATGAGCGGCGCGTCCATGATCTGGTTCAGGAGATCCTCGGCCGAGCCGGCAAGGTCGCCGCCGGACGTGCAGGTATCGGGGCCGGGCCACCAACCCTGTTCCACGCCGGCGTGGTAGATCCCGATCCCGCCGGTCAGCGCCGCCGCCGCCGCGCCTGCCCAGGCAAGCGCGCGCCAGCCGGTGGCGATGATCGCGGCGCCGATGAGGATCGCCGCGCCATGCGGCCAGCGCTGCCAGAGGCAGAGCTTGCAGGGCGCGTAACCGAGCATTTGGAAGAAGAACGCCCCGAGGAGCAGGGCGGCGGACCCGCCGGCGACAAGCAGGATGAGGCGGCGCGACGTCATAGGTACTTCACCAGGGCAAATCCGCCGATCAGAAGGGTCATGAACAGCGTGAACACAAGTCCGAGCCGGCGCTCGATGAAATCGCGCATGGGCGCGCCGAATTGCCACAAGAGACCGGCGACGACGAAGAAGCGGATGCCGCGCGCGACGATGGCCGAGGCGATGAAGATGGGCAGCGACAGGCCGGTCCAGCCCGACATGATGGTGATCACCTTGAAGGGAAACGGCGTGATGCCCGCGATCAGCACCGCCCAGGCGCCGTAGTCGTTGAAGCGGGCCGCGAAGTCGTCCGCCGCGTCGGTCTTGCCGTAGAATTCGAGGATCGGCTGGCCCACCGCATCCCAGAGCACCGCGCCGATGAGATAGCCGAGCAAGCCGCCGAGAACCGAGGTGACGAGCGCCACCGTGGCGATCACCCAGGCGCGAGACGGACGCGCGATGATCATCGGCACCATCAGGACGTCGGGCGGGATCGGGAAGAAGGAGCTTTCCACGAAGGACACGACACCGAGCGCCCTGAGTGAGCGCGGATGGTCGGCCAGCCGCATCGTCCAGTCGTAGAGTGCGCGGATCATCCAAACCTGCCCGAAATGCCCCGCGCCCTTAGGCCATGCGGCTGGGCCGGCGTCAAGCGCGTCGGGTCTTTCGGGGTCGCCGATAACAGGTTAGTGTTTTGGCGTTCGTGGTAACAGGCCGTTTCGGGGGGCTTTCGCATGAAGTGGCAAGGACGTCGCGGCAGTCGCAACATCGAGGACCGGCGCCGGATGAGCGCGGGCCGCGCCGGCGGTCTGGGGCTTGGCGGGATGCTCGCGGTGCTGGCGATCGGTTACTTCCTCGGCATCGACGTGACGCCGCTCTTGACGGGCGCGCCCATCGGCGGCACCCAGAATGTCGATCTGACCGAGGCCGACATGCGCGCGGCCGATTTCGTCTCGGTCACGCTCGCCGATACCGAGGATGTCTGGGGCGAGATCTTTACCCGGGAACTTGGCGCGACCTACGAGCCGGTGACGCTCGTTCTCTTCAAGCAAGTGACGCAGTCGCCTTGCGGAAATGCATCGGGGGCGACCGGGCCCTTCTACTGTCCGCTCGACAAGAAGGCCTATCTCGACACCGACTTCTTCGCCACGCTGGCCCAGCGCCTTGGCGCCGGGGGCGACTTCGCCGCCGCCTACGTGGTGGCCCACGAGATTGCCCACCATGTTCAGGACGAGCTTGGTATCCTCGGCGAGGCGAACAGGATCCGCCAGCAGTCGAGCGAGGCCGAGTCGAACGCGATCTCGGTCCGGATCGAGTTGCAGGCGGATTGCTTCTCGGGCGTCTGGGCACGGCATGCGAACGAACGCTTCGGCTCGATCGAAGCGGGCGACGTGGCCGAGGCCATGAATGCCGCGAAACAGATCGGCGACGACACGCTCCAACGCAATGCCGGACAGCGCCCGATGCCGCACACGTTCACGCATGGCACCTCGGAGCAGCGCCAGCGCTGGTTCGCGGCCGGATATCAGAGCGGCTCCATCGGCGCATGTGACACGTTCAGCGCCACCGAACTCTGAGCGGTTCAAGGCTCTTGTCTTGGCGCCGGCGGAGCGCTAGACCGCGTTCCGGTGGCCCGAGTGGCGGAATGGTAGACGCAGCGGATTCAAAATCCGCCGCCGCAAGGCATGCGAGTTCGAGTCTCGCCTCGGGCACCAAATTGAAATCATTGACGTTTTCGCGATATGACCGACGGCGGGAAAGTCGCCAAAATCCGGTTTTGTAAAACGCTTTGAGAGAATCATGGTTTGATCGCCTTCCGTTCTCGTCATGTCCCATAGTGCCCGGCTTCGACGTCGATCCAGATGGGATCAAAGTCGATCCAACTTCCCTTCCCCGCCTCGTGGCAAGCCATACATGCCCACGATCCAGATATGACGGAAGGCGTGCGAGTTCGAGTCTCGCCTCGGGCACCAAATCTTATTCCTTTGCAGTTTTGACCGGCGCGTCATGGCGAATCGTTGCGAGGTGCTCCTGCGGCGCCCGGAACAATCACGCGCCGAAACCGGATTTGGCGCCGGATTGTGCACGGATTTTCATCTGCCCCATTCTTGCCATATTTCCAGACAGTCCGCCGCTCGTCGGTTCCGGTTGTTTCTGAAATAGAAACGAGCACCTGTCGAAATAGACAGGTCGCCGCCGGGTGATCGAAGGAGCCCCGGTTGGAACAATCACAGGTTTCCCGAAAAACAAGGGCTTCGCGGCAGAGTCCGCCGTTTCGGGTTGGAAACAGTGGTTCTCCGTACACCCCGAGGTCCGGCGCAGAACTCCGGGTCTTGCAACAATCAGAACGCGAAAGGTGCCGCTTTTCCGACACTTTTCCCTTCCGCAACCCGGCTGCGGGCAGTAATTCTGGAGATGCCCTTGTGGGGGGCAGTGTGGTGGCTGGGTGAGGTGCCCCGCGATCCGTGGTCTGGGGACCGCGACAGCGATCGGGGCCGAAACAGTCTGAAAATTGCAGGGGGCTGACCTCCCTGCCGCTGGGGTGGAAACGATCCGTTTTCGCATTCAGCACAGTTTGTGCCGGGCCTGTGCCCGGGACGTCGTGTGGGTGCGCCTTCGGGCGAAGGGTTCCGGGTGGGGGAACGTTTGGTATGACGGTCATTGCGAGCTACGAGTTCGACGGTTCGGGGACGGGTCTGGACGATTCCGCCCCGGCCGCCGGACAGCAGCAGGGGGTTCTGCTGAACGGCGCGTCGATGGTGGGTGGCAAGCTGGTTCTCGACGGGCGGAACGATCACGCCAAGATCGCCACGTCGGAGGCGTTCCAGCTGTCGCAGGGCACGATCGAGCTTGTCTTCAGCCAGGCCTGCCATACCGGTCGCGGTGAGGACGCGATCCTCTCGCGCGACAGCGCCGGTATGGACAATGGCGGTCAGTTCAGCCTTGCCACGACGGCCTCCGGGGCGGTCGTGGTCCATCACAACACGGCGACACATGAGTACGTGTTTTCAACACCCGACGGCTTCTTTTCGAATGGCGACGCGCTCACGCTCAGCTATTCGTGGGACGCGTCGGGCAAGGGCGGCGCTTTCATCGTGACGAACGGGTCCACGGGGGCGACTTGGTCCGAGGCGATAGGCGCCGCCCTGACGATGGATATGGGCCCGTCCGACAACGAGCCGTGGGTCATCGGGGCAAGTGCCGAACGGTCGGCCGACGGGGCAGCCAACAACCTGACGGAGTTCTTTCGCGGGTCGGTCGACAGCCTCAGCATCTCTGACAGCGTCGACAACATTGCCGCCGCACTTGACGGCATCGTCGAAGGCACGGCGGGCGACGACCTGATCGACATCTCCTATCTCGGCGATCCCGAGGGCGACCGGATCGACGCCAACGATGCGATCCTGCCGGGGGCCGCGCCGAACGACGACTACGTGCTTGCCGGCGCCGGCAATGACACGGTCCTGGCCGGGGCGGGCAACGATCAGGTCTATGGCGAGGCCGGCGACGACTTTGTACGCGGTCAAGGCGGCAACGACTACATCGACGGCGGCATCGGTCAGGACACGCTCGACGGTGGCGGCGGCAACGACACCGTCCTGGGCGGGCGGGGCGACGACGTCCTCTTCGGTGATGCCGGCAATGACGTTCTGGACGGCGGGGACGGCGCGGACTACCTGCATGGCGGGACCGGCGACGATACGCTGACGGGCGGCGCCGGGGCCGATACCCAGTTCGGCTGGGACGACCGAGACACCTTCACCGGCACGACCCCCGGTGACAGCATCGATGGCGGCGAGGGCGGGGTCGATTACGACACGCTTGACCTTCGCGACTGGGGCAAGGCCCTGACCAACGTCATCTTCGACCCGTCGAACCCGGAAAACGGGATCGTGGAATTCCTCGATGCCCAGGGGAACATCGTCGGAACCCTCACCTTTGAAAATATCGAGAATATCGTGCCCTGCTTCACACCCGGAACCGCCATCGCGACGCCCCAGGGCGAGCGCGCCGTCGAAGATCTCAAGGTCGGCGACAGGATCGTCACCCGAGACAACGGCATTCAGGAAATCCGCTGGGTCGGTCAAAGGACGCTCGATTACGGCCAGCTTGCCGCGCACGAACATCTGAAGCCGGTCCTCATCTCGCAGGGCAGCCTCGGCGGCGGGTTGCCGGAGCGGGACATGCTGGTCAGCCCGAACCACCGCCTTCTCGTCGCGAACGAACGGACGATGCTCTATTTCGAGGAGCATGAGGTGCTCGTTGCGGCCAAGCATCTGGCGAACAGCCGGTCGATCCGGCCGGTGCAGACGCTCGGTGTGACCTATGTGCATTTCATGTGCGACCAGCACGAAGTGGTGCTGGCCAATGGCTGCTGGACGGAGTCGTTCCAGCCCGGCGATTATTCGCTGAACGGTCTCGGCAATGCCCAGCGCAACGAGATCTACGAGATTTTCCCGGAGCTTGAGCAGGCGGAGGGACGGAAGGCCTATACCTCCGCGCGCCGCACGCTGAAGCGCCACGAAGCGAGTCTTCTGCGTCACTGAGGCAAAGGGGGAGGGACGGCCATGCCGGGACTGGACCAGACAATCTCCGGAGCCTGGCCGCTTCTCCCCGGTGCGGCTCCCGCGGCGGTTCGGCTGGTCTACGACGAAGATGACGCGTCCCTCCGGCAGGTCGAACCACTGGACGCGAAGAATCGCTGCGCCGGGGAGGCCGGGTTGGATGGTCTCCTTCCCTGTGTTCCCTGTTTCACGCCGGGCGCCCTGATCGTCACCGGACGCGGCGAGTGTCCGGTCGAGGAGTTGCGGCCCGGCGACCGCGTGGTGACGCGCGATAGCGGGGTGCAGACGGTCCTCTGGACCGGCGCCTGCACCTATGGCTGGCGCGATCTCGGGCTCCTGCCGGTCTTGCGGCCCGTCCTCATCCGGGCGGGGGCGCTTGGGCGTGGATTGCCGGCGCGCGACCTCCTCCTGTCGCCCAATCACCGGCTGCTGGTGCAGTCCCGGGGCGAGGGAGGGACGGTGGCCGAAGAAGGATTGGTCGCGGCGGCCGACCTCGTCGGTCGGCCGGGGATCGATACCGTGGCGCCGGTCTCGGTCAGCTATCTTCAAGTTCTCTTCTCCCGTCACGAGGCCATTCTGGCCGACGGTGTCTGGACCGAGAGTTTCCGACCCGGCGCGGCATCGCTCGCCGCGATGTCGGACGTGGCACGGGCCGAGGTGTTGGCGATTCTGCCAGACGCAGGCGACGCGGGTTGGTCGGGGCCTGCGCCGGTCCGGCCGGAGGTTTCAGGACGCGACGTCCTTGCATTTTCCGCCTGATACAACCGTCTGCCCCTATGGGCGATCCGCGAACGGTATTCAACCCGCTATGGTTGTTTTTCCCCTGTAAATCGGGCCAATCCGGCGCCAAATGCCGTGCGACTGCCTTAATGGAGTCCGAATAGCGGGCTAAATCGGCAGTGACGCTGTGGTGTGGGCGTGACGTTGTGGTGTTGGGAGTGCCGGAGATGAACGGCGAGTCAAAAAGAACATCCGGTCGGCGTGTTGCGGCCGATGCGCCTTACGAAGGCCCGACGGGGCACAAGGCCGCCGCTCCCCATACTCCCTGTTTTACCGCAGGCACGGAAATCGCCACCCGACGCGGTCCGGTGCCGATTGAGGGCCTCTGCGTCGGCGACCGGGTCCTGACCCGCGACAACGGCTATCGCCCGATCCGCTGGATCGGCGCGCGCCGGTTCGACGGGGCGATGCTTGCCAACTACCCCGAGTTTCTGCCGGTGCGGATTGCCGCCGGCGCCCTCGGCGATGGCCGCCCGGCACGTGACATCGTGGTCAGCCCGCAGCACCGCATGCTCCTGACCGGGGCCGAGGCGATGGAGCTTGCCGGAGAGAGCGAAATCCTCCTCGCGGCCGTGGACCTGATCGGGCTGGGCGTCGCCGAACCTGCATGCGTCGACGCTGTGGTCTATGTCCACATCCTGTTCGACGCGCACGAGATCGTGTCGGCGAACGGCTGCTGGAGCGAGAGCTTCCTGCCCGAAGCGGCTGCGCTCGACGGTTTGCATCCGGCCCAGCGCCGCGAAATCCTGACGATCTTCCCTGAACTTGCAAACACCGAAGGGCAGGCGGCCTTCGACCTGGCGCGCGCCGCCTTCGCGCCGGCCGCCACGGTTACGGCCGCCATCGCGGCCTGATGCTTCGAAGCGATATCAAACGCCCCGCTGCCGCCACGCCTCCCAGTCTTCCGGGGTGTCGAGATCGGTGACCGCCCGACGCCCGGGCAGGGCGCAGGTCCTGAGCGTTTCGCCCTCCAGCACCACGCGGCCGCCGCGGTCGCCGGTGAGGACGGCCATTTCCTGCATCAGCCGCCGCGGAAAGATCACCGGATGGCCCGCCTCGCTGCCGTCTTCGGTGGTCGCGCGAAGGGGGCAGGTGGGGTCTTCGGCAAAGGTGGCGATCAGCCGCGCGAGGTCGTGGCCGTCGATCTCGGGCATGTCGGGCAGAAGCACCATCAGCCCCTCGGCCTGGCCAATCTCGTGCGCGCCCGCCCGTAAGCTCGCTGCCATGCCTTCATGCGCGTCGGGGATCGCCACGACACGCACGCCGAGCCCCATCAGGACGGCCCGCCGCGCCGGCAAGAGCGGCCCGGACGAGGGCAGGGTCACGATCACCTGGGCGCCGGTTGCCGCCGCTAGCGCCGTCGTGTGTCGCAGGGCCGGTTCGCCGTGGACCTCCTCCAGGAGCTTGTCGGAGCCGCGCATGCGGCGCGACGCGCCAGCGGCGGGAATGAGGATGGCAAGGTCCGTCATGCGGCGTCTCCTCCGCCGGGGCGCCCCGGATTGCCTGCATTCGATCTTGGCGCCAACTATCGGCCTGCAGGGCAGATGACGCAAGGGGGATGCCGGCGACGAAGGGCCGACGCCTCTCCCGGCCCTACGCTCGCGTTCGGGCCGTTCGTGGCCGGAAACGCTCCGCCGGAGCGTATCCGGGCGCCGCTCACCCCCGCATGCGGGCGCCGTCGGCGTCCCAGAGCGGGCCGGGGATCAGCCTGGCCTTGCGGCGGGTGCCGAGGATCTCGATTTCGGCCTCAAGCCCGTCGCGGATCAGATCGACCGGCAGGAATCCCATCGCCACGGATTGTCCGCTCCAGTGCGAATAGCCGCCCGAGGTGCAGAACCCGACGACCTTGTCGCCGACCCAGATCGGCTCATAGGCCACCACGTCGGCATCCTCCGCCTCGACCACGAAGGCGCAGCTCCGGCGCTTCGGACCTTCCGCCTTTTCCTTCAGGGCGGGCGCCTTGCCGATCCACTCCGCAGGTTTGTTCCAGCGGATGAAACGGTCGATGCCGGTCTCACCGGGGAAATAGTCCGGGCTGAATTCCCGCGCCCAGGAACCGAACAGCTTGTCGAGGCGCAGGGACATCATCGCGCGCATGCCGAAGGGACGCAGGCCCAGATCCCGCCCCGATTCCCAGAGTGCGTTCCAGAGCGCGCGCTGCTTCATGAAATCGCAGAATATCTCATAGCCGAGATCGCCGGTATAGCTGACGCGCTGGACGAGACAATCGACCATGCCGACCGTCAACTGTTTCGCATCCATGAACTTGAACGCCCCGCTAGAAACATCCGAGCGTGTCACCCGCGCCAGAAGATCGCGCGCCTTCGGGCCGGCGATCTGGAAACCGGTGATGCGGTCGGACATGTTCTCGACCGTCACGCCCTCGTCGAGGTTCGCCTCGAACCAACGCAGGTGCTGGTCCTGCGCGCCGTAGGAGCCGGTGATCTGGAATTCGGTCTCGCTGATGCAGGTGACGGTGAAGTCACCGATGATCTTGCCCTTGGGGCTGAGCATCGGCGTCAGGCTGAGCCGCCCCGGCTTCGGGATCGCGCCGGCCATGATCCGGTCGAGCCAAGCCCGTGCATTCGGACCGGTAACACGGAACTTGCCGAAGTTCTGCACCTCGTTGATGCCGACGCCCTCGCGCACGGCCAGAACCTCCTGCCGCGTTGCCTCCCAGGCGTTGGAGCGCTTGAAAGTCGGCGTCTCGTAGCGCGGCTCGCCCGGAAGAGCGAAGTAGTTGACGACCTCAAGCCCGTATTGCTGACCCCAGACCGCGCCCAGACCATCGAAGATGTCGTACATCGGCGTGGTGCGGAACGGCCGCGCGGCGGGGCGTTCCTCGTTCGGGTAGGAGACCGAGAACCGCATCTGGTAGTTCTCGATCACCTTCGGGACGGTGTAGCCCGGCGTCGTCCACTTGCCGAAGCGGGCAACGTCGAAGCCGCGCGGGTCGACCTCGGTCTCGCCGTGGATCATCCATTCGGCCAAGGATTTTCCCATGCCGCCGCCCTGGCTGAACCCGGCCATGACCGCGCAGGCCGACCAGTAGTTCCTGAGACCCGGCACCGGCCCGATCAGCGGGTTGCCATCGGGGGCGAAGGTGAAGGGGCCGTGGATCACGCGCTTGACGCCGGCGCGTTCGAGGACCGGGAAGCGGCGATAGGCGAAGGCGACGGAGTCCTCGATCTTGGTGAAATCCTCGTTCAGAAGCTCGTGCCCGAACTGCCACGGCGTGCCGTCGAGCGCCCAGGGCTCGCACGGTTTCTCATAGAACCCGATGCAGAGACCGCGGCCTTCCTGGCGCAGGTAGCTTTCGCCGCCCGGGTCCATGACATGCGGGAATTCCTTCCCGGTCTTCAGGATATCCATGATTTCCGGAATGTCGTCGGTCACCAGATACTGGTGCGCCATCGGCAAGAGCGGCAGGTAGACCCCGGCCATCGCCCCGACCTCGCGCGCCCAGAGGCCGCCGGCGTTCACGACATGCTCGGCATGGATGGTGCCCTTTTCCGTCACCACATCCCAACTGCCGTCGGCGCGCGGATTGGTTTCAAGCACCCGGTTGTGCAGCACGATCTCCGCCCCGCCCATGCGCGCCGCCCTGGCGTAGGCGTGGGTCGTGCCCGAGGGGTCGAGATGGCCGTCCAAGGGGTCGTAAAGCGCGCCGATGATGCCGTCGAGGTTCACTTGGCCATAGGTGAACTTCTCGATCTCCTCCGGCCCTAGGACCTCGGTGTGAAGGCCCATGTAACGGTGCTTGGCGCGTTCGGCCTTCAGCATCTCGAACCGGGCCTGGTTGTCGGCAAGAGTGATGCCGCCGACATGATGGAGCCCGCAGGACATGCCGGTGATCTTCTCCAATTCCTTGTAGAGCTGGATCGTATAGCCCTGAAGCGCGGCCATGTTGGTGTCGCCGTTCAGGGTATGGAAGCCGCCCGCCGCATGCCAGGTCGAGCCGGAGGTGAGTTCGGACCGCTCGATCAGGATCACGTCGGTCCAGCCGTATTTGGTCAGGTGATAGAGCACCGAACAGCCGACGACACCGCCGCCGATGACCACGACCTGTGCATGCGTTTTCATGGATGCGTTCCTTGATCTGTGCGGACGGGCCGCGCCGCTGTCTTCCGAAAAATGGCAAATGCCATGCGGAGCGGAGAGATTGTCTGCGACAATTTCGGTCGCATTCGGGGGATGCCGCGTCGAAATCGCTCATCTGCAACCCGGGATGGATGTGCCGGGGCGGTTGCAGCAGCTAGCAGGGACGAGTTGAGGCAGGCAGGCGGAGCGGGGAATGATTCTGTCCAGACTTCTGGGATCGCTTGCGCTTCTGGCCGTCGCGCTCGTGCTCTTCGTGGCATTGCGTCCCCTGCTGCCGATCGACGAGACGCGCTATCTCGACGTCGCCTGGGAGATGCGCCTGACCGGCGATCTTTTCCACCTGACACGGAACTTTGAGCTTTATACCCACAAGCCGCCCTTGCTGTTCTGGCTCATCAACCTCGTCTGGCAGGTGACAGGCGTGAACGAATTCGCTGCCCGCCTCGTGGCGCCCGGTTTCGCGGTCGCGTCGGCGGTGGCGATGGCGCGGCTCGGGCGACGGCTCTGGCCCGAGGACGGAGCGACGGGCGCGCGGGCGGTGCTCGTTCTCGCGGGCTTCACGGTGTTTCTCATTTACGCCAGCGCGACGATGTTCGACACGATGCTCGCCTTCGCGACAATCCTCGGAATGAGCCTACTGTGGCGGATTGGGGAGGGTGCGGGCGGCTGGCGGATCTGGGCCGGGTTCGGGGCGGTCCTTGCGCTCGGCGTCTATGCCAAGGGGCCGGTGATCTTCGTCCATCTGATGCCGGTACTTTTGACGATGCGGTTCTGGGCGGCGGCGCCGCCGCGTGTCGCCGATGCGGCACGGGGTTTCGGGGTGGCGATGGGGGTAGGGCTGGCTCTGGTCGCGCTCTGGCTCGTCCCGGCGCTTGTGGCAGGGTCCGCCGCCTACCGGCAGGAGTTGCTCTGGACCCAGTCGGCGGCGCGGGTTGCGGGCGGGATGGCGCATGACCGCCCGGTCTGGTTCCTTGCCGCGCTTCTGCCGGTGATCCTGTTTCCCTGGTGCTGGTCCTGGCGGGTTTGGCGCGGCGTCGCCGGCGAGGTGAAAGCCGGCGGGCCGGGGCGGATGCTGGCGATCTGGGCGGCCTCGGGTCTGGTCCTCTTTTCCCTCATCTCGGGCAAGCAGGTACATTACCTCATCCCGGAATTCCCGGCCGTGGCCTTGCTGATGGCGCGGGCGCTGAGGGTGGAGGGGCAGGGCGCGCGTGGCGGTTCGGTCGCCGCGATCTTGCCGGTTCTCATCGGCATCGCGGCGCTTCTTTTCGCGGCAGGGGTGCTGCCGGCATCCGGCGATCTGGCCGATCTGCGGCCGTTCTGGGCGGTGGCGGTCTTTGGCCTTCTCGCCATCGCAATCGGCATCGCCGGCTGGCGGCTGCCTCTGGTCCCGGGCCATGCCGTGATCGGAATCGGCCTCGCGGCCGCGCTGCATGTCCTGATCGCGACGAGCGGGCTCTACCGCGCCTATGACGCGGGCGAGATCGTGGCGCGGTTGCAGGCGGCCAAGGCAGGCGGGCTCGCCGTCGCGGGGATGGCCTACAATGCCGAGTTCAACTTCGGCGCTCGGCTCGACGCGCCGGTCGCGGTTCTGGCCGATGCCGACGCGATCCGAAGCTGGAGCCGCGCGCATCCGGGCGGGATTCTCTTCGGTCCCGTGGCCCGGTTTCCCGTCGAGGCCGCGCCCGAGGAGCAGCTTCGATACAACGGCCTCGACTACGGCTTCTGGCCCGCCTCTGCGGTCACTTCTCCGGGATCAGCCCCCTCGGGCTGAACCTGAGAACCAGCAGCAGGACCAGCCCCATTGTCAGAAGGCGCATATGCGCGGCGCTGTCCTGAAGATGGGACTTGAGGGCGCCGTCGGCCATGCCCGAGGTGATGAGGTCCATGAGCTGGTTGCCCCAGGGTTCGACCTTGATCCAGAGATACCAGATGAGGAAGCCGCCCAGGACGGAGCCCCAGTTGTTGCCCGATCCGCCGACGATGACCATCACCCAGACGAGGAAGGTGAAGCGCAGCGGGTTGTAGGTGCCGGGGGTGAGCTGGCTGTCGAGGGTGACGATCATGGCGCCGGCGAGGCCGCAGATGGCGGAGCCGAGGATGAAGACCTGCAGGTGCCGCCGGGTGACGTCCTTGCCCATCGCCTCGGCGGCGGTCTCGTTGTCGCGGATGGCGCGCATCATCCGGCCCCAGGGCGAATTCAGCGCCATCTGCGAGGCCCAGATGAGCGCGAGGAGGATGCTGACGAAGAGCCCGGCATAGAGGAGCTTCACCACCACGGTCGAGGCGGTGACCGGATCGGCGCCGAAGCCGGCAGCCCAGTCGACGAAGCCGGGATCGGCCTGGAGGTCGACCTCGTAGGGCACCGGGCGGGGGATCGAGATGACGTTCTTGACACCGCGCGCCAGCCAGTCCTCGTTCTTCATCACCGCGATGATGATCTCGCCGATGCCGAGTGTGGCGATGGCGAGGTAGTCGGAGCGCAAGCCCAGTGCGGTCTTGCCGATGACCCAGGCGGCCCCGGCGGCGAAGAGCCCGCCGACCGGCCAGGCGAGAAGCACGGGCAGGCCGAGCCCGCCGATATTCGAGTAGGTCGCGGGCTTGAACGCCTCGACCACCTCGACCGCGGGGTCGAAGACGGCCCGGTAGAGGAAGAAGCCGCCGATCAGCGTGACGAGAAGGGCGATGACGCGATTGCGGCCCTTGAGGCGCTGGTTGAGCGCGATGGCCAGCGCGATTATCGCGATCCCGAGGATGAGGCCGAGGATCAACCGGTAGGCCCCGTTCGCGGTCCAGACCTCGGTCACCGGAGGGGTGGCGACGAGGACGGGGGCGAGCCCCCCCAGCGCCACGAAGCCGACGACACCGACGTTGAAGAGCCCGGCATAGCCCCACTGCATGTTCACGCCAAGCGCGAGGATCGCCGAGATCAGCCCCATGTTGAGGATGCCGAGCGCGGTGTTCCAGCTGGCCGTCGTGCCCTCGATGAGAATCAGCGCCGCGACGAAGGCGAAAAGGAGGATGTTGCGCAGGTTCATACCGATTTCCCCTTGAAGAGGCCGGTGGGCTTGAAGAGGAGCACCACGATCAGGATCGCGAAGGAGACCGCGAACTTGTAGTCGGTCGAGAGAAGCTGGGCGAGCCCGTCGGGGGCGAGACTTTCAGGCAGGACATAGGTCGCGACCTTCTTCCAGGCATAGGTGAAGCCCACTTCCGAGAACGCGATCAGGAAGCCGCCGGCGATGGCGCCAAGGGGGCTGCCGAGGCCGCCGACGATGGCACTCGCGAAGATCGGCAGGAGAAGCTGGAAGTAGTTGAAGGCCTTGAATGCCTTGTCGAGCCCGTAGAGCGTGCCGGCGATCGTGGCGAGGCCGGCGGCGATGATCCAGGTCACGGCGACGACCCGCTCGGGGTTGATGCCTGAGAGAAGCGCCAGATCCTCGTTGTCGGAATAGGCGCGCATCGACTTGCCGGTGCGGGTCCGGTTCAGGAACCAGAAGAGCGCCGCGACTACGATGACGGCGGTAACGATGGTCAGCGCCTGCGTGGAGCGGAAGGCGAGACCCTCGGCGAGGCCCGTCGCCTTCTTGAACTCGCCCGCGTTGATCAGGAACCGCGCGCCGTCGTCGAAGCGGATCTCGTTGACGCCGATGACGAAGCGGGTGACGCCGTTCATGATGAACATCACCCCCATCGAGACGATGACGAGGATCACCGGCGCCGCCTTCTGTTTCCGGTAGAAGCGGTAGACCGCGCGGTCTGTGCCAAGAACCAAAGCCGCCGTGATGGCAATGCCGAATGGCAGGGCCAGAAGCGCGGTCGGCAGCGGGCCGAGATGGATCCCGAGGCCCTGCATCCACCAGGTCACGAGGATCACCATCCCGGTGCCGAAGGCCATCGTGTCGCCATGGGCGAAGTTGGAGAAACGCAGGATCCCGTAGATCAGCGTTACCCCGAGGGCACCCAGCGCGAGCTGAGCGCCGTAGGCGGTGGCGGGGATGATGACGAAATTCAGAAGCGCGACAATCGCGTTGAGGAAATCCATGCCTCAGCCCCCCAGGAAGGTACGGCGGACCTCCGGATCAGCGAGCAGCGCCTCTCCGGTATCCGTGTAACGGTTGGCGCCCTGGACGAGGACGTAGCCCCTGTCGGCGATCTCGAGCGCTTGCCGCGCGTTCTGTTCGACCATGAGGATCGAGATGCCGGTGCGGGCGACCTCGATGATCCGGTCGAAAAGCTCGTCCATGACGATGGGGGAAACACCGGCGGTCGGCTCGTCGAGCATCAGGAGCTTCGGCTGGGTCATCAGCGCCCGGCCCACCGCGACCTGCTGGCGCTGGCCGCCTGAAAGCTCGCCCGCCGGCTGGCGGTGCTTGTCCTTGAGAATCGGGAAGAGGTCGAAGACCTGCTCCATCGTCCGCCGGAAATCGTCCCGACGGAGGAACGCGCCCATCTCGAGGTTCTCCTCGACCGACATCGAGGGAAAGACGTTGTTGGTCTGCGGCACGAAGCCCATACCCTTGGCCACCCGGTCCTGCGGGGTGAGCTGGGTGATGTCCTCGCCGTCGAGCTTCACATGGCCGCCGCGCAAGGAAAGCATGCCGAAGACCGCCTTCATGGCGGTCGACTTGCCGGCGCCGTTCGGGCCGACGATGACGGCGATCTGGCCCTTTTCGACCGTCAGCGTGCAATCGTGCAGGATGTCGGCGGCGCCGTAGCCGCCGGTCATGTTCTCGGCCGCGAGGAACGGGCCGCCGGGGGCTGAAATGGCGCGTCCGCCCTTCGCGGGGAACTCCAGTTCACCGCCGCCCGCCTTGGTGACCGAGCGGTCCTTGTTGCCGCGGTCGTCTTGATAGGGATTGCCCGTGCCGCTCATGCCCCGGCCTCCGCTTCCGCCTTGACCTTGTTCTTCAGCCCGCGGCCGAGATAGGCCTCGATCACCGCCTCGTTCTGCATGATGCTGTCGGCCGAGCCCTGGGCGAGCACCTTGCCCTCGGCCATGACGATGACCGGGTCGCAGAGGCGGCCGATGAAGTCCATGTCGTGCTCGATCACGCAGAAGGTGTAGCCGCGTTCCTTGTTGAGCCGCACGATGGCATCGCCGATGGTGTTCAGGAGCGTGCGGTTGACGCCGGCGCCGACCTCGTCGAGGAAGACAATCTTCGCTTCCACCATCATCGTGCGGCCAAGTTCCAGAAGCTTCTTCTGGCCGCCCGAAAGGTTGCCGGCACGTTCGTCGGAAAGGTGTGAAATCGTCAGGAAATCAAGGACTTCGTCGGCCTTCTTCGCAAGAGCGTGATCCTCCTCGCGGATCCGCTTGCGCGCAAACCAGGTGTTCCACAGCGTCTCGCCCGCCTGGCCGGCGGGCACCATCATCAGATTTTCCCGCACCGTCATCGAGGAGAACTCGTGCGCGATTTGGAAGGTTCTGAGAAGCCCCTTGTGGAAGAGATCGTGCGGCGGCAGGCCGGTGATGTCCTCGCCGTCCATGATCACGCGGCCCGCGGTCGGCTGGTAGACCCCGGCGATAACGTTGAAGAGCGTGGACTTTCCGGCGCCGTTCGGGCCGATGAGGCCGGTGATGGAGCCCTTTGCAATCTCCAGCGACGCGCCGTCGACGGCCCGGAAGCCGCCGAAAAGCTTGTGCAGATCCTCGACGATGATCATGCGTTCCCCCATTCTCCGCGTTACATCAAGGATGTCCGCGAAGTTCTTGTTATTTTTACGGAAAGGCAGCCCGACTCTGCCGGGCTGCCTTCTTCCGTCCGGACGGTCAGCGGAACTTCACCGTCTCGTACTTGCCGTCCTTGAACTCGATCTCGCGGTAGTTGCCGGCCGATTCACCCGGTCCGATCAGTTCCACCGCCGTGGCGCCGACATAGTCGATGTCGGTGCCGGCCGCGATCAGTTCGAGGCCCTTCGCAAGTTCGCCCGGGAAGATCTCTTCGCCCGGCGCGTTGGCCACATCCATGACCTTGCCGGCGAGGTCGCCCGAGGCCGAGGAATTGGCCGCCTGCATGGCGAACATGATCAGCGCGGCCGCGTCATAGCTTTCCGGCGCGAAGGCGCTCGTGCCGTCGAAGCCGGCAGCCGCCGCCATCTCCTGGAACTTGGCGGCACCAGGGCTGTCGGTGCCCGGATAGGCGCCATAGGAGCCGTTGAGTTCGGCGCCGAAGTTCTCGTTCAGCTTCTCGCCGACCATGCCGTCGGGGAAGTAGAAGGTCGAGAAGGCGCCGGTGTCGAGCGCGCCGCGCACGATGCCCGAGCCGCCCTGATCGACATAACCCGCCACGACGAGCACGTCGCCGCCCGCCGAGGCGAGCGCGCCGACCTCGGCCGAGTAGTCGGCCTTGCCGTCTTCATGCGCGGCCGAGATGGTGACGGTGCCGCCGGCCTCTTCCCAGTTGCGCTGGATGGCTTCCGCCAGACCCTTGCCGTAGTCGTTGTTGGTGTAGGTGATGGCGATGGAGGAAACGCCGTGATCCTTCAGGATGTCGCGGACGATTTCACCCTGGCGCGCATCCGACGGCGCGGTACGGAAGAAGAGGCCGTTATCCTCGGCGGTCGAAAGCGCCGGCGACGTGGCCGAGGGCGAGATCATGACGACGCCGTTCGGCACCGCGACGTTGGCGAGGATCGCACCCGTCACGCCCGAACAGTCGGCGCCCATGATCGCGTTGATCTTGTCGGTCGTCACCAGACGCTCGGCCGCGGCGGTCGCAGCGGCGGCGTCGACGCAGGTCGAGTCGCCGCGGATCGAGGTCACGGTGGAGCCGCCCAGCAGCTTGCCCGAGTCGGTGACTTCCTTCATCGCGAGCTCGGCGCCGGCACCCATCGCCGGGGTGATCGATTCCAGCGGCCCCGTAAAGCCGAGGATCACCCCGATCTTGATATCTTCCGCCCCGGCGGTCCCGGCCAGAAGGGCCAGCCCCGCGGTTGCGGCGAGAAGCTTTTTCATGTGTTTACTCCCTAGTTGCAACTTTGTGCTGAAGGCAAATTAGAGTGCGTCTGGCGAAAAGAAAAGCCATTCGCTGCACGGGTGATCGCGGCAATTTCAATGGAATGCCGCCGGACGTAACGTCAACCGCGCGGGATGGCAACGAGAGGCCATGAGCGTGACGGCCGTGAACCGCGCGACGAATTTTGCGCGTCTGCCCCCCTGGCGGATGACGGTCACACCGACAGGCGCGGCGGCGTGATTGTCTGCGTGCCGTGGCTGCCGCGTTCGCGGTAGGGCGTCGTCTTGTAGTGCGCGCGGTAGCATTTCGAGAAATGCGAGGGGCTGGCGAAACCGCAGGCGAGCGCCACGTTGATCACGCTCATGTCGGTCTGCATCAGCAGGTTGCGCGCCTTCTGAAGCCGGAGTTCCATGTAGTACCGCTTCGGCGAGCGGTTCAGGTAGCGCCGGAACAGCCGTTCGAGTTGGCGCGTCGACATCCCCACATCGGCCGCCAGATCCGCCGGGCTGATCGGATCCTCGATATTCTGCTCCATCATCTGGATGACCTGGGAGAGCTTCGGATGCCGCACCCCGATCCGGGTCGGAATCGACAGCCGCTGCGTGTCCTGGTCGGTGCGGATCGAGGAATAGATGAGCTGGTCGGCGACGGTGTTGGCAACTTCCTCGCCATGATCCTGCGCGATGATCTTCAGCATCATGTCGATCGAGGCGGTGCCCCCGGCCGTCGACATGCGATTGCCGTCGATGACGAAGACCGACTTCGTCAGCCTCACATCCTCGAATTCCTCAAGGAAACTGTCCTGGTTCTCCCAGTGGATCGTTGCGCGCTTGCCGTCGAGAAGACCGGCCTTCGCGACCGTGTAGGCGGCGGTGCAGAGCCCGCCGATGGCGACGCCACGGCGCGCCTCGCGGCGGAGCCAGTTGAGGATCGGCTTCGAAGTCGCCGACTGGACGTCGATGCCACCGCAGACGAGGACGGTATCCTCGCGCTCGATTTCGTCCAACCCCATGTCGAGCTTGAAGGAAGCGCCGTTGGAACAGGTGCTCTCCGTCCCGTTTTCACCGGCGAGGATCCAGGTGTAAGCCGGGCGTCCGATCACCCGGTTGGCGATCCGCAAGGGTTCGATTGCTCCGGCGAAGGAGAGCATGGTAAAATTGTTGAGAAGAAGGAAGACGAACCGTCTTTGCCGCAGCGCGGAGTTCGTTTCCTTGGTGCCGCGCGCCGAACCGACTGACATTATGCGACCCGTATTTGTCGTTTTGGTAACAGAAGCACTAATGGTTGGCTGCCGCAAGGGCGATTTCGATCCCATATAGGTTTGCAGCCCGCCGGCCACTTCGTTATAAGCCGCGCGTTATCGCTAAAGCCTTCAGGAGAGATAAGATGACCAAGGGCTGGACCAAATCCGACTGGCGCAAGAAGCCTCGGGTGCAGATGCCAGACTATCCGGACCAGGCCGCGCTGGGTGCCGTTGAGGCGCAACTTGCCGCCTATCCGCCCCTGGTCTTTGCCGGCGAGGCGCGTACGCTTAAGCGCGCGCTCGGCGACGTGGCCGCCGGCCGGGCGTTCCTTCTGCAGGGTGGCGACTGCGCCGAGAGCTTCTCGGAATTCTCCGCCGACAATATCCGTGACACGTTCAAGGTGCTGTTGCAGATGGCCATCGTGCTGACCTGGGGCGCCAAGCTTCCGGTCGTCAAGATCGGTCGCATGGCGGGCCAGTTCGCCAAGCCGCGCTCCGCCCCGACCGAGGTCATCGGCGGTCAGGAACTGCCGTCCTATCGCGGCGACATCATCAATGGCTTCGACTTCACGGCCGATGCACGGATACCCGATCCGGCGCGGATGTTGCAGGCCTACACGCAGGCGGCGGCGTCGCTGAACCTCTTGCGCGCCTTCTCGACCGGGGGCTTCGCGGACATGCACCGGGTCCAGAGCTGGATCTCGGGGTTCACGGAAGAGGATGAGGCACAGCGCTACCGCGAGGTCGCGACCCGGATCCAGGACGCGATGGACTTCATGGCGGCCGCAGGCGTCACGTCCGACACCGTCCATGCGATGGCGGCGGTCGATTTCTACACCAGCCACGAGGCGCTGCTCTTGGAATACGAAGAGGCTTTGTGCCGGATCGATTCCACCTCCGGCCTGCCGGTCGCGGGGTCTGGCCACATGATCTGGATCGGCGACCGCACGCGGCAGCCGGACGGCGCACATGTTGAGTTCTGTCGCGGCGTGCAGAACCCGATCGGGCTGAAATGCGGCCCGTCGCTGTCGGCCGACGACCTCAAGGTGCTGCTGCGCAAGCTCAACCCCGAGAACGAGGCGGGGCGGCTGACTCTGATCGCGCGGTTCGGTGCCGGCAAGGTCGGCGACCACCTGCCGCGCCTCATCCGCGCGGTCGAGGAAGAGGGTGCCAGGGTCGTCTGGACCTGCGACCCGATGCACGGCAACACGATCAAGTCGGCCTCGGGCTACAAGACGCGGCCCTTCGATTCGGTCCTGCGCGAGGTGAAGGAGTTCTTCGGCGTCCACAAGGCCGAGGGCACGATCCCCGGCGGCGTGCATTTCGAGATGACCGGCAAGGACGTGACCGAATGCACCGGCGGTGTCCGCGCCGTCACCGACGAGGATCTGAGCGACCGCTATCACACCGCTTGCGACCCGCGCCTCAACGCCTCGCAGTCGCTGGAACTCGCCTTCCTCGTCGCCGAGGAGTTGCAGGGACGCCGGGCCATGCAGAAAGCCGCCGGCATGTAACCGTGAACGCAAAAAGGCGGCGGATCACGGACCCGCCGCCGGCACTCACAACGCACAGCGATGGCGGCCCTTCGGGGCCGCTTTTCATTCGTCGGAAACGACCAGCCTCAGATGCCCGCGGCTGCGGACCGGCTGCGGCGCGGCGCCTGCGAAGGGCGCGGCGGGTTCGGCGAACCCCGTCGGGGCCGGAACCGGCGGCACCCGGCGCGAGGGTAGGCTTTCGGCGATCGGGCTCACCAAGCTCTCAACAAGGTCGAAGCGGCGCGGCGTGCGGCCGATCGGTCCCTCGGCGGCGAGGCAACCGAGCGCCCGGCTGACATCGCCGAGATCGGAGCGCAGCGGCAGGATGAGGAGTTTCGCCGCCATCGTTGGCTTGCCAAGGCCCGACTCCGCGGCAAGGGTAAGCTCCGCCGTGCGCGGCCCGGTAAAGACGGCGTCGAGCAGACCAGCGATCTCCCGCCGCGCCTTCGGCGTGAAGAACGCGGTGAGCGGCATGCCCCGCACCTCCATTCCCATCAGGTCGTTGAGATGCATGCCCGCCAGCCGGAACCGGGCCACCTGCGGCGCGATCCGTTCCAGCACGAAGGCGTATTCCAGCGCGCGCTCGATTCCGCGCGGATCGACTTCGGACCGGTAGGGCACCGCGCGGCCGTCGCGGAGGGCTTCCCAATAGGCCCTGACCTCAGAAATGCACGGAAATCTCATATCCTTGCGGTATCCCGAAAGCGGAACGACCTTGTCCCGACCGTCAATAAACATGTTCACATCACACCTGCCGCAGTCACAAAAACGATCCGGCATTCCCTCCGCGTTGTGGCGGCGGTCAGGTTTTGTTAACCCTAGGGCCGGAATGATTACCCAAGTATTAATACACGCGTTTTCGCGGCGATCAGAGGGACAAAAGTCTTAAATGGTAAACGCACAACTGGTCTCGATGACGGGGTTCGCGTCCCGTCGCGGACAGGGCAGGGGCTATGCCTGGGCCTGGGAGATTCGGTCGGTCAACGGCAAGGGGCTCGACCTCAGGGTGCGGTTGCCGGACTGGATCGAAGGGCTTGAGCAGGCGGTGCGCGTGGAGGTCGGCAAAGTCGCCGCGCGGGGCAACGTGGCGCTGTCACTCAAAATCGCGCGCGAGGCCGGCGGCGAGGCGCTGAGGGTCAACGCGGCGGGGCTGGATGCCGTCATTGATGCCCTCGGCGTCGTGCGGGCGCGGGCCGAGGCGCTTGGGCTGACCCTGGCGGATCCGACGACGGCCGAGGTGCTGGCGCTGCGCGGGGTCACGGATCAGGGCGGCGAGGACGCGGAAACCGGGCTGCTGCTGGCCGCGCTTCTCGCCGATCTGGCGCCGCTCCTGAAGGATTTCGCCGCGATGCGGGCGGCCGAGGGAAGGGCGCTCGCCGCCGTGATCTCCGGGCAGGTTGACCGGATTGCCACCCTCGCGGCCGAGGCGAAGACCGCCGCCGACGCGCGGCGCCCCGAGATGGAAGAGGCGCTGACCGAGAACCTCGCCCGCGTCCTTGCCGGCGCTGCGGACGCCGATCCGGCCCGTGTCGCGCAGGAACTGGCGCTTCTCGTGGTCAAGGCCGACGTCACCGAAGAGCTTGACCGGCTCTCCGCCCATGTCGATGCCGCCCGTGCGCTTCTGGCGGAAAAGGGCGCCATCGGCCGCAAGTTCGACTTCCTGATGCAGGAGTTCATGCGCGAGGCGAATACACTATGCTCGAAGTCCGGCAATGCCGCTCTGACCCGGATCGGGCTTGACCTCAAGACCGTCATCGACCAGATGCGGGAGCAGGTTCAGAACGTGGAATGAGTATGAAACGCAAGGGCTTGCTGATCATTCTTTCGTCGCCCTCCGGGGCCGGCAAGTCGACCCTGGCGCGGCGGCTGATGGCCTGGGATCCGAGCCTCCGCTTTTCGGTCTCTGCCACGACCCGGCAGCCGCGACCCGGTGAGGTGGACGGGACGGATTACTATTTCCGCACGCGGTCGGAATTCGAGGCGATGGTCGCGGCCGGAGAGATGCTGGAACATGCCGAGGTTTTCGGCAATTTCTACGGCTCGCCGCGCGGTCCGGTCGAACAGGCGATTGCCGAAGGGCGCGATACGCTCTTCGATATCGACTGGCAGGGCGGGCAGCAGATCAAGCAGGCGATGGGCGACGATGTCGTCTCGATCTTCGTGCTGCCGCCGTCGATTGCCGAACTGGACCGGCGGCTGCGGACAAGAGGCCAGGATTCCGAGGCGGTGATCGCGGGCCGGATGGCGAAGTCGGAGGCCGAGATCAGCCACTGGGCCGAATATGACTATGTCCTCGTCAACGAGGACATCGACCGAACCGAAAACGACCTGAAGACCGTCTTGACCGCCGAGCGCATGCGGCGCGAACGTCAGCCGTGGCTGAGCGATTTCGTGCGTGGCCTGAACCGGGAGTTTGAAACGCGATGATCTATGAATTTGACGGCGTGGCGCCGGAGATCGGCGAAGATGCCTGGGTGGCGCCGGATGCCAACCTGATCGGCAGGGTGGTTCTTGAGGCGGGCGCCAATGTCTGGTTCGGCGCGACCCTGCGCGGCGACAACGAGGAGATTCGCGTGGGGCGCGGATCGAACGTTCAGGAAAACACCGTTTGCCACACCGATATGGGCTATCCGCTCGTGATCGGCGCGGATTGCACGATCGGCCACAAGGCGATGCTGCATGGCTGCACGATCGGCGACGGCTCTCTCGTCGGAATGGGCGCGACCATCCTGAACGGCGCCAGGATCGGCAAGGGCTGCCTGATCGGCGCGGGCGCGCTCGTCACCGAGGGCAAGGAGATCCCGGACGGCAGCCTCGTGATGGGGGCGCCGGGCAAGGTGGTGCGGATGCTCGACGAGGCCGCGCGGGAAAAACTCCTCGGCTCGGCAGCAGGCTACCGTGAGAAAGCAGGGCGGTTCCGGCAAGGGCTGAAGCCGGTCGGGTCCTGATCGCGATGAGCGACGGTTCTGACATTCCCGACAATCTCGTCCGCCGCGTGGGCTGGCCGGGAAGTGTGAGCCGCGCGGTAGCGACGCCGTTGCAGCCCTCGGTCGTCTACGCCTCAGCCGATCCCGATCAGCTCGACGCGCAGTACGAAGGGCGCCTTTCGGGCTTCACCTACGCCCGTGAGGGGCATCCGAACGCGGATGTCCTCGCGCAAAAGATCGACGCGCTGGAAGGGGCGCCGTTGACGGGCGGGCTGATCCTCGGTTCCGGCATGGCGGCGGTGTCGGCGGTGCTTCTCGGCCTTCTCAAGGCCGGGGACCGGGTTCTTGGCGGCAACCAGCTTTACGGGCGGAGCCTGCGGCTCATGTCGCAGGACCTGCCGCGCTTCGGGATCGGGGCGGATCTTGCCGACCCGACCGATGCAGAGGCGTTCCGCGCGGCGATCCGCCCGGAGACGCGGCTGATCCTGGTCGAGGTCGTGTCGAACCCGACCTTGCGGATCGCCGACATGGAGGCGATCCTGACCATCGGCCGCGAGGCCGGCATTCCCGTCGCGGTCGACAACACCTTCACCACCCCGCGCGGCTATCGGCCGTTCGATCATGGCGCCGACATCGTCATCCATTCGGTGACGAAGCTCTTGGCCGGCCATTCCGACGTGACGCTTGGCTATGTCGCGACGCGGGACCCATCGCAAAGGCAGGCGATCCGCGATTTTGCCGTCACGACCGGGATGACGCCAAGCCCGTTCGACTGCTGGCTGGCCGAGCGCGGACTGATGTCCTTCCACCTGCGCTACGACCGGGCGGAGGAGAACGCAGCGGCGTTGGCCGGGTTTCTCGCGGGGCAACCGGGCGTCCGGCGGGTGATCTATCCCGGCCGCTCCGATCATCCGGACCACAACCGCGCGGCCGGGCTTCTCGGCAAGCGCGGCGGCAACATGCTGTCCTTCGAGCTTGAGGGCGGTCGGGCGGCGGCGAACGCGCTCACGCGGGCGATGCCCGATGTCGCCTTCGCGCCGACGCTGGGCGACATCGGCACGACGCTGTCGCATCCCGCGTCGAGTTCCCACCGCGCGCTGACGCCCGAGGGCCGCGCCGCGCTTGGCATTTCGGAAGGGTTTTTCCGGGTGTCGGTGGGTGTCGAGGATATCGACCTTCTCCGTCGCGATATCGGCGCCGGCATCAAGGCGACGGCACTCAGCCGTTGACCCGCCCGGCATCGGGAAGGATGATCAGGTCGAAATCGAGCCCGGCCGCGTGGCTGCGCACTTCGGCGCGCACCGCATCCAGGTCGGGCAGGGGCGGCGTCAGGGCGCGAAGGGCGCCGCCAAAGCCAATCTTGGCCAGGCGGTCGACCAGGTCGAGAATGTCGAAATTCGATCCGAGCAACGGCGCGAGGACCGTATCGGGCATCACCTGAGCGAGGAATTGCAGGGTCAGCTCCTCGAAACGCGCCGCGATGCAGGCCCCGCCGAAGTCCTCGCGCAGGGCATCGAGAATGCCGGGCGCGAGGTCGAGCGCCAGAACGCGCGGGCCGCCATCGGCCGATGCCGATGCGGCCGCCTCCGTCGTGTCCGGGGGTGTCGTCGGTTTCCTGCCGTTAGGGTTTTGCATCGGTATTTCCGCAGCATGGAATGGCGCGAAGTCCGCGCGGATCGACTTTAAGGCGATCTGTGGCGCACGCCTTCCCTGACAGGTTTAGCCGATCTGCGTGGAAGAGCAATACGCCCGACGGGTTGATTTGCCGGTATTTTCGCCCGAGACAGAGGGCGGGAATGATTGGGAGACCGGCATGCAGAGGACCGATACACAGGTAATCCTCGAGGCGGTACCGACGGCGCTTGTACTGGTCGGTGCCGATCAGCGGGTCGTCGCCGCGAACCAGCCGGCGACCGCGCTGTTCGGCCTTGCGCTCGAAGGCCGGTCATGCAGCGCGTTCCTGCGCCATCCGGACTTCCTGAACGGGCTGGAGGCCTGCCTGTCCGACGGCGAAAGGCGCACGGCGCGGATCGTCATGACCGGCCCGGCAAGCGAGACGCATCTGGCGTTGACCTTCTCGGCCCTGCCCGTCGGCGGAAGGCGGGGCGTCCTCGTCGCGTTCGAGGATCTGACCGCGCTTGAGCACGCGGTGGCGATGCGGCGCGACTTCGTCGCCAATGTCAGCCACGAACTCCGAACCCCGCTGACCGCGCTGGTCGGCTTCATCGAGACGCTGCGGGGCGCCGCGCGCGACGATCCGGCGGCGCGCGAGCGATTCCTTGGCATCATGGAACGCGAATCCGGCCGGATGATCCGGTTGGTGAATGATCTTCTGTCGCTGAGCCGGGTCGAGGCGGAGGAACGCCGCCGGCCGGCCGAACAGGTGGAGATCGTCGGCCTCCTGCGCTCCACGCTCGCCACGCACCGGGATCAGGCCCGGGCCGCCGGCATCGAGCTGCGGCTGGAGGCGGGCGAGGACCGGGTGACGCTCAGGGCCGATTCCGACCAGTTGACGCAGGTCTTTCATAACCTCGTCGAGAATGCCGTGAAGTATGGCGGTTCGGGAAATGAGGTCATTGTCCGCGTGTCCAGACTGCAACGCGAGCCGGTGCTGCGCGGTCCCGCCGTGCAGGTCGAGGTTATCGACCGCGGCGAGGGGATCGACCCCTTGCACCTGCCGCGTCTCACCGAGCGATTCTACCGGGTTGATAGCGACCGGTCGCGCGAAAAGGGCGGCACCGGCCTTGGCCTCGCCATCGTGAAACATATCGTCAACCGCCACCGAGGCCGGTTCCGAATCGAAAGCGACGTGGGAAAAGGCAGCCGATTCATCGTGATCCTGCCGGCGGAATGACAGGCGTCAGTACGAGAAACCGGCACGGGTGGCACGGTGTCATGAAACCGTTACATCGCTGTCACAAAAGCATAGCCACGGATGCCTAGAGGGTGCACGAGGCCGCCGGGGATGGTGGCCGCAACGAGACTTGCAGGAGAATGCAATGAACACCGTCAAATTCACCGTTTCGGCGCTTGCCATGGCCGCCGCCGCCACCGCCGCCGACGCCCGCGACCAGATCCAGATCGCCGGTTCCTCGACTGTGCTGCCTTACGCCACGATCGTCGCCGAGGCGTTCGGCGAGAACTTCGACTTCCCGACCCCGGTCGTCGAAGGCGGCGGTTCGGGTGCCGGCCGCAAGAAACTCTGCGAAGGCGTGGGCGAGAACACCATCGACATCGCCAATTCCTCCAGCCGCATCAAGCAGTCGGATATCGACCTCTGCACCCAGAACGGCGTGAACGAGATCATGGAAGTGCGCATCGGCTATGACGGCATCGTCTTCGCCTCGGACATCGCCGGCGCCGAATTCGCCTTCACCCCCGCCGACTGGTACGGCGCGCTGGCCGCGAAGGTGATGAAGGACGGCGCGCTTGTCGACAACACCGCGAAGACCTGGGCCGACGTGAACCCGGCGCTTCCCGCGCAGGACATCCTCGCCTTCATCCCGGGCACCAAGCACGGCACCCGTGAAGTCTTCGACGTGAAGGTGCTGGAAGCGGGCTGCGAGGCCACCGGCGCCGCCGAAGCCATGAAGGCCGCAGGCGACGAGAAGGCCGAAGGCTGCCTGTCGCTGCGCACCGACGGCGCGTCGGTCGATATCGACGGCGACTATACCGAGACGCTGGCCCGCATCGACGCCAACAAGAACGCCATCGGCGTGTTCGGCCTGTCGTTCTACCAGAACAACACCGACAAGCTGCGCGTCGCCACGATGGACGGCGTCGTCCCGTCGACCGAGAGCATCGCCTCGGGCGATTATCCGGTCTCGCGTCCCCTCTACTTCTACGTCAAGACGGCGCATCTCGGCGTGATCCCGGGCCTGCAGGAATACATCGACTTCTTCGTCTCCGACGACATGGCTGGCCCCGATGGTCCGCTCGCCGAATACGGCCTCGTCTCGGATCCGGAGCTTGCGGCGACGCAGGAAATGGTTGCGGCCGGCACCCCGATGGCTCCGCTGAACTGATCTGACACGCGCGGGTGGCGCCTTGGCGCCGCCCGTTTCCCTTTCCGGAAGGCCGACATGAGCATATCCGTCCTCGTCCTGATCGTCCTGGCCATCGCGTTGGCCGGATATGTCCTGGCCCGCCGCCGGGCCCTGGCGCTTTCGGGCGGGGACAAGCGGAAGCTGCATTCGCTGATCGGCTATTACGGCCAGACCGTCTTTCTCTTCGCCTCGGTGCCGGCGCTCCTTCTGCTGGGCGCCTGGCTGTTCGCGCAGCCCATCGTGATCGAGAGTCGGGTCGCGTCGATCATCACCCCGGCCGATATCCCCGAGGGCGGATCGCTCGATCTGGTGATGAGCGACGTGCGCCGGGTCGCGGGCGGCCTCGATGCGGTTGCCGCGTCGGACGGGTTGAGCGAGGACCAGCTTGAGGCAATGGAAGCCGATGTCTCCACCGTCCGCGCCCGGCTCGCCACTGTCGGCGTGGCGCTTGGCGCCGAGGTGAAGCCGAACGTGTTCGAGGCGGCAACGGTCTATCGCGAGGCGCTGAAGTCGTCGCGCCTGGCGATGGCGGTGGCGGTGTTGGCCGTTTCGCTTGCGGGGCTCGCACTGTCCTACCGGCTCGTCCGCCCGGAATTCCGTGCCCGCATCGCCTTCGAGGGCTTCCTCGTCGCGCTCCTGATCGGCGCCTCGCTGGTCGCGGTCCTGACGACTTTCGGCATCGTCGCCTCGCTCCTCTTCGAGAGCATTCATTTCTTCCAGCTTTACCCCGCCAGGGATTTCCTATTCTCGCTGACATGGAACCCGCAGTTCCGGGGCGGCTCCGACCTCGGCATCTGGCCCCTGCTTTGGGGGACGCTCTACGTCTCGTTCGTGGCGCTGCTCTTCGCGGTGCCGGTGGGCATGATGATCGCGATCTACCTTTCGGAATATGCCTCGAAGCGGATGCGGTCGGTGGCGAAGCCGGCGATCGAGATCCTCGCGGGCATTCCGACCATCGTCTACGGTCTTTTCGCGCTGATCACGGTCGGCCCGTTCCTGCGCGACTATTTCGCCCAGCCGATGGGCCTCGGGTCCTCGTCGTCGTCGGTGATGACGGCGGGTCTCGTCATGGGGATCATGCTGATCCCCTTCGTCTCGTCCTTGAGCGATGACGTCATCAACGCGGTGCCGCAATCCATGCGGGACGGATCCTACGGCCTTGGCGCCACGCAGTCCGAGACCGTGCGGCAGGTGATCCTGCCCGCCGCGCTGCCGGGCATCGTCGGCGCGATCCTTCTGGCGGCAAGCCGCGCCATCGGCGAAACGATGATCGTCGTCATGGGGGCAGGCGCCGCCGCGCGTCTGGGCCTCAACCCGTTCGAGGCGATGACCACGATCACCGTGAAGATCGTCAGCCAGCTGACCGGCGATACCGAATTCGCCTCGCCCGAAACGCTGGTCGCCTTCGCGCTCGGGATGATGCTCTTCATCTTCACGCTGGGGTTGAACGTCATCGCGCTGGTCGTGGTGCGCAAATACCGGGAGCAGTACGAATGACCGACGCCACCGCCGCCACGCCGCCGCGCCACGGCTCGCTTCTGTCGGCCGACGACCGCACGCGCCGACGCAACGCGGCCGAACGCCGCTTCCGCCTCTACGGCCTTGTCGCCGTCGGCATCGCCATCGCGGCACTGATCGTCCTTTTGACCTCGATCCTCTGGAACGGAAGCAGCGCCTTTCGTCAGACCTTCCTGCATCTCGACATCCATCTCGACGAAAAGGTGCTCGACAAATCCGGCGCCCGCGACATCGAGGTGATGAAAAAGGTCACGACCATCGGCTACGGCAAGCTGATCGACGGCGCCTTGAAGGCGATGATCGAAGCCGAAGGGATCGCCATCGAAGGGCTTTCTGCCAAAGACGTGTCCGACATGACCTCCAAGGAGGCGGCCGCGCTGGTCAGGAACCGGGTTCTCGCCCATCCCGATCTCGTCGGGCAGACGGTGTCGTTCAAGGTTCTCGCCAATGGCCGGATCGACGGCTACCTCAAGGGACGGGTGACGAAAGAGAGCGCGGAGCGCGACAGCAACGTCTCGCCCAACCAGCTCCTGCTGGCCGACGCCTTGCGCGACAAGGGCATCCTCAGCCGGGACTTCAACTGGGACTTCCTCACGGCCGCCGACGCCTCCGAGCTTCGACCCGAGGCGGCGGGCCTTGGCGTGGCGATCCTCGGATCGGCCTACATGATGATCATCGTCCTGGTGCTGTCGCTGCCGATCGGCGTCGCCACGTCGATCTATCTTGAGGAATTCGCGCCGCAGAACCGCTGGACCGACCTCATCGAGGTCAACATCTCCAACCTCGCGGCCGTGCCGTCGATCGTTTACGGCATCCTTGGCCTCGCGATCTTCATCAATTTCGCCGGGTTGCCGCAATCCGCGCCGATCGTCGGCGGCCTCGTGCTGACGCTGATGACGCTGCCGCGCATCATCATTCCGACGCGTGCGGCGTTGAAGTCGGTGCCGCCCTCGATCCGCGAAGCCGCGCTTGGCGTCGGTGCGTCGAAGATGCAGTCGATCCTGCACCACGTCCTGCCGCTGGCGATGCCCGGTATCCTGACCGGGACGATCATCGGCCTTGCGCAGGCCCTGGGCGAGACCGCGCCGCTGCTTCTCATCGGCATGGTCGCCTTCGTGCGCGACTATCCGGGGGCCCCGCCAGAGGGATTCTTCGATCCGGCCTCGGCCCTGCCGGTGCAGGTCTACAACTGGACCCAGCGCGCCGATCCGGCCTTTGTCGAACGGGCCTCGGGCGCGATCATCGTGCTCTTGGTCTTCCTACTCATCATGAACGCGGTGGCGATCGTGCTGCGCCGCAAATTCGAACGGCGCTGGTAAAAATGGCGGAGACTGCGACAATGGACGATATGCGACTGGCGGAGAAGACAGTGAGCGCAGCCGAGGTCAAGATCGCCGCGCGGGGCGTGCAGGTCTATTATGGCGACAACCACGCCATCAAGGATGTCGATGTCGACATCGACGACCGGACGGTGACGGCCTTCATCGGGCCGTCGGGTTGCGGAAAGTCGACCTTCCTGCGCTGCCTCAACCGGATGAACGACACGATCCCGATCTGCCGGGTCGAGGGCAAGATCACTCTCGACGGCGAAGACATCTACGACAAGCGCGTCGATCCGGTGCAGCTGCGCGCCAAGGTTGGCATGGTGTTCCAGAAGCCGAACCCCTTCCCGAAATCGATCTACGATAACGTTGCCTATGGTCCGAAGATCCACGGCCTGAACCGCAACAAGGCCGAGCTGGACGAGATCGTCGAAACCTCGCTCAGGAAGGCGGCGCTCTGGAACGAGGTGAAGGACCGGCTCGCCCAGCCCGGCACCGGGCTTTCGGGCGGCCAGCAGCAGCGGCTTTGCATCGCGCGCGCCATCGCGACCTCGCCCGAGGTGCTGCTGATGGACGAACCCTGTTCGGCGCTCGATCCGATCGCCACGGCGCAGGTCGAGGAACTGATCGACGAGCTCCGCTCGCAATTCTCGGTCGTCATCGTGACCCATTCGATGCAGCAGGCCGCCCGCGTGAGCCAGCGCACCGCCTTCTTCCATCTCGGCAACCTCGTCGAATTCGGCGAGACCAGCCAGATCTTCACCAATCCACGCGATCCGCGCACGGAAAGCTACATCACCGGCCGGATCGGCTGAGGGAGACCCGGACATGAGCGAACAACATATCATGCGCGCCTTCGACCGCGATCTGGAGACGATCCAGGCCCTGGTCATGAGAATGGGCGGCATGGTCGAAACCGCGATCCTCGAAGCGGCGCAGGCGCTCGAGACCCGCGACGAGGACCTGGCCGAAAAGGTCCGCGCAGGCGACAAGGCCATCGACGCGCTGGAAGAGAAGATCAACGAAGAGGCGGCCCGGCTCATCGCGCTTCGCGCGCCGACGGCGTCGGACCTCCGCACCGTTCTGTCGGTGATGAAGATCGCCGCCAGCCTCGAACGGGTCGGCGACTATGCCAAGAACATGGCCAAGCGGGCCAATGTCCTCGGCCAGATGGCGGCGGTCGCCGGGGCTGCGGGATCGCTTCGGCGAATGGCGAAGACCGTCGTCGCGATGCTCTCGGATGCGCTCGACGCCTACAACACCCGCGACGTGGCCCTGGCCGAGGACGTCCGCAACCGCGACCGCGACGTCGACCAGATGTATAACGCGTTGTTCCGCGAATTCCTGACCCACATGATGGAAGACCCGCGCAACATCACCGCCTGCATGCATCTGCATTTCATCGCCAAGAACGTCGAGCGGATGGGCGACCATGCGACGACGATCGCGGAACAGGTGATCTACCTCGTCACCGGCTCGGTTCCCGAGGAAAGCCGCCCGAAGGCCGACAGCGTGACCTCGATCGGGGTCGAGGGAAACTGAGATGCAGGCGCCGACGGTTCTTGTCGTTGAGGACGAACCCGCCCAACGGGAGGTTCTCGCCTACAACCTCGAAGCGGAAGGCTTCCGCGTCTCCCAGGCCGATAACGGCGAGGAGGCGCTGCTGCTTGTCGCCGAGGAAACGCCTGATCTGATCGTGCTCGATTGGATGCTGCCGAGCGTCTCCGGGATCGAGGTCTGCCGGCGGCTGAAATCGCGGCCCGAGACCAAGGCGGTGCCGATCATCATGCTCTCGGCCCGGTCGGAAGAGGTCGATCTGGTGCGGGGGCTTGAAACCGGCGCCGACGACTACATGGTCAAGCCCTATTCCGTGGTCGAACTGATGGCGCGGGTGCGCACGCAGCTTCGCCGCTCCCGTCCCTCGGCGATGGGCGAGGTGCTGGAATACGAGGACATCACGCTCGATCCCGAAACACACCGTGTCCACCGCGGCGGCAAGGTGCTGAAGCTCGGGCCGACGGAGTTCCGGCTTCTGACGACGTTCATGGAAAAGCCCGGCCGGGTCTGGAGCCGCGAACAGTTGCTCGACCGGGTCTGGGGGCGCGACATCTACGTCGACACGCGCACAGTGGATGTCCATGTCGGCCGCCTCAGGAAGGCGCTTTGCATTCATGGCGGCGAAGATCCGGTGCGGACGGTGCGCGGTGCGGGGTATGCGCTCGGCTGATCCCGCGGCGCGGAGCATCTGCGTCACTCCGGTCACGTCTGCGCGACCGCAGGTCGCCCGGCTATTCCCCGCCGTCGTCGCCGAAGCGGGAATCGTCGTCGGATTCGTCCTCGCCCTCCGGCAGGAACTTCCCCGAAAGCCGGATCGAGTGGTCGTCATGACGGGGATCCATCACCACGTCTGACGGCAGTTCGCCCGAGAGCCAGTCGCGGATCTCCTCGCGCGCATCGCCGGGCTCGGTCTCGGTCAGCCGGGCGATATAGGCGATGAAGGCGCGCTGGTCGCCGTCGATCTCCTCAAGCTCGTCCTCGTCGGCGTCGGGCCACTTGTCGATGATCGCTTCGAAGAATGCGGGCCAGTTTTCCTGGACGTGGTGCCATTTCATTGTGGGATCTCTGTCGGTTCGGATCTGTCGTTAGAACCGATCTTGCCCCCGTTTGAGCGCGGGGGAAAGGGGCGTCGCGACATTCAGCCGGCCGGAAACCAACCCCGTGTGCGGTTGGCGAACCAGACGAGCGACAGCATCACCGGCACCTCGACCAGGACCCCGACGACGGTGGCGAGCGCCGCCCCGGACTCGAGCCCGAAGAGCGAGATCGCGACGGCGACCGCCAGTTCGAAGAAGTTCGACGTGGCAATCATGCAGGCGGGCGCCGCGACGGTGTGCGGAAGCCGCAGCACATGGGCGCCGACATAGGCCAGCGCGAAGATGCCGTAGGACTGAATGAGAAGTGGCACCGCGATCAGCGCGATGGCCAGCGGCTGGGCAAGGATCGTTCCGGCCTGAAAGCCGAAGAGGAGGACGACGGTCGCGAGAAGCCCGATCACGGACCAGGGCTTCATCCGGGCGAGGAACGCCTCGACCGCGTGGCTGTCCGACCGCGCCTCCAGCCGCCGGCGCGTCACGATCCCGGCGGTGAGCGGCAGGAGCACATAGAGCACGACGGAGAGAAGAAGCGTCTCCCACGGCACGACGATATCGGTGACGCCGAGCAGGAAGGCGGTGATCGGCGCGAAGAGGAAGATCATGATCACGTCGTTCACCGAGACCTGCACGAGCGTGTAGTTCGGATCGCCGCGCGTCAGCTGGCTCCAGACGAAGACCATCGCGGTGCAGGGCGCGACGCCGAGAAGGATCATCCCGGCGATGTATTCCCCGGCCGTGCCGGGATCGACGAAATCCGCCCAGACGACGCGGAAGAAGAGCCAGCCGAGCGCCGCCATGGTGAAGGGCTTGATGAGCCAGTTGACGACGAGCGTCAGGATGAGGCCGCGCGGGCGTGTGCCGATATCCTTGATCGCGGCGAAATCGACCTGGACCATCATCGGGTAGATCATGATCCAGATGAAGGCAGCGACGACAAGGTTGACCCGATGAAGCTCAAGCCCTGCGACAAGCTGGAAAAGGCCCGGAAAGGCGAGACCGAGAAGAACGCCCGCAAGGATGCAGAGCGCCACCCAGACCGACAGGAACCGTTCGAAAATGCCCATCTAAGCCTCCACTCCGATGGCTCCGATCTCCCGCGAAAGCGTGGCCCGGTCAAGGGTTTCAAGGGGCAGGCCGAGAAACCGCGCGGCTCGGGCGTTCAGTGCCGAGAAGGCGGCTTCAAAGGCTGCGGGGGCGTCGGCATCGGCGGTAGAGGCCGGATCCTCGACCCCCCAATGGGCGCGAAGCGGCGCTCCGGGCCACATCGGGCAGGTCTCCCCCGCCGCCGAGCCGCAGACGGTGATCACGAGGTCCATCGCCGGCGCGTCGGGTCCGGCGAATTCATCCCAGCTTTTGGAGCGCAGCCCGGCCGTGTCGAAGCCCTTGGCCGCGAGCAGCGCCAGCGAGCGCGGGTGGACGCGCCCGGCCGGTTTCGATCCGGCGGAGAACGCCAGGACGCGGCCGGCGCCGTCACGGTTCAGGATCGCTTCGAGCAGGATCGAGCGGGCGGAGTTGCCGGTGCAGAGGACAAGAATGTTCATGCCCGTCCTCTACGGCGCTCCTGTAACGGATTTGCGACGTTCGGGATCAGAACCAGCTTTGCACGGTGCGCGCGCCGCCCGAAACATCGTCGCCGACACCCGCAATCGTGTTGCAGGCCGCGAGACCGGACAGGAGCGCGATGAGGATCAGTCTGCGCATGGGCCAATTCCTATTCTTCGTACCACCAGACTTCGGGCTGGAAGCCCGGCCAATCCCCGTATAGCGGAATCCGCTCGGGGTAGTGAAGATGCGCCGAATGCGCGATCCGCGACACTTTCGAGAACCAGACGGGGATCACATAGCGCCCCGCCGTGAGGATGCGGTCGAGCGCCTGCGTCGCGGCGATGAAATCCTCCTGGCTGCGGGCGCCGGTCATCTCGGCCACCATCGCCTCGGCGGCGGGCGAGTTCATGCCCATCCAGTTGCGGCTGCCGGGTTCGGCGACACCATTGGCGCCCCAGTAAAGCATCTGCTCGTTGCCGGGGCTGAGCGAGAGCGAGCGCGTGTACCAGGCCATGTCGAATTGGTAGTTGTTGGTGCGCTCCTTGTACTGGGCGCTGTCGACGCTGGTCACGCGGGGCGTGATCCCGAGGGTCTTCAGCGCCTCGACATAGATGTCGGTGATCGTCTGGGTCTCGGTCGCGCCGGACGACAGGACAATCTCGAATTCGAAGGGTGCGCCGCCGGCATTCCTGAGGGCGCCGTCCTGCACCGACCAGCCGGCCTCTTCGAGAAGCGCGATGGCCTTTCTCAGATTGCCGCGGTCGAGCGCCTTGGCGGCGTTCCCCTCGGGCAGCGCATAGCCCTCGATCGTGCCGGGCGGCAGGTCGGCGGCATAGGGGGCGAGCAGTTCCGCCACCCGGCCGGTCGCCGGCCCATGACCCATGCCGAGAACCGAGTTCGAGAAATACGAGGTGATGCGCGGCTCGGTGCCGCCGTTCAGGGTCTGGTTGATGAATTCGAAGTTGAAGGCGAGGATCATCGCCTCGCGCACACGCCAGTCGGCGAAAATCGGGTTGCGCGTGTTCATGACGAGACCGGTGATCCCCGAAGGCCGTTGGTTCGCGATCTCGGATTTCACCACCTCACCGGACTGGATCGCGGCGAAATCGTACTGGCTGGCCCACTTGGCCGAATTGGCCTCGCGCAGGCTCGTCGTCTCGCCGGCGGTGAAGGCCTGGAAGACCACGTCGCCATCGCCGAAATAGTCGTAGCGGATCTCGTCGAAATTGTTCTGGCCCTTGTTGAAGGCAAGATCCTTGCCCCAATAGTCGGGGTTGCGCTTGAAGGTGATGAACCGGCCGGGTTCGAAATCAGCGACGACATAGGGGCCGGTGCCCATCGGCACGTCGAGCGAGCTTTCGGCGAAATCCTTGCCCTCCCACTGTGCCTTCTTCAGGATCGGCCGTATTCCCATGAGAAGCGCCAGTTCCCGGTCGGGAGCGTTGAAGGTGAAGCGGACCGACCGCGCCCCGGTCTGTTCCATCGACGCGACCTTCGACCAGGTGCCTTTGTAGCGGGGATGGCCGACGGTCCCGAGGGTCTCGTAGCTCCACATCACGTCCTCGACAGTGACGGGGCTGCCGTCGGAGAATCGCGCTTCGGGGCGGAGGGTGAATTCGACCCAGTTCCGGTCCGCATCGGTCTCCACCGATTCGGCGAGAAGGCCGTAGAGCGAGAACGGCTCGTCGATGGACCGGCCCATCAATGTCTCGACCGTGTGGATGCCGAGGCCCCAGGGCGCGTTGCCTTTCAGGATATAGGGGTTGAGCGAATCGAAACCGCCGGGTTCGCCGAAAACGATGCGTCCGCCCTTCGGTGCGTCGGGGTTTGCGTAGGGCAGGGACACAAAATCGGGTGGCAGCGCCGGGCGGCCATACATAGCTATGCCGTGCTGCGGTTCGGCCTGCACGGCCGGCCCGGCCAGAAGGCCAAGGCCGAGGGTCAGCGCGCATCCGAAACGAATGAAAAAATCCGGTCGCATTTCAGCAACAATCCTGACTGCCCTTGTTTCGTTGGCGCCGACGCTATCCGGGCTTCCCTGCCTTTTCAAACTTTTAGCTTGGCCAGTGGCAAAGGACCGCGTATAAAGTGACTACTGCTCGATAGGTTTCTTGCCTGTATGAAACCTGCCTCAATAACTTAACGCCCGCCTCGCGCGGGCGTTTTTTTCTGGGCATTTCGCGGTCTGGCGGGGAGATCGGCGGCGGTCGGGGAATCGCCCCTTCGGCGCCGGCCAAGAAACCCCCTGTTCTTTGCGCTCGCGGCATCTATTCTTGCCGCATCGCAACAAGAGGGGGCACGCGCCATGACATTGACCGGCAAGACAGCGATCATCACCGGCTCCAATTCCGGTATCGGACTGGGCGTCGCCCGCGAACTGGCCCGGGCGGGCGCGGACGTGGTGCTGAACTCCTTTACTGACCGGGACGAGGATCACGCGCTGGCCGAAAGCCTCGGCGGGGAGTTCGGCGTGACGGCGCGTTACGTCCCGGCGGACATGTCGAAAGGCGCGGAGTGCCGGGCACTGGTTGAAAAGGCCGGTCGCTGCGACATCCTCGTCAACAATGCCGGGATCCAGCATGTCGCGCCGGTCGAGGAGTTTCCGGTCGAGAAATGGGAGGCGATCCTGGCGATCAACCTCTCCTCGGCCTTCCACACCACGGCCGCCGCGCTGCCGGGAATGCGCGCGAAGGGCTGGGGCCGGATCGTCAATATCGCCTCGGCGCACGGGCTGACCGCCTCGCCCTTCAAGTCGGCCTATGTCGCGGCCAAGCACGGGGTGGTGGGCCTGTCGAAGACCGTCGCGCTGGAAACGGCGGGGCAGGGGATCACCTGCAACGCGATCTGCCCGGGCTACGTGCTGACGCCGCTCGTGGAGGCGCAGATCCCCGACCAGATGAAGGTCCACGACATGGACCGCGAGACCGTGATCCGCGAGGTGATGTTGCAGCGCCAGCCGTCGCGCCAGTTCGCGACGGTCGAGGAGATCGGCGGCACGGCGGTCTTCCTGTGCTCGCCGGCGGCGGCGCAGATCACCGGCACGACGATCTCGGTCGACGGCGGCTGGACGGCGCTCTGACCGGTTTCGCCTGCTGGCGCAGGCGATCCGCCGGGGGCGCTGCCCCCCGGTCCCCCCGGAGTATTTGAGCCAAGAAGAAGGGGCATGACATGGCAAGCCGGGTCCGGCGCATCAACCTTGCCCTGCAGGGCGGCGGCGCGCATGGCGCCTTCACCTGGGGCGTGCTCGACCGGTTCCTCGAGGACGAGACGATCGAGATCGCGGGGATATCGGGGACGTCGGCGGGCGCGCTGAACGGCGCGGCGCTGAAGGCCGGAATGGCGATGGGCGGGCGGGCCGGCGCGCGCGCTAACCTCGACTGGCTCTGGGCGCAGGTGGGCGCGGTGGGCGACATGCGGATGGCGTCGTGGTTCCGCGCCTTCCTGCCGGTCAGCGATCTCTGGTCCGGCCTGACCGGGCGCCTTGCCCCCTTTTCGCCGGCAGAGACCTTCACGCGGCTGTTCAGCCCCTACGATTTCGGCCCCTTCTACGTCAATCCGCTGGAGCGGGTCGTGTCGCAGTTTCGTTTCGATCTGGTCTGCGGATCGCAAGGTCCGGCCATTTTTGTCGCGGCGACCAATGTGCGGAGCGGCAAGATCCGGGTCTTTTCCGGCGACGAGATCACCACGGATGCGATCCTCGCCTCGGCCTGTCTGCCGACGCTCTTTCGGGCGGTGGAGATCGACGATGCGGAGACCGGCCGGAAGGAGGCCTACTGGGATGGCGGCTATACCGGCAACGCTGCGCTCTTCCCGCTTTTCGATCCCGCACTTCCGGATGACATCGTCGTCGTCTCGATCAATCCGCTGCGCCGCGAGGCGGTGCCGCGGTCGGCGCAGGAGATCCTCGACCGCATCAACGAGGTGAGCTTCAACTCCTCCCTGCTCCGGGAGTTCCGGGCGATTAACTTCGTGAAGGAACTGATCGCGGACGGGCGCGTCGAACACGGCGCGATGAAGGACGTGCTGGTCCATATCGTCGCCGATGACGCGCTGATGACCTCTCTGACGGCGGCGACGAAGCTGGTGCCGACGCCCGGTCTTTTGTGGGAGCTGAAAGGGGCGGGCCGGGCGGCCGCCGATGGGTTCCTCGAGCGGCATGGCGGCGCGCTCAACCACGAAAGCAGCGTCGATCTGGAAGGGCTCTTTTCCTGACTGGCGATCAGCGGGCCGCCGGGCCGCCGTTGTCCTTCGCTTCCTTCGGTTCTTTCGCCGACGGATAGACGAGGCCGGCCGAGATCACCAGTTTCGCCGCGTCCTCGACGGACATGTCGAGGAACGTGACGTCGCGTTTCGGCACGTAGAGGAGGAAGCCCGATGTCGGGTTCGGCGTTGTCGGCAGGAAGACGGTCATGACCTCGTCATCGGGGAGCTTCGCGAGGATCTCGCCCTTGGCCACGGTGGAGACAAAGCCGATGGCCCAGATGCCGGGCCGGGGGTATTCGATCATGCAGGCCTTGTCGAATTTCGCCTCGGTCTGGTTGAAGACCGTCTCGGCCACCTGCTTGACGCCGTTGTAGACCGAGCGCACGACCGGCATCCGGTCGACGATGCTTTCGCCCCAGGCGATGAGCGAGCGGCCCATGATGCCCTTGGCGATCCAGCCCGCGAACACCATGAAGATGAGGAAGACGACGACGCCGATGCCGCGCAGGTGGATTGCGTCGGGCTGGCAGTAGAAGGGCAGGTTGGTCGGGTCGCTGAGGTCGCAGAAATAGAAGCGGATCAGCGCGTCGGGGCGGTATCCGCTCGGGATGAAGGGCCAGACCCAGCTGTCGATCCAGCCGGTGACGGTCCAGACCAGCCAGAGCGTCAGGCCGACGGGGGCGACGACGACAAGGCCGGTGAGGAAGTTCGCGCGCAGCCGTGCAAGCACACCCCGCCGCCTCGGCGGATGAACCATGCTGTGGTCCGGGCCGTCCTCATGTGGTGCCATCGCGCGCGCTTCCCTCCGCTCCGCGCCTGAATGTATGAACTTCGACGGGCGCCTACAATGGGGCGTTCAGGTTGCGGCCGCGATCCCGGCCGCGATGGCGGCACCGAGGCGGGCATTGTTCATCACGAGGGCGATATTGGCGTCGAGCGACCGACCGTCGGTCAGTTCGAAGATGCGGGAGAGCAGGAAGGGCGTGACCTCCTTGGCGGCAATGCCCTGCGCGCCAGCCTCGGCCAGCGCCTTCTCGATCACCGGGACGATGACCGCGCGCGGAATCTCGGCGGCTTCGGGGATCGGGTTGGCAACGAGCTGGCCGCCCGGCAGGCCGAGCCGTCCGCGAATCAGATGCGCGGCGGCGATCTCGTCCGCGGTGTCCATGCGGAGCGGCGCCGCAAGGCCGGAATCGCGCGACCAGAACGCCGGAAAGCTGTCCTGACCATAGGCAATGACCGGGACGCCGAAGGTTTCCAGAACCTCGAGCGTCTTCGGCAGGTCTAGGATCGCCTTGGCCCCGGCGGCCACGACCGTGACGGGCGTCTCGGACAGCTCGCGCAGGTCGGCGGAGATGTCGAAGCTCGTCTCGGCGCCGCGATGGACGCCGCCGATGCCGCCCGTGGCGAAGACCGCGATCCCGGCGAGGCGGGCGGCGATCATCGTCGCGGCGACGGTGGTGGCGCCGGTCCGGCCGGCGGCGAGGCAGGCCGCGAGGTCGGCGCGGGAGAGCTTCATCACGCCGCTTGCCTTTGCGAGGGCGTCAAGCTCGGCCTCGGTGAGGCCGATATGGATCCGGCCGGCCATTACCGCGATGGTGGCGGGCACGGCGCCGGATGCGCGAACCTCGGCCTCGACCCGGCGGGCCGTTTCCAGATTCTGCGGATAAGGCATACCGTGCGTGATGATTGTTGATTCCAGCGCGACAATGGGGGCGCCTTTGGCGCGCGCGTCGGCAACTTCGGGGGCGACGGTCAGGGGCAGGTCGGTCATGAGCCAATATCTCCGGAGACATAGTGGGCGGCGGCATCGAGCGCCGATCTGAGCGCGGCCTCGCGGCTCTCGCCCCGCATTTCGGCGACGATATGGGCCGCCATGAAGGTATCGCCCGCGCCGGTGACGCGGGTGACGAGGACGGCGGGCGGTTCGGCCGTCACGATGCCGCCCGTCGCGCCATCGGCGGTCTTGCGACCGCCATCGGTGACAAGGACCCTGATCGCGCCACGGTCGAGAAGTCCCTCGGCGGCCTCGGGTGCCGACGCGAAGCGGCGCTGGCAGAGGAGGCCCGCCTCTTCGAGGTTGACGTAGAGCGTCGCGTTCCGCACCGGCAGAAGCGGCAGAAGCCGCTCCGCCTTGCCGGGGCTTGCGGGCGCGATGCGGAGATCGGCGGCGACAAAAAGCGGCGAGGCGGCGATATCGGCCAGAAGCCCTTGGGTGAGGTTGCCGTCGAGCGCGACCGGCCCGGACCACGGGGCCGCGGCGCTGGCAAGAGTGCCGTCGCCGAGCGGGCGCAGGATCTTGTCGCCGGCGGCCTCCAGCGAATGCGCGTCGGCGATGGCGGCGACAAGGCCGTTCGCCCCTTCGACGGCCATGTAGCGGTCGGTCGGCAGATCGTCGGAGCGGTAGACATGGCCGGTCGCGACACCAAGGCGGGCGCAGGCCGCGATGAGTTCATCGCCTTCGGGGTCGCGGCCGATGGCGCTGAGAAGAGCCGGGCGCAGGCCGAACCGGGCAAGGGTCATCGCGATGTTCATCGCCACACCGCCCGGCAGCCGGGTGATGCGGCCGGGGACATCGGCGCCCGCCGTCATGTGGACGGCAGAGCGGCCGATGATATCCCAAAGGACCGACCCGATGCAGAGGATGTCAGGGCGTGCGCGCATTCCCGTCCTTTGCCGGGAAACCGGCGCACGCGCAAGCCGGAGGGATCATGTCAGCCCCGGAGCTTGTAGCGGTCCGGTTCCTCGAAGACGTCGAGCGCCACCGTCCCGGCGGAGATCTTCACCGCGTGGACGACTCCGGACGGGATCGAATAGGTCGCGCCGGGGCGGTAGATGCGGGTCTCGCCGTTCATCGTCAGTTCGATCGACCCTTCAAGGACGGTGCCCCACTGGCCCTTGTGCGAATGGGCGGGCAGGTTCACGTCCTTCAGGAACGTGAAGAACACCGCAAGCCCGGCATCGGAGCGCAGGACATTGGTTCTGACCACGTCGTCGGGAAAGGGGATGTCGATCGCGGGGAAGGCCAGGATGAAGTCGGGCAGGGGCATCGGTTTGGTCCTTTCGGGTTCGGTCGCTATAGTGGCAACCGAATACTCCCCCGGCAAGAAAGGACGCCCATGACCCGTTTCACCGGATTCCCCCCCGAGACCTTCGCATTTCTCGCCGATCTGAAGGAAAATAACCGGCGAAGCTGGTTCGAGGCTAACCGGGACCGCTACGAGACGTTCTGGAAGGCTCCGGCACTGGATTTCATCGAGGCGATCGCGCCGGAAATGGCGCGCCTCGATCCGCCGATGAAGGCCGAACCGAAGCTCAATGGCTCGCTGCGGCGGATCAACCGCGATGTCCGCTTCCGCGCCGACAAGGCGCCTTACGAGCCGCATCTGCACATGATCTTCTGGCCGGGCGATCACCCCAACCGTGGCGCGGGCGTCCATCTTGTCCTGCATCCCGACGGCGTCGGCTACGGGGCCGGACGCTGGGCTTTCGAGGGGCCGGTGCTGACGCGGTACCGCGAACGGGTCTGCGACCCCGCCGACCGTGCCGGACTGATGGCGGCGCTGGCGGAGGCGGCCGCCGTCGGCTGCCACATGGACGAGCCGCACCTTGCCCGGGTGCCGCGCGGCTTCGGTGTCGATCCCGAATGGTCGCACCTTCTGCGCTACAAGGGCATCGTGGCGCGTACGATGGAGGGGGCGCTCTTGCCGGACTGGATCGGCACGCCGGAGGCTGTGGACGAGGTCATGGGGCGCGTGAAGCGGCTGATGCCGCTGATCGGCTGGCTGCATGCGATTTAGGACGCGGCGTCAGTTGGTGCCGGGCAGGGCGGTGAAATCCGCGCCGAGATAAGCGACAGACAGTTCCGCCAACCTGCCGCTGTTCTTCAGATCGTCAAACGCCGCCGTCACGGCTGCGATGTCGTCCGGTCGCGACAGCGGGACGACGATCCAGAGCGGTTCTACGAAAAGTGGCTCGGGGTCGTGGCGGACAGGAAAGCCCTGATCCTCGTAGTAAAGCGCATGGAAAACGCTGGTCACGCCGTAGTCGATCTCTGGCGGGTCGGCTTCGCCGAGCGCGCGGAGGACATCGAAATCCGTGAGGTAGGTCTTGACCGTGACGGTTCCGAATGGCGCGTCGGCGCGCTGGCCGTCGATGTAGAGCGTATCGGTGCCTTCGAGATAGAGCGCGTAGATGCATCCCCGGCAGACGCCGAAGTCATGACCTTGGAGGGTCGAACGGTCGAAGCCGAGCCCTGAATGGGCGCCGGCGACGATGACCACCTGATCGAAGTAATAGGGCCCGACGAAGGCGAAATTCTCCTCCCGCTCGGTGCTGCGCGACATCGAGGCGACGGAAAAGACCCAGTCCGAAGGCCAACTGCCGAACTGGATCGTGTCGAAATCGACGGACGTGAACTCGATCTCGGCATCCAGCCGCTCCGCGATCTCTTCGGCCACCGCCACGTTGAAGCCCGCAGGCTTGCCGTCATTGCCCATCGCCGAGAAGGGAAGGTAGGCATCCTCGAACGGCACCACGATCGGGTCCGCGAATGCCGGACAGAGCGTGAGGCAGAACAGGGCAGCGATGGTCTTGATCATTCGTCGTTCCGGTCGACGTCCACGCTTTCGCGGGACCAGTCCTTGAGAAGCGACAGGAACGAGCCGAAGTAGAAGCCGATGATCAGGCCGCCCCAGTTCTGAAGCGTTTCGGGGATCTCATATCCCTGCCGCCAGACCGGCATGAAGGTGACGGTCAGGATGATGACGAGCGCGATGATCGAACTGACAAGGACCGTGACGTAGACGACGAAGCGTTTTGTCGATTGGTCCAGCCCGACATGGGGCGACCGCCGCCGCCGCCCGCCGTTCGGTTTGCCTTTGCCGTTCTCGGGGTCCGGATCGTCGGTCATGGGGTTAACTCCTGTCCCTGATGGCTTGCGCCATTTCAATGAGGCCGCGCAGGCGCGCATCGCGGTCGACGGTCGAAAGGGCGATCCGGTCGACGACGCCGGCGCCCGCCTCCGCGAAGGATGTCCACATCGCCTTCAGCGAGGCGGTGGCCGCCGCATCGGCGATATACTCTTCGGATGTCCGGCCGTTGCCGATGCCGCTCAGCCGCTCGAGGCAGTCACCCCATTCGAGCATCACCCCGCGTTGGCTGGTCCAGTCCATGTGGATCGCCGGAGCGAGCGATACGGCCCGGGCGGAGTTGTCGGCCAGGGACACGCAATCGCCGTCGCGGGCGTAAAGGTCAGACACGGTCATGAAGACGCGAACGATCTTCAGGCGCTCAAGCGCGGCCGGATCGTCGACGGGGATTTCGTCGAGCATGTCGGTCCCGACCTGAAGGGCGAGCGGCCGCGTCTCCTCGCTGGCGGCGAGCGTGTCGAGGAGGGCCGACTGAACGCGCCAGCGCTCGTCGATCGTGAGGTCGTCATATCCCTTCAGCGTGCTGAGATCCTCGTTCGTCAGGACGGCGCCGTCGAAATCCTGCAATCCCCGGCGCACGGCGGCCGCCGTGACCCGCAGTGTCAGAAGGTAGTTGTCGAGTTCGGGGTTGATCTCCACCGCGGTGATCGAGGCGATGTTGGCGGCCTCCAGATCCTGGGTGCCCAGCCGCGGCGATTTCAGCGCATCGAGCGCGCTGCGGCGATAGCCTTCGGCAATCGCGGAGCGGTGGCGCAAGTTGATGGCGAAGGTGATGTCGCGCCCGGCCGCGCTTTCCTTCAGTTCCGCACGCGCGGCATTCGGGTCGGGCAGAATGAAGTCGCCTTCGCCGGCCTGTACGTCGATGATCGCCCAGTTGTTGCTGAGCCCGAGACCGCCGAGGAACTGGTGGAACTGGTAGCCGCCATCCTCGGTCTCCAGATCCATGTTCCAGCTGCTGAAGAACTGCGTCTGCAACGAATTCGTCACGCTCACCGTCACCAGCGGTTCGGCGAACCGGGGCGCATTCGGAAAGTCGGCATCGCGCACCTCGCCCCGGACGTTGTAGCCCTGCGCGAGGGCCGCTCCCGTGAGGCCGATCCAGGCGGCAAGGATGATCGGCGATCTCATGGTGTGCACCCGCAACCGGCGATCGTGCCGTCGCCGGCAAGGCTCTGGGCACAGCATTGCTGGCCTGAACTCAGGGTGCAGCATTGAAGCGTCGTTGCGCTACCAACCTTTTCCGGTACGCAGATCTGCGCATCGGTGGGCGACGTGTTGAGCAGCAACAGATACACGGCAGCAAGCACTTGCATCGAACCCTCACCACAATGAAAAACGTCAAATAATCATCCATACTACCACAGAAGTTGAATTTTCGAAAGCATATGCAACCGCGCAGCCTTTGGGCTTGCGCATCGGGCGCAAATCGACTAGATCGCGCGCACTTCACAGGCGAGGCTTGGGCCCTCGGGGGAGACATCCCCGAAAGGTCCGCCGGTTGGGAGAGATCCCTCATGGCTTCGCCGAGGTCCAAACCGGAAAGGAAAACGGACATGGCACTGCCTGAATTCTCCATGCGTCAGCTTCTCGAAGCGGGCGTTCACTACGGTCACCAGACCCAGCGCTGGAACCCGCGGATGGCCGAATACATCTACGGCGACCGCAACGGCATTCACATCATCGACCTCACGCAGACCGTCCCGATGCTGGACGCGGCGCTGAACGTCATTCGCGAGACGGTCGCCAAGAACGGCCGCATCCTCTTCGTCGGCACCAAGCGCCAGGCTGCGAAGCCGATCGCAGACGCCGCCGAGAAATGCGCGCAGTACTACATGAACCACCGCTGGCTCGGCGGGACGCTCACCAACTGGAAGACCGTGTCGCAGTCGATCCAGCGCCTGAAGCAGATCGACGAGGTTCTGGGCGCGGGCGCCGAGGGCCTGACCAAGAAGGAGCGGCTCGGCATGGAGCGCGAGCAGGCGAAACTCCAGGCCTCGCTCGGCGGGATCCGCGAGATGGGCGGCGTGCCGGATCTTCTCTTCGTCATCGACGTGAACAAGGAAGACCTCGCCATCCTCGAAGCGAAAAAGCTTGGCATCCCGGTCGTCGCGGTCGTCGACACCAACTGCTCGCCCGTCGGCGTCGACTACGTGATCCCCGGCAATGACGACGCGGCCCGCGCCATCGCGCTTTACTGCGACCTCGTCAGCCGCGCCGCCCTCGACGGCATGTCGGCCCAGATGGGCGCCGCCGGTATCGACCTCGGCGCGCTCGAGGAAGCGCCGGCCGAAGAGACCGTCGACGCGGACGCCGCGGCCGAAGCCTGAGCGGGCAGGGGGCCCAGGCCCCTGTCATCGGACATTCATCGGGCGGGGGTATTCCCCGCCTGACCCATTCGAAATGGAAGGAGAGCCAGACATGGCGATCACCGCACAAATGGTGAAGGAACTGCGCGAATCGACCGGCGCGGGCATGATGGACGCCAAGAAGGCGCTGACCGAGGTGAACGGCGACATGGAAGCCGCCGTCGACTGGCTGCGCACCAAGGGTCTTGCCAAGGCCGCGAAGAAGGCCGACCGCGTCGCTGCCGAGGGCCTGATCGGCGTGGCCGTGAAAGATGGCCGTGGCGTCGCGATCGAGATCAACTCCGAAACCGACTTCGTCGCCAAGAACGCCGATTTCCAGGAGATGGTCCGCGAGATCACCAACGTCGCGCTTCAAACCGGCGAGACGCTCGAAGTGCTGAAGGCCACGCATCTGAACGGCAAGCCGGTGGACGACGTTCTGACCGACGCCATCGCGCGCATCGGCGAGAACATGACGCTCCGCCGGATGCACGTTCTGGAAGGCGACACCGTCGTGTCCTATGTTCACTCGGCCGCGGCCGAGGGCATGGGCAAGATCGGCGTTCTCGTCGCGGTGAACGGTCCGAAGGACAAGGCCGAGACGATCGGCAAGCAGTTCGCGATGCACATCGCCGCGACCTCGCCGCTGGCGCTGGGTGAGGGCGATCTCGATCCCGCGCTCGTCGAGAAGGAGCGGACGATCCAGACCCAGAAGGCGCTGGAAGAGAACGCCGCCGCCGCCAAGCCGAAGCCGGACCAGGTGATCCACAACAACATCATTCCGGGCCGGATGAAGAAGTTCATCGCCGAGAACACGCTGCTCGGTCAGCAGTTCGTGATCAACCCGGACGTGACCGTCGAGCAGGCGGCGAAGGATGCCGGCGTCGAGATCACCGGCTATGCCCGCGTCGCGGTCGGCGAAGGGATCGAGAAGAAGGAAGAGGATTTCGCCGCCGAGGTCGCCAAGACCCGCGGCGCCTGACGCCTTGTTCCGAAGGAACTGACAAGGGCCGGGTTTTCCCGGCCCTTTTCGTTTGCACGGGACTGTGCCGGGCTGCTGATTGCGCCGCATGGCGGACGGAAAAAGGCGGTTGGCGTTGCCGCGAAAGGCCAGCCCCATCCCGCCCCGCTCAACTTGGGAAACAGCGGCTCCGCCGGAAAGCGAAAAGGAAAAGGGCGGCATGTATCGACATGACACACACCGCCCAAAATCGCGCCAGCACCTGTTGGGGATGAGGACAGGGCGCGTTTGGTGCCGAGCCTGTCGGATGGAGAAAGCACCCGACAGACCCAGCGTCCGGTTTCCCGGGCTACCCTTTCCCCCGTAAAATGCGGGCTGGTCGGGGTCGCTGTTCCTGGCTAATGCCACCACTCACGGAACAAGCGAAATATTGCCGGTTTACGTTGGGGAACGAAAGTAAGGGAATCCATACCCGTCTGAATTGAAACAAATATTAAACTGCCCTTTTGGACAGGTGCGACTCGCTCTCATGGATCTGCACCTGTTTCCAATACGGAAACGATACCCGAAAATATTCATTCGGCCGGGAAGATGAAGATCTGATTCTGGAACGAGGCCTTGAGAACGGCCTGCGCCGTTGTTTCGACATCGAGCGCTTCGCGCGCCAGCCGCAGGTGCTTTTCCACCGTCGCGGGCGTGAGGCCCATGATCGTCGCAATATCCTGCATGGTCTTGCCGTCGCCAACCCATTCCAGCGCCTCGCGCTGACGCGGGGTGAGGGCGCGGCGGGACGACGCGAAGGGCATCGCGGTGATCCGCAGATGCGTCACGTTGTTGATCACCGTGATCTCGCGGCCGAAATCGTCCCAGACCGCGTCGACCTCGTGCTGGCGCATGCCGGGCCGGGCGCAAAGCCCGATCGCACCCTTGGCACGCACCGATACGTCGCGGAAACTGATCGAGTAGCCGGCCTTGATATCGTATTTGTGGTTGAGTTCGAGGACCCGCTTCTCGGTCGGCGTCATCGTGTTCGAAGCCGCCATCTCGCCGATGAGCCGCCATGAGCACGCGCCTTCATTCGCGGCGGCCCATTTCACCATCGGCGCGTTGTTGTAAAGACCGCTTTGCACGAATTCCGTGAGGTAGCTCTCCGGGTGGTTGGACAGGACCAGCACGTCGTCGGCATTGCCGAAGGAATTCGACGTCCGGAACCGGGTGAAGCCGTAGAGCATCCGGGTGAACCCGTAACCCGCCATCTTCTCGAGGTGCAACGACCAGATGTCCTCGATCGACGTCGCTTCCATGACGCGTTCGAGATGCACTATGAGCGGCGACACGGCTGCCAAGGCGTTCCCCTTTCCTGGCTGGGCGAATACCGAAGCCAAACCCGATCACCGCCGGGCACGCGCCGGGGTGGGCACACACTCTCACTTGCGTCGACGCCGTCCAGCGGCAGCGAAAACAATATCATAGCAACATCCCCGCCCCTTTCTTGCCATGCCAGAAAGATTCTGTCGAGTGGCCGCCCTTTCCCTTTCCGCGGAACTTGCTACCTATGGCGGCGACAGAGAAACGAGAGGCGGACCATGTCGGACGGAAACTGGGATGTCGTGATCATCGGCGGGGCGGTGACGGGGGCGGCGACGGCATGGTGGCTCTTGCAGGCCGATCCTTCGCTGAAGGTTGCGGTGGTCGAGAAAGACCCGAGCTATGCCCGTGCCGCCACCGCCCTCTCGGTCGCCTCCGTCCGCCAGCAGTTCTCCAACCCCGTCAATGTGGAGATCTCGCGCTTCGGCGTGGGCTTCATCCGCGATTTCGGCGCGCGGGTCGGGGAAGAGGGCGGAGTGCCGTCGCTGGGGCTGAAGGAAAACGGGTACCTCTTTCTTTCCGGCACCGCCGAAGGCGCGGCCTTGCTGCACGATCTGGCTGCGATGCAGCGGGGGCTCGGGGCCGCGACCGAGGTTCTCGGGCCGGATGCGCTGGCGCAGCGATTCCCGTGGATGCAGTTCGACGACGTCAGCGCCGGCAGCATCGGAGCGCGGGATGAAGGCTGGTTCGACAATATGGGGCTTCTGAACGGGTTCCGGAACGCGGCGCGGGCGCGCGGGGCGGTCTTCCTGCAGGATCGGGTGACGGGGCTGGAACGGTCGGGCGACCGGATCGTGGCGGCAATGACCGAGAAGGGCGCACGGCTGGAAGGCGGCGCGTTCCTCTGCGCCGCCGGCACCGGATCGACGGAGATCTGCCGGATGGCGGGAATCGATCTGCCGGTGGAACCCCGCAAGCGCACGGTCTTCGTCATCGACGCCCCGAACGCCCGCCATCCCGAGGCGCCGCTGATTATCGACCACTCAGGCATCTACCTGCGCCCGGAGCATGGTCAGTGGATCACCGCGACCGTGCCCGACGAGGACGGCCCCTGCGCCGAGGATGACTGGGAACCCGATCACGCCCAGTTCGAGGACCTGATCTGGCCGAAGCTCTATGCGCGGTCGGAAGGCTTCGACGCGGTGAAGGTGACGCGGTTCTGGGTCGGGCACTACGACTACAACACGCTTGACCAGAACGCGGTTCTCGGCCGTTGGCCGGGATATGCGAATTTCCACATCGCCGCCGGCTTCTCGGGCCACGGGCTGCAACAGGCCCCGGCGGTCGGGCGGGGGCTGGCCGAGGTGATCCTGACCGGTGGCTACCGGACGCTCGACCTTTCGCCGCTCGGGCCCGAGCGGGTGCTGGAGGACCGGCCGTTTCTCGAAGAGGCGATCGTGTAGGCGCTGTCAGGGAAGCTGGGCCGGCGCTGTCATTCGTAAGGCGTTCGCCTTGCGGCTCGTGTCGCGCCGGGTCTCGCCCAAGGTCCGGGCCGTCAGGTCAGGGGCGAGGGAGCGCATCGCGTCGCACTGGGTGAGGAAGACCTTGCCCGTCAGCTCGCCCAGGAACACGCTCCTGGCAAGGCGATCCATGACCGGGCCCTTGACCTCGGACAGGTGCAGCGTCACGCCGCCATCCTTCAGCCGGTGATTGATCGCCTCAAGGCTCTCGAGCGCCGAGGCGTCGATCTCGTTCACCGCCGGGCACATGAGGACGACATGGGCCAGCCGCGGGTTCGCGGCGATCTCCGCCTGCACGACGTCTTCGAGAAAGCGCGCATTGGCGAAGTAGAGGCTTTCGTCCACGCGGATCGTCACCACGTCGGGGGCGGTCACGACGGTATGGCGCTGCACGTTGCGGAAATGCTCGGTCCCCGGCACTTGCCCGACGATCGCGACATGCGGGCGCGACGACCGGTAGAGATGCAGCATCAGCGAGAGCGAGACACCGGCAAGGATGCCCTTTTCGACGCCGAAACCCAAGGTCACGAGGATCGTCGCCGCCATCGCCGCCGCATCGGGCTTGGAATAGGCGAAGATGCGGGGCAGGGCCTTCAGATCGACGAGGGAGAGAACCGCGACGATGATCGTCGCGGCGAGCGTCGCCTGCGGCAGGAAGTAAAGGAGGGGCGTGAGCGTCAGCGTCGCGAGCGCCATGAGGACGGCCGTATAGGCGCCAGCGGCCGGGGTCTCGGCTCCGGCATCGAAGTTGACGACCGAGCGGGCAAAGCCGCCCGTCACCGGAAACCCGCCCGACAGCGCCGCACCGAGATTGGCGCCGCCAAGCGCGATCAGCTCCTGATCCGGGTCGATGCGCTGACGCTTCTTCGCGGCCAGCGTCTGGGCGACAGAAATTGTCTCGACGTACCCCACGACGGAAATCAGAAGTGCCGGCACGGCAAGCCTGGTCCAGAGCTCTACATCGAAGGGCGGCAGGGCAGGGAGCGGCAGGCCCGAAGGAACCTCGCCCACGATCCTGATGCCGCTGCCATCAGATCCGAAGAGATGCGCGAGGCCGGCAAGGGAGGCCGAGATGATCGTCGTCAGCGCGACCGCAACGACGGGGCCGGTCCGGGCAAGGATCGTCGCGAGCTTGGGGTCCACGCCCTTTCCGATCAGGAACGGGCGCAGGCTCTTTCGGGCCCAGAAGAGAAAAGCGGTCGCCCCCACACCGATGAGCAGGGTCGGCAGATGGATCTCGTCCAGATGGGCGAAGATCGACAGGGTGAGGTCGAGGAGGTTGTGCCCGTCGGCCTTGATCCCGAGGATGTGGCGGATCTGGCTGGCCGCGATGATCAGCCCCGAGGCGGTGATGAAGCCAGAGATCACCGGATGGCTTAGGAACGCCGCGAGAAAGCCGAGCCGCGCCACGCCCATCGCCAGAAGCATCAACCCGGACAGGAAGGCGAGCGCGATGGCCGCGCCGAGATATTCGGGCGTGCCTTGCGCCGCGATCTCGCCGACCGCCGCTGCCGTCATCAGCGAGGCCACCGCGACCGGGCCCACGGCGAGTGCGCGCGACGTGCCGAAGATCGCGTAGACCAGCAAGGGCGCGATCGAGGCGTACAGTCCGACCTCTGCCGGCAGCCCGGCCAGAAGCGCATAGGCCAGCGACTGCGGGATCAGCATGATCGTCACGATCACGGCGGCGATGATGTCGGCCGCGAACGTGTCGCGCGAGTAGGACGGACCCCAGTCGAGGATCGGAAGGAAGCGTTTCAGCATCGGGAGGGGTCCGCCGGGAATGGGGTGGGCGTCAGAGCTTGTTCACGGGAACCTTGAGATAGATCTTGCCGTCGTCCTCTGCCGGCGGCATCTGCCCGGCCCGCATGTTGACCTGGAGCGAGGGAATGATCAGCCGCGGCATGGCGAGCGTCTTGTCGCGGGCCTGCCGCATCTCGACGAACTCCGCCGCCGACTTGCCGCCGCCGACATGGACGTTCCGCGTCTTTTCCTCGGCCACCGTGGTTTCCCAGGCGTATTCGTCGCGGCCGGGCGCCTTGTAGTCGTGGCCGACGAAGATCCGCGTCTCGTCCGGCAGGCACAGGATCTTCTGGATCGAGTTGAAGAGCATCTCGGCCGATCCGCCGGGGAAGTCGCAGCGCGCGGTGCCGAAATCCGGCATGAAGAGCGTGTCGCCGACAAAGGCCGCGTCGCCGATGACATAGGTGAGGCAGGCGGGCGTATGGCCCGGCGTATGCATGACCCGGCCTTCGAGCGCGCCGATCGTGAACGTGTCGCCGTCGCGGAAAAGCCGGTCGAACTGGCTGCCATCGCGCTGGAACTCAGTGCCTTCGTTGAAGACCTTGCCGAACGTGTCCTGCACCACGGTGATGTTGGCGCCGATGCCGATCTTGCCGCCGACGCGCTCCTGGATATAGGGCGCAGCCGAAAGGTGGTCGGCATGGACATGGGTTTCAAGCACCCATTCGACGCTCAGCCCTTCCTTGCGGACATATTCGATGACCTTGTCGGCGCTCTCGGTATCGGTCCGACCCGAGGCGTAGTCGAAATCGAGAACCGAATCGACAATGGCGCAGGCGGTGCTGCCAGGATCCTTCACCACGAATGTCACCGTATTGGTGGCCTCGTCGAAGAACGCCGTCACATCAGGTTTCACGCGCGTCGTCATGACCGTCTCCCGTTGGAATTACCGCCATGATATAGGCACGCGGGCACACATAGCAAGTTATGAATATGAATTGGAGCTACGCGGGTCGGCGCGCGCGGTTGTGGGCGTTCACCACTCGAAATGCCGGACGATGCCGGGCAACATCGCGAAATCCGAAAAGGCGATGTTGTGCGGCAGGTCCGCGACCGGGGTCTTGCGGTAGCCTTCGGTGTAAAGCGCGAAGGGGGCTTGGGCGTTTGCCGCCGTCTCGGAATCGACTTCGCTGTCCCCGACATAGATCATCCGACCGCCGCCGAGCTTTTCGTGGGTGCGATGCAACATTGCCGGGTCGGGCTTGCGCGTCGGCAGGCTGTCGCCGCCGATGACCAGTTCGAACCGCTCCCAAAGGCCGACATGGCGAAGCGCGGCCTCGGCGGGGCGGTAGGGCTTGTTGGTGCAAACGGCAAGGCGGCAACCGAGACCGGCAAGCGCCTCCAGTGCCTCGGGGACGCCGGGGTAGGGGACATTGCCCTCCACGTCCGTCTCGTAGCGCGCGACAAGCGCCGTCTCGACCTGGCGAAAGAGTGGGCCGTCCGCGTCTGCGTCCGAGGCGATCAGAAGCTGCCGCACGAGGTTCGGCACGCCCTTTCCGACGAAGCTGCGCACCTGCGGCAGGGTGAGCGCCTCGAACCCGAGATCGGCCAGAACCGCATTCGACACGGCATGAATCGCCGGCGCGGAATCGATCAGCGTCCCGTCGAGGTCGAAGATGACGACCGGCGCGCTCATGCGGCCTTCCACTTGATCGAGCAGCCCATCGAGGGGGTCTGGTCGCGCGGGCCGTGACCCGTCTCGGCCACCTGCTTCATCGCCTCGTAAAGCTCGCGCTTCACGTCGGGCGCGGCGGCCTGACGGCCCGACGCGTCGAGGCGGCCGCGATACTGCAGGCCAAGCCCGGCGTCGAATCCGAAGAAATCCGGTGTGCAGGTCGCGCCGTAAGCCTTTGCCACCGCTTGGCTTTCATCGTAAAGGTACGGGAACGGGAAGCCGTGTTTCTTGGCTTCGGCCTGCATGTTCCCGAACCCGTCCTGGGGATATTCCGCCGCGTCGTTGGACGAGATCGCGGCGACCCCGATCCCGAGCGCCTGCAACGCCCTGGCATCGCGGATGATCCGGTCGATGACCGCCTGCACGTAGGGGCAGTGGTTGCAGATGAACATGAGCAGCGTGCCGTTTGGCCCCCGGATGTCGGCCAGCGACCAGTCGCGGCCATCGGTGCCGGGCAGGGTGAAATCCGGGGCTTTCCAGCCGAAATCGCAGACGGGCGGGGAAACGGGCATGTTCTCCTCCTGGTGGAAATCAGGTTTGGGCGCTGGCCGTGGCGGTTCGGATGGCGCGGATGTTCTTGCCGTAGACCTCCGGTTTCGCGACCGAGCCGCCCGCAAAGACCGCCGATCCGGCGACGAGCACATCGGCGCCGGCGGCGGTCACGAGCGGTGCCGTCTCGGGCGTGATGCCGCCGTCGATCTCGATATGGATCGGGCGGTCGCCGATCATCTTGCGCAAAGACCGTATCTTATCCACTTGGGAATGAATGAATTTCTGCCCGCCAAAGCCGGGATTCACGGTCATCACGCAAATGAGGTCGCAGAGGTCGAGAAGTGGCGCGGCCGCTTCGACCGGAGTGCCGGGATTGAGCGCGAGACCAGCTTTTTTCCCAGTTGCACGAATGGCTTGCAGTGTGCGGTGAATGTGCGGTCCGGCTTCGTGATGCGCGGTGATGATGTCGGCGCCGGCGTCAGCGAAGGCTTCGATATAGGGATCGACCGGCGCGATCATCAGGTGAACGTCCATGACCGTCTTGATGTGTTTGCGGATCGCCTTGCAGAGCGGCGGGCCAAAGGTGAGGTTCGGAACGAAATGGCCGTCCATGACGTCGACATGGACCCAGTCGGCGCCTTCGGCTTCGATTGCCGCGATCTCGCGGCCGAAATCTGCGAAATCGGCGGAGAGGATCGACGGGGCGATCTTGATGGATCGGTTGAAGGTCATGCGCGCGCTCCGGACTGGTGGTGTCATTGCTCTACCGGCAAAGGGCGTGGGGCGTCCAGCGAAGACCGGCGATCTGCGCGGATTTGCCCTTGCAGCGCCGATCGCACCGCGTCTTTATAGGGGTGTATCCCCTCAGCATACGTTAATTGACTTGATGGCGATTTGAATCTATCGGTCTCACAACCTGCTGTGGGTCCAGTATTTGATGAAGTACATTCTATTGTCCGTCTGGTGGGTGTTAAGTCGCCTCTTTGCCCTACTCATGGCTGGAGGTGTGATTGCAGGAGTCCTCGCTGACGTGCCGGGCGCAAAGGACACTGTCATCGGCGATGAGACGATCACGTTTTTTTCAACAGCATTAACTTGGGTTTTACGCGTATTACATGATGATCCGGCACTTATCGTGATCTGCCTTATCATCGCCGCAATTCTACGTTGGGTTGTCATTTACCCACATGCGGAAAAGTTGCGGGAAGAGGTTGAAAGGGAGCGGAAAGCTGCGCGCTCGCGTTTGGGCGCGTCATCTGCTAAGAAAGACAAGCGGAGTCGGAAATGACATCAGATCAAATGATTCTTGGTGCTGCGCTTCTTGTCATGCTCGCGTACGCTTACCTTGCTGCGCGCTTGTCGCGTACATTCCAGCCGCTGCGGCTGCAAGTTGCAAACAACATAGAAGATTTGTTGGCAGATCAATCTATTCCGCGCTCCTTTAGGGACGATCTTGATCGTCTTGGAAGAATGATGTTCAGCACGAAGGCCGCGTGGTTGATGGTGATCACATACCCCCTGGGCGTATTCAATGTTCTGCGGCAAGGTTCAAGAGTTCACCCCAAGCTGATGTCGCACCCTAAGCACAGGGAGATCGCTCAAACGTTCGTTCATGGAATCATTTGCATGATGGCAACGAGTCCAATTTGCTTCCTGCTTTTTGTAATCGAAGTCATAATGCTCATGCTGTTTTGGGCACCGCTTGGCCGCTCTGCTAGGAGCGCACTTCACATCGTTTTCCAGTTTATGAATGGACGCCAAGGTGGCGGCAGGGGAAGTGCGATAGGTTGATATGGGTGACCTAAAATCAGCCCGCAAGACGGGTAAAATTGACATGTTTATCAAGGCACACGAGACCGATCCTGATGGCGACCTTGATAAGTTGGACGCCTTGATCAAGCGCCCAACTCAGGGAACCGCGAAAGCAACTCCGAAAGCATCGTCTCGGGACGCATCCGACGATTGAAGCGGTACTCGAATTCCTTGACGTAGCGCAGAAGGTGCTTGCGCGACACACTGGTATGGGTACCAGCAATCGACTTTTTCAGGTGATTGAAGAAGCTTTCGATCTGGTTGGTGCTGGTGCCGTCCGGCAGGGCGTACTCACCGTTCCGATGGTTCACGGTCTTGTGGGTGTATTCGGTGCGCGAACCGTGGAAACGGTCATAGGCGCGAAGCTCATCCGTGTGGATTTCTGAGCCGGGCAAAACATTCTTGTGGATTTGCGGGATTAGCGATCCGCGCGTCTGGTCGGGAACAACGGTCAGGATCGCATCGCCGTCGCGTTCGATCATGCCCATCACGACCGTCTTGCGCTCGCGCCAGTCATGGCCTTCCGTCTTGCCGCCCATGAACGTCTCGTCAATCTCGACAACCTCGCCATGGCCACCTATGGGCGCGTCGCCGTCGATAGCGGCCATATGCTCACGAATGAGCGCGGCCATGCGCCATGCGGTCTTGTAGGTGACGCCAAGCTGACGCTGCAATTCCTTGCCGCTGACGCCATGCCTGGACGTGGTGAACAGGAAGATCGCGTAGAACCAGAGTTGCAGCGGGGTGCGGCTCTTTTCGAAGATGGAACCGACCATCGGGTGAATGTGATGGCCGCACCACTGGCAGGAATAGGCTTGTTCATTGGTCAGGCGATACCATTTCGCCTCTCGCTCACACTTCGGGCAGACGTGGCCTTGGCCGAAGCGAACGTTAAACAGATGCTCCAAGCAGGCGTCATCGTTCGGAAATTGAGCGAAGAACTGGCGAACGGTGGTCTGTTTCATGGTGGCATGTCCCTCTGATACCTATCAGATGGGAATTCGACTACCGTATGTCAAGGGGATACGCCCCTCTTTATATTACATAATTATGCTTATCAGATAATTGGGTCATGCCGGAGACAGGGGCACATCACGCCCCCGCCGCCAGATCCGCACCAGGTGAAACTCTTGCGAGAGATGAAGGAAATCGGCACTCCGCCCCGGCAAAAGCGCCCCACATCGGTCGGACAGCCGCGCGGCACGCGCGGGAATGCGGGTGGCCATGCCGAGCGCGCGGTCGAGCGCGATGCCGACATCGTCGCGCAGAACCCGAAGCGCGCGCGCCATGTCGAGATCGGCGCCGGCGAGCGTTCCGTCCGCAAGCGTCAGCCGTCCGTCCGCGCGCCGGATCTCGCGGCCGTTGAGCGTGAAGGATGTGACCGACGTGCCGGCCGGCGCCATCGCGTCGGTGACGAGGAACAACTCGCCCGGCCCTTCCTTGTCGGCCTGCGCGGCGCGTATCGCGGCCGGATGGACATGGATGCCGTCGGCGATGAGACCGGCATCAAACGCGCCGCCGGTCAAAACCGCGCCGACGAGGCCCGGTTCGCGGCTGCCGAACTGGCTCATCGCGTTGAAGAGATGCGTGGCCATCGTGGCGCCGGACGAAACGGCGGCCCGGCAGGTTTCGAACCCGGCATCGGTATGGCCGAGCGAGACGATCACGCCCGCCTTTGCCAGCGCCGCGATCTGGGCATTCGTCACGCTTTCGGGCGCGAGCGTCACCAGAAGGCGCGGCAGCCTTTTCGCGGCATCCATCAGAAAGGCCAGATCACCCTCGCCCATCGGCCGGATCAGCGCCGGATCATGGGCCCCTTTCCGCGCGAGGCTGAGATGCGGGCCTTCGAGATGAAGCCCGGCAATGCCCGGCATGCCCGAGGCGACGGCGGCTTCGACCGCCGCAACCGCCGCTTCGGAGATCTCCGGCGTGTCGGTGATGAGCGTCGGCAGCATCGTGAGCGCGCCAAGCCCGGCATGTGCCTCCGCCATCGTCGCCAGGGTCTCGACGCAAGGCGCGTCGTTGAACATCACGCCGCCACCGCCGTTCAGTTGCAGGTCGACGAAGCCCGGCATCAGAAGGCCGCCGTCGAGGTCCACGTTCGTCACGCCCGTCGGCGCCGCGTTCGGTGGCAGGACCGCAGCTATACGCCCGTCCTCTACCAGAAGCGCGCCGGGGCCAAGCCGTTCTCCGTCGAAGATATCGGCGCCGTGATAGAGCGTCGCGGTCATCGCTCCATTCCCGTGACCTTGCCGAGATGGAGGGGCCTGTTGGCGATCTCCCGCACCACGTCGCGCATCATGCTTTGGTCCCCTGCCATTTCCTCAACCGTACGGAATGTGAAGGTATTGAATGAAATCATATGTATAGGCGCTGTCGTTGCTTCTATCCGCTTTCTGAATTGGATGTAAGGTGGACCACCGGCCGGAGCCACCCAGTGAGTGGGATCGAGGAAATCGGCGACGGTCACCGGCCCGCCTCCGCAGCCCGCGCCGCGAGCAGAAGGGCCCCGTCAAGCGCGCTGCCCTTCGCGGCCGTGACCGGCTCCCCGAGCCAGTGTGCATAGGCGGGGCCGTGCCCGCCGGCCAGGCAAAGCGCCTCGCCCGGCCGCCAGCCGAGCGCGGCAAGGCCGGCGAGGATATAGTCGGCCCCCTCGGTCATCAGCCGCACCCCGAGCGCGTCGCCGGCCTCCGCCGCGGCCACGATCTCGCGCGCCATGCGCGCGTAGTCTTCCGGGCGTGCCGAGAGCGAAAAGTGCACGATCCGCCCGGGATCGTCTCCGTGTTCGGTCAGGATGCGCCGGGTAAGATCGGTTTCCGGCCCGATCCCGTCGACCGCCAGCATCACCTCTTCGAGGCAGCGCCGCGCAAGCCAGGCCCCCGACGCCTGATCGCCGAGACGGAACCCCCAGCCGCCGATGCCGGTCACCCTGCCCCCGGTCTGGCGACCGATGAACGACCCGGTGCCGATGGCCGCCACCGCCCCGTCGTCGTCTCCGAGCGCCCCGGCGATCGTGGTCGGCCGGTCGTCGGTGACGACAGCCCGCCCTAGCGGCAGCGCCGCCGTGACTCGTGCGGCAATGGTCGGGCTGATGACGCCCGCGAGGCCGAGATGGGCCGGTGCGTCGGCCAGTGCCGAGGGCGCGACACCCGCCTTCTCCGCGAGAGCCGAAAGCGCATCGCGGATCGTCGCGAGCGCCGCGTCAAAATCCGTCGAGACATTGGCCGGGCCGAGGGTCACGTCGTACCGCCTGCCCTCCGCGACAAGCGCCGCGCGGCAGGACGTGCCGCCGCCGTCAAATCCGATCAGAAAAGGCGCGTCGCCAATCATCTTGATACCTTTGCGATATCTTTAGACAAAGGAAAGGCACGATCACGCGCCGGGTGATCTCCGCCCCCGAACGCCCGTCCATGCCCCGCCCTCAGGTGATCACGTCGGGCCCCTCGCGGCCGGTCGCCGCTCGTATCCCGGCAAGCGTCTCCGCCGCGCGGATGACCGGCGCGAGCGCTTCCTGCACCTCCGCGTCCAGACCGTCCGGCCCCGGCACGTAGCGCTCGAGATAAAGCCGGATCGTCGCGCCCTCGGTCCCGGTTCCCGACAGGCGCAGGACCAGCCGCGACCCGTCCGTGAAGACGACGCGGAGCCCCTGCCCGCGCGAGACCGAACCATCGACCGGGTCCTCATAAGCGAAGTCGTCGGCCGACCCGACGGTCATGCCCTCCACGACCTGCCCGGACAAGGCGCCGAGTTTCGCCCGCAGCCCGTCCATCACCGCGTTCGCGACCGCGACAGGCAACGCCTCGTAGTCGTGCCGGGAATAGTAGTTCCGCCCGAAGCGCTGCCAATGCCCGCCCATGATTTCCGCAACGCTTTCCTTGCGTTCGGCGAGGATATTCAACCACAGGAGCACGGCCCAGAGGCCGTCCTTCTCGCGCACGTGATCCGACCCCGCGCCAAAGCTTTCCTCCCCGCAGAGCGTCGCCCTGCCGGCGTCGAGGAGGTTGCCGAAGAACTTCCATCCGGTCGGCGTCTCGTAGGATCCGATCCCCAGCGCCTCGGCCACCCGGTCGGCGGCGGTCGAGGTCGGCATCGACCGCGCTACCCCCTTCAGCCCATCCCGATAGCCCGGCGCCAGATGGGCGTTAGCGGCAAGCACGGCGAGGCTGTCGGAGGGCGAGACATAGATGCCCCGCCCGACGACCATGTTGCGGTCGCCGTCACCGTCCGAGGCCGCGCCGAAATCCGGCGCGTCGGGGCCGAACATCTCGTCCATCAGGGCATGGGCCCAGGTCGGGTTCGGGTCGGGATGCATGCCGCCGAAGTCGGGCAAAGGTGTGCCGTTCACCACCGTCCCCGGTGCGGCGCCAAGGCGGGTCTCGATGATCTCGCGCGCGTAGGGGCCGGTGATGGCGCACATCGCGTCGAAGCGCATCCGGAAGCCGCCCGCGAACATCGCGCGGATCGCCTCGAAGTCGAACAGGGTCTCCATCAACGCGGCATAGTCCGCGACCGGGTCGATGACGGAAACCTCCATCCCGCCAATCTGTTGCGTGCCGATCCTCGACAGGTCGAGATCGGTGTCGTCGGCGATGTAGTAGTCCCGGATCTCCTTCGTCCGGGCGAAGATGGCCTCCGTCACCGCCTCCGGTGCCGGGCCGCCATTGGGGGTGTTGAACTTCACGCCGAAATCTTCGTCCAGCCCGCCGGGATTGTGCGAGGCCGAGAGGATGATGCCGCCATCGGTCCGGTTCAGCCGGATCAGGTGCGAGGCGGCGGGCGTCGACAAAAGCGCGTTCCGGCCGACCATGACGCGTTTCGCACCATTGGCCGCCGCCATCTTCAGGATCGTCTGCGTCGCGCGGTCATTGAAATAGCGGCCATCCCCGCCGACCACATAGGTCCGTCCCGTCGCGCCGCCGGTCGCATCGAAGACAGACTGGATGAAGTTTTCGAGGTAACCCTTTGCCATGAAGACCTTCGTCTTCTTCCGAAGCCCCGAGGTTCCGGGTTTCTGGCCGTCAATCGGCCGGGTCGCCACACGCATCGAAATCTCCTTTGCCGCCTGCCCCCGGGTCTTACGTGAGGCTCGTCACCCAGAGAATCGTCGCATCCTCCGGGCTGAGCGAGATCACGTTGTGACCCATCGACGCGTCGTAGTAGGCGCTGTCGCCCCGGCGCAGGTCAACAGGTTCGTAGAATTCGCTGTAAAGCCGGACCACGCCGGTCAGGACGAAAAGGAATTCCTCGCCATCGTGGCGCACCCAACCGTCGAATTCATCGACGCTGCGGGCGCGGATCCGCGCGGTATAGGGCAGCATCTGCTTGACGCGGAGCGCCGCGGCCAGAAGCCGGTGTTCGTAAGTCGCCGTGGCGTGGGCCAGCCCTTCGCCGGCTTTCGTCACCGCCATCCGGCCCGACACCTGCGGTCGCGACGGCGGCGTGAAGAGCTGGGGCACAGAGATCGCCAAGCCTTCGGCCAGCTTCTTCAACGCCTCGTAAGTCGGCGACATCTGGCCGTTTTCGATCTTCGAGAGGGTCGAGCGCGCGAGCCCCGCCTGCCCCGCCGCCTGTTCCAGCGTCCAGCCGCGCTCCTTGCGCAGCTCGCGGACACGATGGCCCAGATTCAGCGGCTCGGCCGGCTCGTCGCCGCTGGCGCCGGCGCGGGCTATTCGGATGATTCCGGTCGGGTCGAGATCGCTCATCTGTTCATCCCATGCGGCCTGCCTGTGCAATAGCGCCATTCCCCCCCCGCTTGCAACGCCCGGGCGGGAGGCGTAGCGAGGACACATGCTTTCGCTCACCGATCCCATAACCGTCGAACCCTGCCCCGCGCCGTTCAACCTTGCCCGCTATGTCCTCGGCGCGGCGGAGACGCGGCCGGATCACCTCGCGCTCCAGATCCTGCGGCCGCAGGGTGCCGAACGCTGGAGTTACGGACGGCTTGAAGCGACCGTGCGCGGCGTGGCGAGCGGGTTCCTCTCCCTCGGCCTCGTGCCCGGCGACCGGATCCTCCTGCGGCTTGGCAACGGCGTGAGCTTTCCGCTCGCCTTTCTCGGCGCGGTCACTGCCGGTCTCGTTCCGGTGCCGACCGCTGCCGGGCTGACGCCGAGCGAGGTCGCGAAGCTTTGCGCGGCGATCCGTCCGAAGCTCATCGTCGCGGCCGACGGGGTCGCCCTGCCCGACCTCCCGCCCTGCCCGGTCCTGCCGGATGCGGAGATGCGGACGTTCGAGACCCTGCCACCCGCCGACTGGGTCATGGGCGACCCCGAGCGGCTCGGCTATATCGTCTTCACCTCGGGCACCTCCGGCACCCCCCGCGCGGTGGCCCACGCCCACCGCGCGGTCTGGGCACGGCGGATGATGGCGGACGGCTGGATCGGCATCCGCCCGGACGACCGCCTGCTTCATGCGGGCGCGCTCAACTGGACGTATACGCTCGGCGCCGGGCTTTTCGATCCCTGGGCCGCTGGCGCGACGGCGATGGTCGCGGCCGAGGGCGTCGCGCCGGATCAGTTGCCGCTGCTGGCCAAGCGCTTCGATGCGACGATTTTTGCCGCCGTTCCCGGAGTTTACCGCCGGATTCTCGCGCGGAATGAGACTCTGTCTCTGCCGCGCTTGCGGCACGGGCTGTCAGCGGGGGAAAAATTACCTTTTTCGATCCGCGAGCATTGGCGCGCCGCCACCGGCACCGATCTGCACGAGGCAATGGGCATGTCGGAATGCTCGACCTTTCTCTCCTCCTCGCCCGCGCGGCCCGCGCCGGACGGGGCTACGGGGTATGCCCAGCCGGGCCGCCGGGTCGCGGTGCTCAGCCCCGACGGGGCGCCAGTCGCGCGGGGCGAGCCCGGCATTCTCGCGGTGCACCGGAGCGATCCGGGCCTCTTTCTCGGGACGGTCGAAGGCGAAACAATCCACGCGCCGGAAGCCGACTGGTTCCAGACCGGCGACATGGTGGTGATGGCCGACGATGGTGCGATCACCAGTCTCGGCCGCGCCGACGACATGATCAACGCCGGCGGCTTCCGCGTCTCGCCGGTGGAGATAGAGATGGCGATGGGCACCTGCCCGGGCGTCACCGCGAGCGCCGCCGTGGAACTGCTGGTCAAGGCCGATGCCAGTGTCATCGCGCTCTTCTACGTCGGAACGGCAGAGGACGCGGCGCTCGCCGCCCATGCCGAAACCTGCCTCGCACGCTACAAGCAACCGCGCCTCTACCTTCGGCGCGAGGCGATCCCGGTGACCGCGAACGGCAAGATCAATCGCCGCGCTTTGCGTGAGGAATGGAAGGCAAGCCAATGATCCGCCTCGATATCATTTCGGATGTCGCCTGCCCCTGGTGCTATGTCGGCAAGGCCTATCTGGACCGGGCGCTGGAGGCCCATCCGGACCATCCCTTCTCGATCGAATGGCATCCGTTCCAGCTCAATCCGGACATGCCGGAAGTGGGCATGGACCGCCGGGCCTATATGGAAGCGAAGTTCGGCGGCCGCGACGGGGCGGTGCGGGCCTATGCGCCGCTGGTCGAACATGCCGAGGCGGCCGGGGTCGAATTGAACTTCGACCGGATTGCCCGGCAGCCCAACACGCTCGACGCACATCGGCTGATCCACTGGGCGGGGCTCGAAGGGCGGCAGACGCCGATGGTCTCCGCCCTCTTCCGCGCGCTCTGGCGCGACGGGCGCGATCTGGGTGACCCGGAGGTGCTCGCCGATCTCGCGGGCGAGGTCGGGCTCGATCGGGCGATGATGCGCCGGCTCCTCGACGGCGACGGCGACCTGGAAGAGATCCGCGCCCGCGACACCCATGCGCGGACGCGCGGGGTCAATGGCGTTCCCTGCTTCGTCATCGCCAACCGCCACGTCGTACAAGGCGCCCAGCCGAGCGAGACCTGGGGCCGGATCATCGACGACATCAACCGGCAACTCTCAGAGGCCGCGAAAGGCGACGAACGATGACGGTCGCCTCGGGTTCCGACGCGGCGCCGGCCCGCCTGCCGCAGGGCGAGTTCATCGCGCTTCTGGCGATGATGTTCGCGTTGACGGCCTTCTCCATCGACGCGATGTTGCCGGCGATGCCGGAGATTTCGGCCGAACTCAGCCCGGAGGCGCCGAACCGGGCGCAATTGATCATCACCAGCTTTGTCCTGGGAATGGGGTTGGGCACGTTCCTGACCGGGCCGCTCTCGGATGCGTTTGGACGGCGGCGGGTCATCATTGGTGGTGTCGTCCTCTATTGCGTCGGGGCGACGCTTGCCTGGGCAGCGCCGACCCTCGAACTGGTCCTCGCGGCGCGCGTTCTTCAGGGACTTGGTGTCGCCGGCCCGCGGGTCGCCGCGATGGCGCTGGTTCGCGACCTCTATTCGGGCCGGCAGATGGCGCGGATCGTCTCTTTCACGATGATGATTTTCACTCTCGTGCCGGCTGTCGCGCCACTGCTCGGCTCCTTCATCATTGCGGGTTTCGGATGGCGCGGCATCTTCCCGGCCTTCATTGTCTTTGCGACCGTGGCCACGACCTGGTTCTGGGCGCGGCAGGCTGAGACGCTGCCGGTGCGCGCGCGCCGGCCGCTCCGCTTCGACACGCTGCGCGCCGCGGTGAAGGAAATCCTGACCCACAAGCTCGTCCTGATGATCATCGCTGTGATGTCGCTGGCCTTCGCATGCCTTTTCAGCGTCCTGTCCTCGACCCAGCAGGTCTTCGATCAACGCTTTGGCCTCGCGGTGACCTTCCCGCACTGGTTCGCGGTCATCGCGCTCGTCTCCGGGCTGGCGAGCGTGATCAACGCGCGGCTCGTGGTCAGGCTCGGGATGCGCTGGATGGTCACGGCCACCTTCAGTTATCAGGTGGTCAATTCGGGGGCGATGGTGCTGCTTTTCGGAATTGGGATCGTGCCCGAGAGCCTCGCCTTCTGGGTCTATCTTTACTGGACGATCACCGTCTTCTTCATGGCGGGCCTGACCATCGGCAACCTGAACGCGCTGGCGCTGGAGCCGATGGGCCACATCGCGGGAACCGCGGCGTCGGTCGTGACGGCGGTGGCGACCGTGCTTTCGGTGATCGTGGCCGCCCCCATCGGGCTCGCCTTCGACGGAACGCCGGTGCCGCTCATGGGCGGGGTCTTCGTCTGCGTCGCCGTGGCGCTGCCGATCATGCTGCGCCTGCCGCGGCTGACGGACTGATTATTTCGCCTTCTCGGCAAGGTCTTTGGCGATCGCGAAGGCGCCACGGATCTTGTCGCTGTCCCTGGTCCAGTCGCGACGGATGATGATCTTGTTGTCCTTGATCTTCGCAAGGCCGTTCTGCGCCTGAAGAAAGTCGACCAAGCCCTTGGGATTGGGGAATTTATCCATGTGAAACTGGATCGTGGCCCCTTTCGGCCCGGCATCGAGCCGGCCGATATGGGCGCGCCGGCACATCGCCTTGATCCGCATCACCAACAGAAGCGTGTTCACTTCTTTCGGGACCGGACCAAAGCGGTCGATCAGCTCGGCTGCGAAGCCTTCAAGCTCCACCTTCGTCGTCAAGGACGACAGGCGCCGGTAAAGGCCGAGCCGCACGTCGAGGTCGGGCACGTAGTCTTCCGGGATCATCACCGGCACGCCAAGGTTGATCTGCGGCGACCACTGTCCGTCCTCGGCCGTCGGCGTGTCGAGATCGCCCGACTTGATCCGGGCAATCGTCTCTTCCAGCATCGCCTGGTAAAGTTCGTAGCCGACTTCGGTGATGTGTCCGGACTGTTCCTCTCCGAGGATGTTGCCGGCGCCGCGAAGGTCGAGGTCCTGGCTGGCCAGCGAAAATCCCGCACCAAGGCTGTCGAGGCTGCCCAGAAGTCGGAGGCGTTTCTGCGCGTTCGGCGTCAGCGGTGCGCGGGGTTTCGTCGTGAGGAAGCAATAGGCGCGGAGCTTGGAACGGCCGACCCGACCCCGGATCTGATAGAGCTGGGCCAGGCCGAACATGTCCGCACGGTGAACAATCATGGTGTTCGCGGTGGGAATATCCAATCCGCTTTCAACAATCGACGTCGCCACGAGCACATCGTATTTGCCGTCGTAGAACGCGTTCATCCGTTCGTCGAGGTCGCCGGCGGCCATCTGGCCATGCGCCACGACGTAAGAGATTTCCGGCACATGGGTCTTCAGGAAGTCCTCGACTTCCGGCAGGTCGGCGATACGCGGGACGACGTAGAAGCTCTGCCCGCCCCGGTAGCGTTCGCGCAGAAGCGCCTCGCGGATGGTGACGCTGTCGAACTCGGATACGTAGGTGCGGATGGCGAGGCGGTCGACCGGCGGCGTGCCGATAATCGAAAGGTCCCGCACCCCGGTCAGCGACAGTTGCAGGGTACGCGGGATCGGCGTCGCGGTCAGGGTCAGGACGTGGATCTCCGACCGCATTTCCTTCAGACGTTCCTTGTGCTGAACGCCGAAATGCTGTTCCTCGTCAATGATTAACAGGCCAAGGTTGCGGAACTTCACGCCCTTGGCCAGGACCGCATGGGTGCCGATGACGATATCGACGGTGCCCTCCGCCAACCCGTCCCTTGTCGCCTGCGCATCGCGGGCCGAGACGAAGCGCGAGAGTGGCCGCACGGTGATCGCGGTGCCCCGGAATCGCTCTGCGAAGGTCTTGAAGTGCTGGCGGGCGAGCAAGGTGGTCGGGGCGATCACCGCGACCTGAACGCCCGACTGCGCGGCGATGAAGGCCGCGCGCATTGCCACCTCGGTCTTGCCGAAGCCGACGTCGCCGACGATGAGCCGGTCCATCGGCCGGCCAGCTTCGAGATCCTCGACCACGTCGGAAATCGCCGAAAGCTGGTCGTCGGTCTCCTGATACGGGAAGCGGGCCGAGAAGGCGTCCCATTCGTGGTGCGGTGCCTCAAGGATCGGCGCTTTACGCAGAAGCCGTTCCGCCGCGACTCGCATCAGCCGCTCGGCGATCTGGCGGATCCGCTCCTTCAGCCGCGCTTTCTTCGCCTGCCAGGCCCCGCCACCGAGTTTGTCGAGAAGCCCCTCTTCATGCCCGTAGCGGCTCAGAAGCTCGATATTCTCGACGGGCAGGAAAAGCCGGTCGCCGCCCGCGTATTCCAGCGCGACGCAATCGTGCGGCGCGCCGAGCGCGGTGATCGTCTCGAGCCCCGTGTAACGACCGACGCCATGATCGACGTGGACGACGAGATCGCCGGGCGAAAGCGACTGGGCTTCGGTCAGGAAGTTCTCGGCCTTCCGGCGTTTCTTGGCGCCCCGGATCAGCCGGTCGCCGAGCACGTCCTGCTCCGAGACGATAGTCAACCCGTCGCCGACGAACCCGTGTTCCAGCGCCCAGACCACGAGGTATAGCCCGCCCTTTCCCTCCGGCACATCGCGGATGTCGCGGATCGGCATGGCGCCGACCATGTCCTCGTCTTCGAGAAGCCCTTTCAGGCGTTCGCGGGCGCCCTCGGAATAGGAGGCGACGATCACCTGCCCCTCGGCGCGGCGCGCATTCAGATGGTCGGCGAGCGCACTGAAAAGATTGACATTCTCAAGCTGCCGTTCGGCCGAGAAATTGCGCCCGATGCGCCCGCCCGCATCAAGGACACCAGGCCCGGTCGCTTGCGGAAGCTCCACGAGCTGAACCACCCGGTGACCGCCAAGCGCCGCCCCCCAAGCGGCATCGTCGAGGTAGAGAAGGTCGGGCGCCGCAGGCTTGTAGACCGTGTCGAGCCGGTCCTTGCGCTTCATCGCCTCCACGCGGGTGTCGTACTGGTCCGCGATCCCTTCCCAGCGCGAGAGGCGCGCCGGGGTGATCTGGTCGTCGAGCATCACGCTGGCGCAAGGGAGGTAGTCGAACAGCGTCTCCAGTCGCTCGTGGAAGAAGGGCAGCCAGTGCTCCATCCCGGCATGCTTGCGGCCGGCGCTGACGGCTTCGTAAAGCGGGTCGTCGGTGCCGGCGGCGCCGAACTCGATGCGGTAATTCTGCCGGAACCGGGTGATCGCCGCCTCGTCAAGGATGACCTCGGAGACGGGCGCAAGCTCCACCACCGCCAGCTTTTCGGTCGTGCGCTGGGTGGCGGGGTCGAAACGCCGGGCCCCATCCAGCACGTCACCAAAAAGATCCAGCCGCACCGGCCCGCCCTCGCCCGGCGGGTAGATGTCGATGATACCGCCCCGGATCGCGTAGTCGCCCGGTTCCGTCACCGTGGGGCTTTGCGAAAAGCCCATGCGGACGAGGAAGTCGCGCAAGGCAGCCTCATTCACGCGCTGGCCGACGCGGGCCGTGAAGGCGGCGGCTTTCAGGACCTCGCGCGCCGGCAGCTTCTGGGTCGCGGCGCTGAGTGTGGTCAGAAGGATGAAGGGCGCTGGCATCCCGTGGGCCAGCGCGGCGAGCGTCGCCATCCGCGCGGCCGAGACATCGGCATTGGGCGAGACCCGGTCATAGGGCAGGCAATCCCAGGCCGGGAAGGTTAGGACCAGCGCATCCGGGGCGAAGAAGGCCAGGGCCGCGCGCATCGCCTCCATCCGCTTGTCGTCCCGCGCGACATGCAGGACGGGCGCCCCACGCGCGAGTTCGCGGGCGAGAAGGCGCGCGTCGAAGCCTTCGGGCGCGCCGGAGAGGGTGATATGGGCGGGCGAGGTCATCGCCTTCCCCTAGAGGGTTTTTCAGTCATGTTGAATCGGAAATCGCCGTCGTGGCGGTCGAATTCTCCCGTCTGGGGGCGGAACGACTTGAGGTCCAGTCGTCAGCCCGGCAGGATCGACACGTTGTAATTCTGGAGCATGCCCCAGAAGGCGGTGACGAAGATGGAGATCATGCCGATCACCTGCACAGTGACCCGGTGCAGGGCCAGCCGGCGGTGGAGGGCTTCGCCCCGGTCCCCGGTCGCCTCGATCTTCCGAGCGGTCGCGATGCTCATCATCCCGACGAACGACAGGGGCAGCGCGATCAGGAACACCGCCTGGCAGAATTCGACCTTGTAGAGAAAGCCCAGAAGCGCCAGCGAGGTCAGCGCGAAGGCGAGCATGGCAAGCAGGATCACCCCGGCCTCGCGCTCGATATATAGGAGGCGGCTGATATTGATTCGGACCATGTCCTCCAGGTCCGCCTCCGCCTGGCCGCCGCGCCGGCGCGCGCGCAGCACCATGTCGTAGGGAATGCCCAACACCCAGTGCGAGGCGGACGACCAGGTGACGGCCAGCGCGATCCAGTACCAAAGGTTGGAAAAGGACCTGAGGTCGATCAGGTCGAAAATCAGTTTCGTCCAGTCCAAATCCTGCCCCCGGCCCGACGTTGCAAGCGATGCTAGTGCCGCCCTGCGACGGTTTCCACCCTTGAGATGCGCCCCGATCCATGTAACCCGTTGATCCGACCAAGACCAGAGGCGCGACATGACCCCGATCCAGGCCCCCTTCCCCGCCACGCGGCTGCGCCGCCTCCGCCGGTCCGCCGCCCTGCGCGACCTCGTGCAGGAACACCGGCTGTCGGTGAAGGACCTGATCTGGCCGGTCTTCGTGACCGACGTGCCGGGCGCGGATGCTGAGGTGCCGTCAATGCCCGGCGTGGTGCGGCGGACGGTGGAAGGAGCGGCACGTGCCGCGGAAGAGGCGGCAGCACTCGGCATTCCGGCGATCTGCCTCTTTCCCTATACCGACCCGGCGCTGAAGACCGAGGCCTGCGAGGAGGCCTGGAACCCCGAGAACCTGTCGAACCGCGCGGTGCGCGCGATCAAGGCGGCGGTGCCGGAGATCGCGGTGATGACCGACGTGGCACTCGATCCCTACAATTCCAACGGCCATGACGGGCTGGTGCGCGACGGCGTGATCCTGAACGACGAGACGGTCGAGGCCTTGGCGAAGATGGCGCTGGCGCAGGCCGAGGCGGGGGCCGACATTCTCGGACCGTCCGACATGATGGACGGGCGGGTCGGCGCGATGCGCGCGGCGCTCGAGGCGGCGGGCCACAAGGATGTGACGATCCTCTCCTATGCCGCGAAATATGCGTCGAGCTTCTACGGGCCTTTCCGCGACGCGGTGGGGGCGTCGGGGGCGTTGAAGGGCGACAAGAAGACCTACCAGATGAACCCCGGCAATGCCGACGAGGCGCTGCGGCTGGTGGCGCGGGATCTGGCCGAAGGCGCCGACATGGTGATGGTCAAGCCGGGCATGCCCTATCTCGACATCTGCCGCGCGGTGAAGGACGCCTTCGGCGTCCCGACCTTCGCCTACCAGGTCTCGGGCGAATACGCGATGCTGAAGGGCGCGGTCCTGAACGGCTGGGTGAATGAGGAGGTCATCCTCGAAAGCCTGATGTCGTTCCGGCGGGCGGGCTGCGACGGGGTTCTCACCTATTTCGCGCCGGACGTGGCGCGGATCCTCGGCCAGTGAGGCGGCGGACCGCGCAACATCGCGTGAGCCTCCACAACACTTAATGACAGGCCGGGCGTTCTGCCCTATAGATGGTAGGGGACCGGCCGGATAAGGCCGGCATGGGTATTTGAGAGCGGAGCAGTGAGATGAACGGACTTTCCCGTCGTAATATGGTTATTTCCGGGGGCGCCCTGCTGGGCCTGTCTGCCTGCGGCAACGGGGTCGGCAACAACGGGGCGGCGCGGCTCGATGCGCGGGTGGATGCGACGCGGGACTTCCTGACCTCGCGCTATCCCGGCACGCAGGATCTGATGAACAAGGCGGCGGGTGTTCTCTACATGCCCCTGATGACCGAGGCGGGCTTCGTCTTCGGCGGCGCCTACGGGCGCGGGGCGCTTCGGATCAACGACGTGACGGTGGATTACTATTCCGCTGCGCAGGCAAGCTGGGGCTTGCAGATCGGGGCGCAGCAATATGCCCATGCGCTCTTCTTCATGACCCAGCCGGCCCTGGCCGATTTCCGCGCGGCCGACGGCTGGGCAGTGGGCGCGGACGCGAAATACGCGCTGCCGGATCAGGGTGGCTCGCTTGCGGCGGATACGACGACGACGCTCGCGCCGGTGATCGCCCTCGTCTTCGGTCAGTCGGGTTTCATTGCCGGGGCGACGCTCGAAGGCACGAAATACACCCGCATCATTCCCTGACCGGAAGTCGGCCGCTGACGCGGCCGATCCGCCGGGAGGGCGCTGCCCTCCCGGACCCACCCGGAGTATTTGCGCCAAGAAGAAGGGGCGGGCTTTACCGATCCTAGCCGGCGGCGCGGAGCCGCGCGATGAGGCTCGACGTGTCCCAGCGACCGCCGCCCATCCGCTGCACGTCCTTGTAGAACTGGTCGACGAGCGCGGTGACGGGAAGGCTCGCGCCGGTCTCGTTCGCGGTCGCGAGGCAGATCCCGAGATCCTTGCGCATCCAGTCGACGGCGAACCCGTAATCGAACTTGCCGTCCTTCATCGTCTTGTGGCGGTTGGCCATCTGCCAGGATCCGGCGGCGCCCTGGCTGATCACCTCGACCACCGCCTCGATGTCTAGCCCGGCCGTCTCGGCGAAGTGGAGCCCTTCGGAGAGGCCCTGGACAAGTCCGGCGATGCAGATCTGGTTGACCATCTTGGTCAGCTGTCCCGCGCCCGAAGGACCGAGAAGGCGGCAGACCCTCGCATAGGCGGCGATCACCGGCTCGGCCCTGGCATAGGCCGCCGCGTCGCCGCCGCACATGACCGACAAGACACCGTTCTCGGCCCCCGCCTGTCCGCCCGAGACCGGGGCATCGACGAAGCCGATGCCGGATTGCGCGGCAAGGCCCGACAATTCGCGGGTGACGGCGGCCGAAACCGTGGTGTGGTCGATGAAGAGCGCGCCCTCGGCCATGCCCGCGAAGGCACCGTCGGGGCCGGTGCAGACGGCGCGGAGGTCGTCGTCATTGCCGACGCAGGCCATCACGAACGCCGCCCCCGCCGCCGCCTCGCGCGGGGTCGGGGCCGAGCGGTGGCCATGCGTTTCGACCCAGGACGCGGCCTTCGCGGCGCTCCGGTTGTAGACCGTGACCTCGTGTCCCTTTGCCGCGAGGTGCCCGGCCATCGGAAAGCCCATCACGCCGAGGCCGAGAAATGCCACCCTTGCCATCCGTTCCTCCCAAGATCATTGCAGCCGGAGCCGTTCTGCCCTAGTTAACCGCCCTGCCCGTGCCGTCAACCGGTTCCGTGGTCCGGTGCCGGCAGCGGGCGCACCTGGCTCGAGCTTCGTCGGATCCCATGCTGACTGCGTTTCGCTGGCTTTTGCGCATCTTCTCGGCGCTCGTGCTTCTGGCCGGGGGAACGCTGGCGCTCGGATATTATTTCGCCGCCCGGTCGCTTCCCGATTACGGCGAGGATTTCCGCACCGAAGGGATCGGCGCGCCGGTCGAGATCGTGCGCGATACCGCCGATGTCCCGCATCTCTTCGGTACGAGCGACGCGGATGTCTTCTTCGCCCTCGGCTTCGCCCATGCCCAGGACCGGCTCTGGCAGATGACGATCCTGCGGCGGACCGTGCAGGGGCGGCTGTCGGAAGTGTTCGGCGAGAGCAGCGTCAAGACCGACGAACTGATGCGGCGGCTCGATCTGCACGGCCTCGCGGTGCGCTCGGTCGCCGCGCAGGACGCCGAGACGAAAGCCGCGCTGGAGGCCTATTCGCGCGGGGTGAATGCCTGGATCGGTATCGTCAATGCCGAAGCCAAGGGCCGCGGCGCGCCGGAGTTCTTCTTTTTCTCCAACGAGATATCCTATTGGCAGCCGGCGGATTCCATCGCGATCCTGAAGCTGATGGCGATGCGGTCGACCGCGCAGATCGACGCGGAGGTGCTGCGCGCGCGGCTGTCGCTTCTGTCCGAGGACTGGGCGCGCGACCTGATGCCGGACGTGACCGGCGCGGGCGTCGCCTCCCTGCCGCCTTATGCGAGCCTCGTGCCGGGGGTGAAGCGGTCCTATGCGGCGCTCGATGCCGGCCCGGACGATCCCCTGTCGCCGGTCGCCCGCCTGCCCTTCGCGGGTGCCTCGAACGCCTGGGCGGCGGCCCCGTCGCGCTCGGCCGCCGGCGGCTCGCTTCTGGCCAACGATCCCCATCTCGACTTTTCGGCGCCGTCGCTCTGGTATCTTGCGCGTCTGGAACTGCGATCCGGCGGGGTGATCGGCGCGACGATCCCCGGGATTCCCGCCGTACTGTCGGGGCGCAACGCGAATTTCGGCTGGGGCATCACCGCCGCCTGGCTCGACGATCAGGACATCCGGCTGGAGGAACTGAACCCCGCCGATCCCGAGCGCTACCGGACGCCGGACGGCTGGAAGCCCTTCGTCAGTCGCCGTTCGATCATCGAGGTGAAGGACGCGCCCCCGATCACCTTCACCCTGAGGTGGAGCGACAATGGCCCGGTCCTGCCGGGCACGCATTACAACCTCGACTCGATCACGCCGCAGGGCCATGTCGCGGCCCTGAGCTGGACCGCGCTCGACCCGGCGGACGCCTCGATGACCGCCGCGATCCGGCTCATGCAGGCGAAAAGCATCGACGACGGCATCGCGGCCGGCAAGGATTTCGTTGCGCCGGCGCAGAATGTCACGATGGCCGATCAAAGCGGTATCGCCATGGTGATGTTCGGGGCGATGCCCGGCCGCGACCCCGCGACGCGGGGCGAGGGCCGGATGCCCGCCCTCGGTTGGATGCCGGAGAACCGCTGGAAGGGCCGCCTGCCCTATTCCGCCAACCCGCGCTTCGTGAACCCAGAGGGCGGCATCGTCGGCAACACCAACAACAAGACCGTGGACCGCCCGTTCCCGCGCCATGTGAGCTTCACCTGGGGCGACACCCAGCGGGTGCAGCGCTGGACGCGCCTCATGCAGGAGCGCGAGGTCCACAGCCGCGAGAGCTTCATCGCCGCCCAGCTTGATACCGTATCGCCTGCGGCACGGACGATCCTGCCGTTGATCGCCGCCGATCTGTGGTTCACCGGCGAGGCGGCGCCGAACGGGACCCCGGAACGGCTCAGGCAACGCGCGCTCGAAGTGCTGGCCGAATGGGACGGCGACATGAACGAGCATCTGCCCGAACCGCTGATCTATGCGGCCTGGGTCCGGGCGCTTCAGAACCGGCTCATTCGCGACGAGATCGGCCCGCTCGCCGATGCTTTCACCCATGTCGAGCCGCTTTTCATCGAACGGGTCTACCGCAATATCGACGGGGCCGGCCGCTGGTGTGACATCATGCAGTCGGCGCCGGAAGAGACCTGCACCGAGATCGCGCGGATGGCGCTGGACGATGCGCTGGTCGAGCTCTCCGAACGCTACGGGTCCAATGTCGAGAGCTGGCGCTGGGGCGACGCGCATCAGGCGACGCAGGACCACCCGGTCCTCGGCCGGATGCCGGTCGTGAAATGGCTGGTGAACATCCGCCAGTCGACGAGCGGCGGCGACCACACGCTCGACCGGGGGCGGACGGCCGGCAGCGGGCCGGAACCCTATCTCAACGTCAACGGCGCCGGCTATCGCGGCGTTTACGATTTCGCCGATCCCGACAGTTCGGTCTTCATCATCTCGACAGGCCAGTCCGGCCACCCGCTGAGCCGGCACTATGATGACCTGAGCGCGCTGTGGCGGCGGGGCGAATATGTGCCGATGTCGCTCGACCCGGAGCTTGCGCGGGCAGCGGCGACCGGGATCACCCGGCTCGAACCGGCAGCGGCGAACTAGAGCGCTTCGAAGACCGCCTTCTGGCGGGCAGTCCAGCGGACGGTCAGGTGGTGGCCCTCCTCGCCCTCGCGCTCGGCCTGTATGACGCCCGCATCGTGGAGCCACGCGCGCTTGCGCCCGGCCGCGAAGGGCAGGACGAGGGTGTCCTCGTGCCGGTCCTCGTCCAGCGCGGCGGAGATCGCGTCGAAAAGCGCCGGCAACCCCTCGCCGGTAAGGGCCGATACCGCGTGCGTACCGGGGCTGCGGGCGTCCTGCACCTTCAGCGCCTCGCGCCGGGTCTCCGGCAGAAGGTCGATCTTGTTCCAGACCTCGAAGAGCGGAACGTCCTCTTTCACGCCGAGGCTTTCGAGGATCTCGGCGACGTCGGCCGCCTGCGCCTCGGTTTCGGCATGGGAGATGTCGCGGACATGCAGGATGAGGTCGGCCTCCAGCACCTCTTCCAGCGTCGCGCGAAAGGCGGCGACAAGCTGCGTGGGAAGGTCGGAGATGAAGCCCACCGTGTCGGACAGGATCACCTTCTTGCCGGACGGCAGCGTCACGCCGCGCATCGTCGGGTCGAGCGTGGCGAAAAGCATGTCCTTGGCCAGCACCTCCGCCCCGGTCATCCGGTTGAAGAGCGTCGATTTGCCGGCGTTCGTGTAGCCGACGAGCGCCACGATCGGGAACGGCACCTTGCGGCGGGCGGCGCGGTGAAGCTCGCGCGTCTTCACGACTTTCGAAAGCTGGCGTCGGATCTTCACCACCTCGTCGTCGATGGCGCGGCGGTCGGCCTCGATCTGGGTCTCGCCGGGACCGCCGACAAAGCCGAGGCCGCCACGCTGGCGCTCAAGGTGGGTCCAGGCGCGGACGAGGCGGGTGCGCTGGTAGGAAAGCGCCGCAAGCTCGACCTGAAGCACCCCTTCCCGCGTCCGAGCGCGGTCGGCAAAGATCTCAAGGATCAGCCCGGTCCGGTCGAGGAGCTTGACGCCCCATTCCTTTTCAAGGTTGCGCTGCTGCACCGGGCTGACCGGACCGTCGACCAAGACGAGGTCCACCCCGTCCTCCGCGAACCGGTGTTTCATCTCCTCGATCTTGCCGGAGCCGAAGAGCATGCCGGCCTGCACCTTGGGAAGGCGCACGATCTCTCCGCCGACGACGTCGAGGTCGGGAAGTGCGGAGGCGAGCGCCACGGCCTCGGCCAGGGCGTCTTCGGGCAGCCGCCGGGTTCGGCCGGTTTTCAGGTCGGGATGAAGGACGAACGCCCGGGTCGGGCGGTCCTTGACGGTATGCGCGTCGGTCAGTCTTCGCCCTCATAAAGAGAGATCGGCTGCCCCGGCATGATCGTCGAGATCGCGTGCTTGTAAACAAGCTGCGACTGGCCGTCGCGGCGCAGGAGCACACAGAAGTTGTCAAACCAGGTGATCACGCCCTGAAGTTTCACGCCGTTGATCAGGAAGATCGTCACCGGAACCTTGGCCTTGCGGACATGGTTGAGAAAGGCATCTTGCAAATTTTGCTTGTCGGCAGCCATGATTATCGTCGCCTTGTACTTTTCTTTGAGGTCTTTTCTACGAGCGGAATTCCGCCCCTCGGCGCTGCACCGGGGACTTGGGGGAAGTATGCTTAAGATTTCGGGACTTTCCACCCCCTATTTGCGGCCGGACCGGACCTAACGTCAGCCGCGCCAGAAGTCGGGGTTGAGAAGCGCGATGATAGCCAGCGTTTCCAGCCGCCCGAGCACCATCGCGGCCGCCGTGACAGCCCGCGCCGCGCCGTTCAGTTCGGACCAGGGCAAGGGGGCCTCGGCCGCGACGGCGGCAAGGGGGCCGGTCGTCGAGAGCGCCGAGACGGCGAAGGTGGTCGAGGCGACGAAATCGAGCCCGGTCAGCGCCAGCGCCAGCATCGTCACCGCGATCGAGAGCGCGAAGAGCATGAAGAAGATCCACGCCATCTGCGCGCCCTGCCGTCTCAGGCGTCGGGCCTGGGCGCCAGCGCCGCCGACGGAACTCGGATGCACCAGCCGCTCGATCTCCCGTTCCCCGTGGCGGTAGAGCGCGTAGACCCGCAGAAGCTTCACGCCCCCCGCCGTCGTCGCCACGCCACCGCCGATCACCGCGAGACCCGCAAGGATCAGGCCCGGCGTCGCGAGTCCCGACCAGTCGCGCGCCTCGGTCCAGTCGATGGATTCGAACCCGGTCGTGGTCAGGAACGAAAGCACCGTGAAAATCGTCCCCCAGAGCGCGCGTATCGCCGCCGCCGTGTCCTTGACCTCATCGACCTCGAGCGCGCCGACCCAGTGGCGCAGGAACAGGAGCGCCGGCACCAGCGTTACGATCAGGAGGGACATGCGCAGCTCGGGGTCGAGAAAGAGGCCGCTCGTGTTGCGAAGCGTGCGCCCGGACGGATAGAGCCGCCGCGAGAGGGCGAAGACGAGGAAGACGAGGATCACCAACTCACCCCAGGCGCCCGATCGGCTGCCGGAGAGCCCACCCACGGGCGAAATGCCGGAGGTCGACAGCGTCGACATCGCGTGGCATGCAGCGACAAGGGCCGTGTCGCCGGCAAGAATGAGACCGATCCAGAGCGCCAGCGTGAGGCCGGCATAGGCCGGAAACAGGGTCTTGGTGTGACGCCAGAGCCGTTCCGACGGGGCCACGCCCCGCGCCGCCTGCCCCGCCGCGATCACCCCCTGCCCGGCGGGAGCGCCGCTCAGAACCTCGAACCCGCCGAGATTCATCGGCGCGAGGATGGCAACGGCGGTCACAAGGACGAAGAACCCGCCCATCCAGCCGGTAAGCGCGCGCCAGAGATGGACCGAAGGCGGCAGGCGGCCCGGTTCGAAAAGGCTGGCGCCGGTCGTGGTCAGGGACGACACCATCTCCCACCACGCATTGTAAAGCGTGGTGTCGGGGACCGCCTCGGCAAAGGGCACGGCGAGCATGAGGGGCAGGACCGTGAAGGTCCCGAGAAGCGTCAGGAGATGACTGCGCGAGGGATTTCCCGACCGGTTCGCCGCCGTCGCGATCCCGAGAAGGGCGGACAGCATGAGAAAGAGCATCCCGGAATAGAAGAACGCACGGGCCACTGCATGATCGCTGACCGTCAGCGCGTGGACCGCCGGAAGCAGCATCGCCAGCGCCCCGATCCCCATGAGGATCACCATGAACGGAAGATCGAGAAGGCGGCGCATGGCTCAGAAGAAGTCGATCGAGACCTGGAGAAGCCGCTCGACCTCCGGCACGTCGCCCGACATGCAGAAGAGCGCGATCACGTCGCCCTCGTCCACCCGCGTGTCGCCGGTCGGTTTCACCACCTTTTCGCCTTTCATCAGCGCACCCATCAGCACGCCCTCGGGGAACTCGATGTCACGGATCGGGCGGCCTGCAATGGGCGAGGTTGAGAGCACCTGCGCCTCGATCACCTCGGCCTCGGCATCGCCGATGGAGTAGATCGCGCGCACCCGTCCGTGGCGGATATGGCGCAGGATCGACGAGACCGTCGTGGCGCGCGGATTGATATAGGCGTCGATGTCGAGCGCGCCCATCAAGGGCACCAGAGTCGGATCGTTGATCAGCGCGATGGCCATCGGGCAGCCGGCCTGCTTGGCGCGGACGGCGGCGAGGATGTTGGTCTTGTCGTCGTCGGTCACGGCAAGGACGGCGTCGGCCCGGTCGATATTGGCTTCGGCCAGAAGCTCCATGCTCATCCCGTCGCCGTTCAGAACGATGGTCCGTTCCAGCGCATCCGCCGCGCGTTCGGCCTGCGCCCGGTTCTTCTCGATCATCTTGGCGCGGATGCGGTCGGTGCGCTTTTCGAGCGCCCGCGCCACGGCAAGGCCGACATTGCCGCCGCCGATGATGACGATCCGCTCCTGCTTCTTCGTCGCCTTGCCGAAGATGTCGAGTGTGCGGTTCACGTCCTCGACATGGGAAAAGACGTAGATCTGGTCGCCCGCGAAAAGCTGGTCGCCCGGCTCGGGCGCAAACAGGCGCCCCTCGCGCCGGACCCCGACGACGATGGCGCGCAGCGTCGAAAAGAGGTCGGTCAACTGGCGCAGCGGCGTGTTGAGGACCGGGCAGTCCTCGTCGAGGGCGACGCCCAGAAGCTGCGTCCGTCCGCCCATGAAGCTTTCCGTGTCGAAGGTCGAGGGCGCGGCAAGGCGCTGGAGCGCGGCCTCGGCCACCTCTCGTTCGGGGCTGATCACCACGTCAATCGGAAGATGGTCGCGCCGGTAGAGGTCGGAATAGATCGCGTCCATGTAGGACTGCGCACGGAGGCGCGCGATCTTGCGGGTGATGCCGAAGACCGAATGTGCGACCTGGCAGGTCACCATGTTGACCTCGTCCGAATAGGTCGCGGCGATGATCATGTCGGCATCGCGGGCGCCGGCGCGTTCAAGGACATCGGGGTAGGATGCGAAACCCGCCACCCCCTGCACGTCGAGCGTCTCGGTCGCACGGCGCACCAGATCCGCGTTGTTGTCGACGATGGTCACATCGTTCTTCTCGCCCGAGAGATGGCGCGCGATCTGCCAGCCGACCTGGCCCGCGCCACAGATGATGACCTTCATGTCCGCTCTCCCGCCTGAGGCTGCCGCTCTTGATAGGCGGAGGCCCCGGCGGGGTCAACGCCGCAGGGGCCGGCCCGGGCGGCGACGAAAACGCCGCGCCTCAGACCTCTTCCTGTTCGTCCTCGTCTTCCAGATGGGCGACGCGGGCGCCGGATTTTGACGTCGTCACGACGCCGAGCGATTTCAGCTTGCGGTGGAGCGCCGAGCGCTCCATGCCGACGAAGGTCGCGGTGCGGCTGATATTGCCGCCGAAGCGGTTGATCTGGGTCAGCAGGTATTCGCGCTCGAAAAGCTCGCGCGCCTCGCGGAGCGGCAGGGTGGCAAGCCCGCCGGAAAGCACGATCCGGCCCTCCTCGGCCGGCCCCTCGCTCTGCCCCGGCAGTTCGCGGGCCTCGATCGGGCCGCCGTGATCACCGAGGATGAGCACGCGTTCGATGACGTTCCTGAGCTGACGGATATTGCCGGGCCAGGCCATCGTCTGCATCAGTGCCTCGGCCTCCTCGCTGATCGGCCGGAGCGGCAAGCCCTGGCTCTTGTTGAACCCTTCGATGAAATGGCGCGAGAGTTCGGGAATGTCCTCTCGCCGCTCTTCGAGCGAGGGCACCGCGACCGGGACCACGTTCAACCGATCATAGAGTTCCTGCCGGAAGCGGCCCGCGGCGATTTCGGCCGGCAGGTCGCGGGTGGTCGAGGAGACGACGCGGAGATCCACCCGCACCTTGTCGGATCCGCCGACGCGGTTGAACTGCTGTTCGGTCAGCACCCGGAGGATCTTCGATTGGGTGCCGAGCGGCATGTCGGCGACCTCGTCGAAATAGACGACCCCGCCATGCGCCTGTTCCAGGAGCCCCTTCTCGACCCCACGTTCGGTGGTTTCGCGGCCGAAAAGAACCTCCTCCATCCGCTCCGGCTCGATCGAGGCCGAGGAGACGGTGACGAAGGGGCCGCTCGCCCGGTTCGAATTGATGTGGATGTAGCGCGCGGCGACTTCCTTGCCGGAGCCCGGCTGACCGGTCAGCATCACCCGCCCGTTCGACTTCGTGACCTTGTCGAGCTGGCCTTTCAGCGTGCGGAAGGCCGGCGAGGCGCCGATCATCTCCGACGAGGACACGTCGCGGCGGCGGAGCGAGGCATTCTCGCGCCGGAGCCGCGAGGTCTCCATCGCGCGGGAGATCACGACGGTGAGCTGGTCGATGTTGAAGGGCTTCTCGATGAAGTCGTAGGCGCCCTGCTTGATCGCCGCGACCGCGATCTCGATATTGCCGTGGCCCGAGATGATGATGATCGGAACGTCCGGGTTGTCGCGCTTCACAGTCTTCAGGATGTCGATCCCGTCCATCCGGCTGTCCTTCAGCCAGATGTCGAGGATCATCAGCGCCGGCGCTTCGGCGTTGATCTCGGCCATGCATTCGTCGGAATTGGCCGCGAGCCGGGTCGTGAAGCCCTCATCCTTCAGGATGTCCGAAATCAGTTCCCGGATATCGCGTTCGTCATCGACAATCAGAATATCGCTCATGTCCCACCTCCGGCCGGCTCGGCGGCCCTTTCCTTCTGTCCACGACCGGTCCGCGCCCGGGGTAGGCGAATCTCGGCCATCGCGCCGCGATGGGCGCATCCTTCAAAAATCTCGGCATCGCTGAGCGTCAGCGTGCCCCCGTGTTCCTCGATGATCTTCTTGACGATGGAGAGGCCGAGTCCGGTCCCCTTTTCGCGCGTGGTCACGTAAGGTTCGAAGAGCCGCGCCCGGTCTTCCGGCAGGCCGATCCCGTTATCGGCGATGCGGATCGTGATGAGGTCGTCGTCGGCCGTCATCGACACCCGGACCTCGGGCGCATAGCCGTTTGGCGCGCCTTTTTCCGAAAGCGTTTCAGTGGCTTCCCCGGCGTTCTTGATCAGGTTCGTGATGGCCTGGGAAATCATCGTCGCGTCGAATTCCGCGATCACCGGCCCCTCGGGAAGGTCCGCGACCAGGCGCGCGCCCTGCAACGATCCCTCTTGCAACGTCACCGCGTCGCGCATGAGCTTCGTCAGATCGTGGTCGCGGCGGTCCGGCTCCGGCATCCGGGCGAACTTGGAGAACTCATCGACGATGCGCCTCAGATCGCCGGTCTGGCGGACGATCACGTCGGTCATCTGTTCGAGCGATTCCGACTCGTCGCCGACCAGCCGGACGAACTTGCGCTTGATCCGCTCGGCCGAAAGCTGGATCGGCGTCAGCGGGTTCTTGATCTCGTGCGCAATCCGGCGCGCAACGTCGCCCCAGGCCGCCATCCTCTGGGCGGAGACGAGGTCGGTCACGTCGTCGAACGCGACCACGTAGCCTTCGAGCCGCCCGTCAGCATTGCGGCGGATTGCCATCCGGACGAGGAGGTTTTCGAGCCGCCCAGCCCGGCTCAGCTTGATCTCCTCCTGCGCCGCCTCGCCGATCCCCTCGCGGAGCCGGTCGAACAGCCCGGCGAATTCCGGCACCGCCTCGGCCAGCGGGCGGCTGTGGTCGGTGGCCTCCTCGAGTTGCAGAAGCCGCGTGGCGGCGCGGTTGACGAAATCGATGCGCCCCTCGGCATCGAGCCCGATCACCCCCGCCGTGACCGAGGAGAGTACCGAATCGAACAGCCTGCGGCGCCGTTCGGTGGTGCGGTTCGTCTCGATCAGCGCCTGGCGCTGGCTGTTGAGTTGCCGGGTCATCTGGTTGAAGACGCGGCCGAGCATAGCGATCTCGTCGTCGCCCTCTTCCTCGATCACCTGCACTTCCAGATCGCCCGCGCCGACGCGCTGCGCCGCCCCGGCGAGCCGGCCGACGGGCCGCGACAGCCGTTCGGCGAACCACAGTCCCATCCAGATCGCCGCGAGAACGAGGATGAGCGCGAAGCCTATATAGACCAGCCCGAATTCGAACAGGACCTTGCCGCGCGACGCTTCGAGTTGCTGGTAGAGGCCCACCGTGGCGCGCGTCTCGTCGAGAAGGCTGAGGATGTGGCCGTCGACATTGCGGCTCACATAAAGCAGACGGTCTGCGAAGGCGGGAAGCGGCACGAGCGCGCGGAACTCGTTGTTGGCCCAATCCTCGATCAGCACCGTCTCGCCGGCCTTGGCGCGCGCGATTTCCGCATCCGCGGGCCGTTCGTAGTCGAAAAGGTAGCTGCGTTCGCCGCGCGCCCGAATCTCGCCGCCGCCGTCGATCACATAGGCTTCGCGCAGGCCGCGCTGGATCTGGCTCTGGCCCTGCGTCAGGGTCTGCCGAAGGTCGCCATCCGACACGAGGAACGTATTCTGGCGGGTGCTGTTGATGAAGATCGCCAGCGCCTCAGCATCCGCGACCAGATCGCGGCGATGCTCATCCTGATAGGCTTCGGCCGCGGCAAGGGAGGTGCCGACGACCCCCCGCACCCGGTCCGAGAACCAGCCCTCAAGGCCGATATTCACGGTAAGCCCGGCAAAGATCGCGACCAGAACCGTCGGCACCAGCGCGATGCCGGCGAAGACACCCGTCAGCCGCAGGTGTAACCGCGATCCTGCCGATTTCGCCCGCCGGGCCGCGATCATCCGCGCCAGTCGCGACAGAACCATGCCGCCCAGCATCAGAAAATAGACGAGGTCGGCCAGAAGGACGAGCCGGAGGGAGGTCGAGTTCGCCCCCTGCCCGAACGGCCCAAGCGCCACGAAGGTGGCAAGCGCCAGGATCGGGCCGAGGACGACGAGGCCGAGCGTCACGGCATTCTGGAACCGGCGTTGTCGCCGGAGCCGGGTCAACCGGTCCCATGATGCGCTGCGCGCCAGGCCCTGCAAGAGCTCGCCCCTGAATATTGCGCCGCTGACGCGGCGACCGCCGATATCTCGTGATCCTTTCACCGGCTGACGCCGATGGGCCACGTTTGTGTTGCGGTTTTACATCAACTTGCGCCGCCGTGTCACGCGGATATCCAGATCGGTGATCTTCTTGCGCAAAGTATTGCGGTTGATGCCGAGAAGATCGGCGCATTTCGCCTGGTTTCCGGCCGTTGCCTCCAGCGCGATCTCGATCAGCGGCGCCTCCATTTCCCGCAGGATTCGCCCGTAAAGCCCCGGCGGCGGCAGGCTGTCGTTGTGCAGATCGAAGTAACGGCGGAGATGGCGCTCGATGGAGGCGGAAAGCCGCTCGCCCTCTTCGGCGGTGCCGACGCTGAGGCTTTCGGCGGGCGCCGCGCCAAGTGCTGCCTCGACCTCGGTCTTGGAGATCTCGGGTTCGAGCGCGGTCACGATCAGGCGACGGAGCGTGTTCTCAAGCTGCCGCACGTTCCCCGGCCAGCGATAGGCGCGGATCAGTTTCGTCGCCTCGGCCGACAGCCGCCGCGCCGGGGCGCCGTCGCGTTCGGCGCGGGCGAGGAAATGCTCGGCCAGAAGCGGAATATCCTCCACCCGTTCGCGCAAGGCGGGCACGTTCAGCGTGACCCCGCCGAGCCGGTAGAAGAGGTCGTTGCGGAAGGCGCCGGACTCGAGCCGGGCCGACAAGTCCTGCTGGCTGGTCGCGATGATCCGGGGCGCGTTGCCCGGCAGCGCGTCGAGCATACGAACGATCCGGCCCTGCGCCTCGAGGTCGAAGTCGCCGATCTCGTCAAAGACGATGGTGCCGCCGCGCGCCCGCGCCAGAAGCGCCGAAGGGCCGTCGATCCCTTGAAGATCGGCCGCGAGCGCGGTGACGAAGGGCATGGTCCGGCGGTCCGAAAAGTCGTGGATCGCGCGGGCGACGAGTGACTTGCCGGTCCCCGATTCGCCGGTGATCAGCACTGGCAGGTCCGCATTCATCACGCGCGCGACAAGCCGGTAAAGCGCCTGCATCGCCGGGGTCCGGCCGACGAGCGGCAGGTCGTCCCCGCCCCCTCTCGGTGCCGGTTCCACGGCAGGCGTCGCATGGCGCTTCTGACTGAGCGCGCGCGAGGCCCGTTTCATCAGGTCGGGCAGGTCGAAGGGCTTCGGCAGGTAGTCGTAGGCGTCGGCCTCGGCCGCCTGGATCGCCGTCATGATCGTGTTCTGCGCCGAGATCACGATGACCGGCAGGCCGGGGCGTTCCGCGGCGATCTTCGGCAGCGCCTCGATCCCGTTACCGTCGGGCATGACCACGTCCGAGATGACGAGATCGCCCTTCCCCTCTTCGACCCAGCGCATCAGTGTGACCAGCGACGAGGTCGCGTGGACCTTGCAGCCGGCGCGGGTCAGGGCCTGGGTCAGGACCGTGCGAATGGTGCGGTCGTCGTCGGCGACGAGAACGGTGCCGTCCATCAGACTGTCTCCTCGGATTTCGGGGCCCCTTCCTTCGGGGCGACGGGAAGCGAAAGGCGGAACACGGTGCGGCCGGGAACGGAATCGGCGCTGATCCAGCCGCCGTGGTCGGCGATGATCTTCGATACAAGCGCGAGGCCGAGCCCGGTGCCGTTCTCGCGTCCCGAGACGAAGGGATCGAAGATCGAGTCGGCCAACTCGGCCGGAATGCCGGGACCGTCGTCGATGATCTCGATCTGGAGCGGCAGCGACGAACCGCTGCCATCGACCCGGCGGAGCCGCAGGGAATGATCGTAGAACGTGTGGAGCCGAATCGTACCGGCCGTGCCCCCGGACGCCTCGGCCGCGTTCTTCAGAAGGTTCAGGATGACCTGCAAAAGCTGGTCGGGATCGCCGAGCGTCGCCGGCAGCGAGGGGTCGTAATCCTCAAGGATGGTCATGTGCGAGGCGAATCCCAATAGCGCCGAGCGCCGGGCGCGGTCGAGCACATCGTGGATGTTGACGGCGCGCGCCTCTGGCGGCCGGAGATTGCCGAACTGCTCGACCTGTTCGAGAAGCTTCACGATCCGCCGCGTCTCGGCGACGATGAGGTCGGCCAGTTCCAGATCCTCGGCGCCAAGATTCATCGACAGAAGCTGCGCCGCCCCGGTGATCCCGGCCAGCGGGTTCTTGATCTCGTGCGCCAGCATCTCGGCCATGCCGATCGCCGAACGGGCGGCGTGCTTCATCCCCTGGCCGCGCCCCATCCGCTCGGCGAATTCGCGCGGCGAGATGAGGAGAAGGACATTGTCGTCCGTATCCGCCACCGGCGCGGCCTGAAGGTTGCAGATGACCGGCGCGCGTTCGCCGGTGCCGACGTCGACATCGTTGATGAACAGCGACGACTGGTTGGTACGGACCCGCGCGAACACCTCTTCGAGCGGTGCGTCGATGGCGAGCCGGTCGAAAAGCGGCTGACCCTTCAACGCCTTGGTGGAAACGTTGAGGAACTGCTCGGCCGCCGGGTTGAGTTCGACCGCGTGGTCGGCGCCGTCGATCAGGATCGCGGGAACCGGCAGCGAGGCCCAGAGCGTCGGCGCGGAAGGTAGCGTCATGCGGCGCGCCTCATCGTGGTGTCGGAAAAGGCTTGGCCGATCAGCGCCAGCACGTCCCCGGGATCGGTCTTCGTCATCATGGCGGGGCGCAAGGCCGGATCGGCGCCGGCCTCATCCGCGTACCAGCCAAGGTGCTTGCGAGCGATCCGAACGCCGACCTCTGTCCCGTAAAAGTTCAACATCGCCTCGTAATGCTCTGCAATCATGTCAGAAAGTTCAGAACCTGTTGGAACCTTAGGCGCCGGTGTGCCGAAGAGCGCGGCGGCGATTTCCGCCAGACGCCAGGGTGCGCCCTGCGCGCCGCGTCCGACCATCACGCCTGTTGCCCCGGATAGCTCTCGCGCGGCGGCGGCGCTTTTCGCGTCGACAATGTCACCGTTGGCGATCACCGGGATCGTGACCGCGTCCGTCACCGCGCGGATCGCGGCCCAGTCGGCGCAGCCCTTGTAGAACTGCTGCCGGGTGCGGCCGTGCACCGTGATCATCCGGATGCCCGCCGCTTCCGCCCGCAGGGCGAGTTCAGCTGCGTTGAGGCAGTCGCTGTCCCAACCCAGCCTGCATTTCAGCGTCACGGGCAGGTCCACCGCGCCAACGACCGCGTCGATCAGTGACAGCGCGTGGTCGAGATCGCGCATCAGCGCCGAGCCGGACGCGCCGCCGGTGACCTTCTTGGCCGGGCAGCCCATGTTGATGTCGATGATCGAGGCCCCCATGCCGGCGACGACGCGCGCCGCCTCGGCCATCGCGCCGGCCTCGCGCCCGGCAAGCTGGACCGACGTCCTGGCCCCGTCCGCAAGGCCGAGATCGGTGCGCGCCTTCGCCCGGACCGAGGGCTTTTCCGTCAGAAGTTCCCCCGACGCCACCATCTCGGACACGACAAGCCCGGCCCCGAACCGCGCGACGAGGCGGCGGAACGGCAGATCGGTGATCCCCGCGAGCGGCGCGAGGAAGACCGGGGGGGCGATTTCTATGTCACCGAGGTGGAGGGGCAAGTGCCTAATCCTTGTGCAACTGCCATCCAGATAGACTCGCCTTGGGAAAACCGCAATGAATTCGCCCGCTCTTTCGTGGGGCAGACATGGTTTGCACAAAATTTGCGCAAACCTCGCAGCGCGGCGCCGTGACGGACGGCATTGCCCGCGCGGCATCGCCGGACTAGACCGGTGCGGGAAGCGGAGGATATCGTGGCAGAACCCGTAGATACAGCGGTTATCATCGTCGCGGCCGGGCGCGGAACCCGGGCCGGCAGCGAGGAACCGAAGCAGTGGCGCCGGATCGGCGGCCGGTCGGTCCTGGCGCGGACGGTGGCGGCCTTTTCCGGGTTCCGGCGGATCGTCGTCGTGCTGCATCACGATGACATGGCGCGCGGGGTGGAGGAGTTCGGCGGTACGGTCACGCTGATTGCCGGTGGCACGAACCGCGCCCAGTCTGTGAGGAACGCGCTGGAATCGCTTGTTTCATCGGGAATTTCCCGCGTCCTCATCCATGATGGCGCGCGCCCCTTCGCCTCGCCTGCCCTCATCGGAAGGGTCGTTGCCGCCCTCGACCGCGCGCCGGCTGCGGCGCCGGCCCTTGCCGTGACGGATGCGCTCTGGACCGGCACGGACGGCAGAGTTACCGGCACTGCGCCCCGCGAGAGGCTGTTCCGCGCGCAGACGCCGCAGGGCTTCCGCTTTCCCGCGATCCTCGACGCACACCGCGCCCATTCCGGCGCGGCCGCCGACGATGTGGAGGTGGCGCTTGCCGCCGGGCTTGACGTTGCCATCGTCGACGGCGAGGAGGAGAATATGAAGATCACCTGGCCCGGCGACTTCGCGCGGGCCGAAAGACATCTGAAGGACAGGATGGATATCCGCACCGGAAACGGGTTCGACGTTCACGCCTTCACCGAGGGCGACCATGTGACGCTCTGCGGCGTGAAGGTGCCGCATGGGCGTGGGCTTCTCGGCCATTCCGATGCCGATGTCGGCATGCATGCCCTGACCGACGCGATCTACGGTGCGCTGGCCGAGGGCGATATCGGCCGGCACTTCCCGCCCTCCGATCCGCAATGGAAGGGGGCGGCGAGCCATATCTTCCTGTCCCATGCCGCCGAACTTGCGCGGGAAAAGGGTTACGCGATCTCGAACGCCGACGTGACCCTGATCTGCGAACACCCGAAGATCGGGCCGCATGCCGTTGACATGGCGGCAGAACTCGCGCGGATTGCAAGCATCGCCGCGGACCGGATCAGCGTCAAGGCCACCACCTCCGAACGGCTCGGATTCACGGGGCGCGAGGAGGGGATTGCGGCGCTTGCCACGGTGACATTGGTGAAATCATGACCCTCCCCCGCCTCATCGCCACGGTGTTCGGCACCGGCTACCTCAGGCCCGCACCCGGAACCTGGGGATCGGCGGTCGCCATCGTGGCGGGGGTGGCCATCGACCACGTTCTGGGCTTTCCGGCGCTCTTGGTGGCAACCCTCGCCGTCATACCGCTCGGCTATTGGGCGACGGCGCGGATGGTGGCGGACAGCCCCGACAAGGATCCCTCTGAAATCGTCATCGACGAGGTGGCGGGCCAGTGGATCGCCCTTCTTTTCCCCGCCGCCGCCTTCTGGATGCGCGGGATGGAGCAATGGTGGCTTGCTGCCTATCCCGGCTGGGTGGCGGCCTTCCTCTTCTTCCGGCTCTTCGACATCTGGAAGCCCGGACCGGTCGGCCGCGCCGACCGGCGGGGCGATGCGTCGGGCACGATGGAAGACGATCTCTGGGCCGGGCTTTTCGCCGGCGTGGCCACGCTGATCGCGGCCGGGATCGCGCACGGGATCATGGCGACATGACCCGCGCCGAGGCGCTTCTGGCTGCGGCGCGCGCCAAGGGCGCGATGATTGCCACTGCCGAAAGCTGCACGGGCGGGATGATCGGCGCCGCGATCACCGATGTCGCGGGATCGTCGGATATCTTCGACCGCGGCTTCATCACCTATTCCAACGCGGCCAAGACGGCGATGCTCGGCGTCCGCGCGTCAACGCTTTCCGCCCACGGCGCGGTGAGCGAGGAGGTCGCGCGCGAGATGGCCGAGGGCGCGCTTGAGCGGTCGGGCGCGACGCTCGCCGTCGCTGTCACCGGTATCGCCGGACCCGGCCGGTCGGAGCACAAGCCTGAAGGCCGCGTCTGCTTCGGCCTTGCCCGGAGGGGCCACCCGACATGGGTGGAGACGGTGGAGTTCGGCCCGCGCGGGCGGGCCGGCGTGCGGGAAGCGACGGTCCTTCACGCCCTGGACCTTCTTCTGCAAGCGCTCGACGGCTGATTCATGACGCGCCCTGAAAATGGTCGTCTCGACGGTCGGACCGATCAGGTTGCACCCCGTTTCGAAAACGCCTGAAAATCCGGCGACGCGAAACCGCTCGGGGCTTTCCCCGGCGCGCGGATCCGGGATCATCGGAAACGGGACTTCCGACCCCTTTATCCGGTCGGTCACACCTGTCCGTAAAGTTCCGCCGCCCGGCCCTCGAACGCGCGCACCACCCGGCGCATCGCCTCGTCGAAGACCACGCCGATCAGCTTTTGCAGGATCGCGCTCTTGAACTCGAAATCGACGAAGAAGGCGACATCGCAGCCACCCCCTGCCCGGTCCTCGAACGCCCAGTTGGAGCGCATGAACCTGAACGGTCCGTCAAGATATTCGGTGTCGATCTTCATCGCCTCGGGCCAGAGCGTCACCCGGCTGCCGAAGCGTTCGCGGAAGACCTTGAACGAGATCACCAGGTCCGCCTCCATCACCACCGCCCCGTCGGCGCGGGGCGTACGCGAGCGGATGCGGGCGGCGGCGGTCCAGGGCAGGAAATCGGGGTAGCGCGCGACATCGGCGACCAGATCGTACATCTGGCGGGCAGTGTAGGGCATCGTGCGCGTCTCGGAATGTGTCGGCATCCGCTCGTCCGTTGGTGACACTGGCGCCCCATGTCGCTAAATGGAGGCGCAAAATCAAGGGGCCGCCATGCCGCACCGACCCTATGTTATCGACGAGATGATCTCCGCCAAGGCAATCGCGGCCCGGGTCGAGGCGTTGGCAAAGGACATCACCAGGGCCTTCAAGGGCACCGACAAGCTCGTCGTCGTCGGCCTTCTGCGCGGCTCCTTCGTCTTCATCGCCGACCTCGTGCGCGAGATCGACCTGCCGGTGGAGGTCGATTTCCTCGAAGCGTCGTCCTACGGCAACGCGATGGAATCGAGCCGCGAGGTGCGGATCCTGAAGGACCTTCGGGGCGAGATCGCGGGCCGCGACGTACTGGTTGTCGAGGACATCGTCGATACCGGTTTCACGCTCCACCATGTCGTCAATCTTCTTCGGTCACGCGATCCGAAGCGGCTGGAAGTCTGCGCGCTTCTCGACAAGCCGTCGCGGCGGGAGGTGCCGATCAAGGCGACCTGGACCGGGTTCGAGATTCCGGACGAGTTCGTCGTCGGTTACGGTATCGACTTCGCGCAGCGCAACCGCAACCTGCCCTATATCGGCAAGGTCAGGTTCCCCGATACCGAGGCATGAATCTGCGCCACCTGCTGCGGATGTCCCGGTGGGCGCGCAACCCACCACCTGTCCGCCGCGTCGTTCTGGTCCTTGCGGTCGTCGCGGCCTGTCTGGGGCTGGCGGGCCTGGAATGGGCCGGCGTTCTGCCACACGGGCTTGGCCTCGATCCACGTCCGAAGCCGCCCAAAGCACAGGTTCTGCCCTGATCACGCCGGCGCGGCGGCGCCTTCGGCGCCCGCCGTTCCGCGCAACCGCGCCCCGATGGTGGCGAGAGCCCGCGTCAATGCGCGACGGGTTTCCGCAATACGGGGCACATCGGCAAGGTCGGAATGGCTCGCGACCCAGATGGCGACCGCGATATCCGGCATCCGTCCCGCGACCCTTTCGAGCCGCGCGTCCTCGGTGCCGAGAAAATCCGGCAGGATCGTCATCCCCTGCCCCTCCGCCGCGAGTTCGCGCAGGACCAGGAAACTGTCTGCGGCGGCGGCAATCTGCGATGCGTCCACCTCCGCCGCGATCCACTGTCCGACGCGCGATCGCGCCAAGGGACCGGAGATGCCGAGCCACGCGTCGCCCTGAATTCCCCTTGCCCGGAAAAGGCCGAAGCCGAGCATCGCCGAGGTTTCGCCCACGAGATCGTCCGGCAGTTTCACCGCCGGTCTCACGGTAATGTCGGCATGGGTCCGGGCTAGGTCGAGATGGCTGTTGGAGCACAAAAGCTCGATCCTGAGGTTGGGCGACACATGCCGCAACCGCGCGACGATCGGCGGCAGGACGTATTGGCAGAACGAGTCGGTCGAGGTGACGCGCACCTCGCCCGCCAAGGGCGCCCGGCTGCCCTGAAGCATCCGGCCCACCGCCTGGACGGCGCGATCGACCTCGCGCGTCGCGTCGATGATGCGCTTGCGCGCGCCGGGGACGACATAGCCGCGCGCGGTCTTGTCGAAGATCTCGAACCCTGCCGCGTGTTCGTATGCGGCCACACGCCGAAGCACGGTCGCGTGATTCACGCCGAGCCGTCTCGCGGCGGCGCTGACCGAGCCTTCTTCGGCCACGGCAAGGATGAACCTCAGGTCGTCCCAGTTCTCGCGTGTCATCGCGCGCTCCTCCGCGGTCACGATTCCGTCATTTCCGGCCGGTCTTTCGCGGGGATTCACCCTTGAACCGCCGAAAATCCGCGGCCTGGCGGCACCTGTGCGTTTATTCACTAATACTCTGCGGAATTTTCGATTGGTAATGAAATTTCTCACAGATACACTTTTTCAATCCTCAACAGGGAGTTGTACGATGAAGACTTTTCTTGCCGGATTGACCGCTGCCACCATTGCCCTCGCCGGGGCCGCGACAGCGCAGGACACCCCTTTCGCCAGCCAGATCAAGGCGCGGCAGGGGATCATGGAATACCGCGCGCTCCAGCTTGGCGTTCTCGGCGGCATGGCCAAGGGTGAGGTCGAATACAATGCCGAAGCCGCGCAGAAGGCGGCCGACAACCTGATGGCCACCGTCACGCTCGATGCCTCGATGCTGTGGCCGAAGGGATCGGACAATTCCGCCAACCCCGCGACCGCTGCGCTCCCGAAAATCTGGGAAGAGGGCTCGGACATTGGTGAAAAAGCGAAGGCACTGGGCGAGGCGGCGACGGCGATGAAGGCGGCGGCCGGCACCGGGCTCGACGGGCTCAAGTCGGCGATGGGTCCGGTCGGCGGGGCTTGCGGCGGCTGTCACAAGGCGTTCCGCCTTTCGACGAACTGATCCGGCCGGAACCCTCACGACGGGGGCGGGCTTGGTCCCGCCCTTTGTCTTGATGAGTGGACCGCCGCCGGAATCCACGCTGTCGATGAGCGGCGCCATGCCCAAAAATCGCCCGGAAGCGGTGCCTCCACCTCAAGTTGCAGGTCGCTCGAATGGAAGTTTATTTCCTTTTTCCCTGCGCCCGGGCTTCCATCCCGCCGCGTTGCAGCGAAAACCTCCGGCCTTTGAGCCGACGGTGCTGAGACGACGCGAAACCATACAAGTCTAGGAGTTCACGATGCGGAATGTTCTGTCTCTGATCGCGGCGGCGGTCTTGACCTGCGGGCCGGTGCTTGCCGAGGATCTGAGCGATCCCGAAGAAATCCTGACCGCGCGCCACGGTTACATGTTGATGATGGCGATGAACCTCGCGCCGCTTGGCGGGATGGCCAAGGGCGAGGTGCCCTACGATGCCGAGACCGCGGGCCGGGCGGCAAGCAGCCTCGCGGCCCTCGCCTCGGTCGACTCGTCCATGCTCTGGGTGCCGGGGACGGAAAACGGCGTGCTGGACGACAGCTCCGCCCTGCCCGAGATCAACGCCAATGCCGGCGACCGGGACGTGAAGTTCGCCGCTCTGAAGACGGCGGCGGACGCGATGGTCTTGGCGGCGGGCACCGATCTCGCCTCGCTTCAGGGGGCGATGAAGGGTGTCGGCGCAGCTTGCGGCGGGTGTCACAAGCAGTATCGTAAGTCCGAGTAGGATCAGACAAAGATCGTCAGGCGCGCCACGGCGCGCCTGACGCTTGAGAAACGGAGTGATCCAGATGCGCAAGTTGCTGACTGCCCTGCTCGTCCTTGCCGTTCTTGGTCTCGGCGTGTTCTGGGTCGTCACCCGGCCCCGGCCGCTGCCCGCCGATGCGCTGGCGGGGCTAGTGCCCGATCCGGCGCATGGGGAACAGGTGTTCTGGGCCGGCGGATGCGCGGCTTGCCATGCCGATGCCGAGGCGACGGGCGACCAGAAGCTGATCCTCACAGGTGGCCAGCGCTTCCCGTCGCCCTTCGGGACCTTCGTCGCGCCCAATATCTCGAACGACTTGGTTGCCGGGATCGGTGGCTGGTCCGACCTCGACCTCGCCAATGCGATGACCCGCGGCGTCTCGCCAAAGGGCGCGCATTACTACCCCGTCTTTCCCTATGCCAGCTACGCGAAGGCGTCGCTGCAAGACATCGTCGATTTGCGCGCCTTTCTCGCCACCTTGCCCGCCGATCCCACGCCGTCGGCGGCGCACGAGGTGGGCTTTCCCTACAATATCCGTCGCAGCCTCGGCGGCTGGAAGTATCTCTTCCTCGATGAGAACTGGGTCGTGACTGGCGACCTGACCCCGGCCGAGGAACGCGGCCGCTACCTGGCCGAGGCACTTGGTCATTGCGGCGAATGCCATACGCCGCGCAATGCCCTTGGCGGGATGGAGCGCGTCCGCTGGCTCGCCGGCGGGCCGGTGCCGGGCGGCAAGGGGAACTTCCCCAATATCACGCCCGCCAAGCTCACCTGGTCCGAGGCGGATATCGTCGAATACCTGACCTCGGGATTCACACCGGATTTCGACAGCGCGGGCGGTCACATGGCTTTGGTGGTGGAAAATACCGCGAATCTGCCGGCCGAGGATCGGGCGGCGATCGCCGCCTACCTCAAGAAAGTCCCGCCCGCCGAGTGACCGGCCTCAGGCGCGGCCGAGCTTTGCCAGCCGTGCAGCCCTGAGCCGGGCGAAATCCTCGCCAGCATGATAGGATGATCGCGTCAGCGGCGTTGCCGACACCATCAGGAAGCCCTTGCCGAAGGCCGCCTTCTCATAGGCCTTGAACTCCTCAGGCGTCACGAAGCGGTCGACCCGGTGATGCTTCGGCGTCGGCTGAAGGTATTGGCCGATGGTGAGGAAATCGACATTCGCCGCGCGCATGTCATCCATCACCTGCCCGACCGACTGCTTGTCCTCGCCGAGCCCGACCATGATGCCGGACTTGGTGAACATCGCCGGGTCCAGTTCCTTCACCCGCTGGAGCAGCCGGAGCGAATGGAAATACCGCGCGCCGGGGCGGACGGAGGGATAGAGGCCGGGCACGGTCTCAAGATTGTGGTTGAAGACGTCGGGACGCGCTTCGACAACCTTTTCAAGCGCTTCCGGGGCGCATTTGAGGAAGTCGGGGGTCAGGATCTCGATCGTAGTGTTGGGGGAACGGTGCCGGACCGCGCGGATCGTCTGAGCGAAATGCTCGGCTCCGCCGTCGTCGAGATCGTCGCGATCGACCGAGGTGATGACGACATGCTTCAGCCCCAGCGTTTCGACCGCATGGGCCACGCGGCCCGGCTCGAACACGTCGAGCGCGTCGGGGCGCCCGGTGGCGATATTGCAGAACGAACATCCACGTGTGCAGATCTCGCCCATGATCATCATCGTGGCGTGGCCCTGGCTCCAGCACTCGCCGACATTCGGGCAGCCTGCCTCTTCGCAGACCGTCACCAGCTTGTTGGTCCGCAGGATGTCGCGGGTTTCCTTGTAACCGGCCGAGGTCGGCGCCTTCACGCGGATCCAGGCGGGTTTCTTCGGCTGGGCCTGGTCGGCGCGATGCGCCTTTTCGGGATGACGTTCGCCAGGAATCTTGAGGTCGCGCACGGATAGTTCCCCCTAACGCTGGGCTAACGTCGAGATAGGCCTTTTCGTCGGGGAAGACAACGCGGAACGCCGTGGCGCTTCATGGCGGAACGATCCCGCCCCCGCCACGCGAGATTTGGCGCCGGGCTAGCCCGGCGCCGTCGTCCCTACCCGATGAGCGGCGCCTTGCCGCCATAGGTTTCGTCGTAATGGCGCTTGAGCCGTTGCAGCGCGATTCGGAGGACGATCTTGCCCGACCGCGCCGACCATCCCATCCGCTTCTCGGCAACTTCCAGACCTTCGAGAAAGCAGCAACAGCGCAGGACCATGTCGCCGAGCCCCGGCCCGAGATCGCGAAGCGCGGCGGCCACCCGGTCGCGCGCTCGGCCCGACCCGCCGCCCGCCCCGCCGTCGCCGGCGAAATTGCCGCGATCCCCGGCGGTCAGGAACCGGTCCCAGTTCTGGGCCACCCTCGGCCCCATCTGCGCCAGTTCGAAATCCTCGCGCAGCCGCTCGCCGGCCGCAACCAGTTCGGGGTCGAGAAACGGGCTGCCGTCCTTGTCCTTCCGGCGCGCCAGAACGGCAAGCGGGCTTTCGGCGAGGTTGTAGCGCATTTTCCGGGGCGTTCGTGATCCCGGTTCCATCACGGCGCGTTCGTCCCAGACGCGGTGCTGGTCCGCGAAGGGCGTCTGCGCCTCGGCAAAACCGGCCGCGCGGGCGTCCTGATCCTCGGCGAGAAGCCGTTTCAGGGCCGACCGCCCTGCCCCGGTGATCTCGTAGGTCGTTACCCGCCCCGGCTTCTGCACCGCGATCCAGTCCTTGAGCGCGAAGGCCTGCGCCACAGTCCGGTCGACGACGGCGGTGCGAACCGTGCCCTTCAGCACGACCGCCTTCTCCATCTCCGCAGAGACGGCGAGCATCGCGCCGATTTCACAAAGGCGGCGCAGAATGCGGCGCGCCTCGCGAAGAACGGTCGCTTCGTCGACGATCTGCATGTGGGGCGAACGGATCGGTGCGGTCATCGGGCAGGTTCCTTCCTGTATCACTGGCTTTGGTGTGGTGTCTTGTGCCCGTGCCGCTCCGGCCAGCCGCAGGTGCAGGCGGCCGAGCCGGTTCAGCGCTTCGTCGATCAGGGGGTCGTCGCGGCGGTTCTCGAAGGCACGGACCTTGCGCAGGATCGTCGAGGCATGACATCCTTCATTTCTCGCCAGCGCGCGGATGGAGAGGCCCTCTTCGATGTGGCGAAGGTAAAGCCGTGCATTTTCCGGCAACCAGGCGGGCAACGCCGCCGGCGTCTGGAATGGAACTGTCATCATTTCCCCCGAAAGTCTGCGGCGTCTTTACGTCGCCTTAACTACAACGAAAACAACCTGACGTTGTATTCGTTACCTGATCGTTAAAATCGAGCACGATCCCGATATTTCTTGATAAAATATAAATTTTGCTAAAACGGGCGGACGCATTTCGGACACAATTCGCAACATGTCGGAGTCTTGTTTCATCTTCCGGTTGTGTATCTCAAGGAGAATGAAGATGTCCGATCTGCTCTCTGTTGTATCCGAACTCCGCCGCCCCCGGCTCTTGATCCGGGCTGCGCGGGCGGGGCTGGCGGAATACAACCGCAATCGCGACCTCAAGCGATTGATCCGGAGCGCCGAGGCGCCGGCACCGGACCACGCGCTGAGCGCGCTCCTGGCCGAGGAGGAGCGGATCGAGGCGACGCGGCGTTCCGGCGACGCGTCCTACAGTTTCCTGCGCCATATCGACCTTCTCATCGCGATGATGGCCGAGGCCCGGCTTCTCCCGCGCCCGAACCGCGCTTGAGGGGATACGAAAAGGCCGCCCCCGGTGCGGGAGCGGCCTGATCCGCGTTGATCGCGAGGATCACATGAAGGCGTCGGGAACCGCGGCCTTCTTGCGCGCGACATAGTCGGCAAGTGCTTCCTCGACCGCAGGGTCGATCGCCGGCTTCTGGTAGTCGTTCAGAAGCTTCGTGACCCGCGCGCGGGCAAGCTGCACGGTGTCGCGGGCGCCCTCTTCCTCCCAAGTCTCATAAGGCTTGTAGTCGAGAAGCTCGGTCCGCCAGAACGCCTGCTTGAAGTTCGCCTGGGTGTGGGCGCAGCCGAGATAGTGCCCGCCCGGACCGACTTCGCGGATCGCGTCCATCGCCTGGCCGGTTTCCGACATGTCGATGCCCTTGGCGAGGTGATGGAGCGTGCCGAGCTGGTCGGCATCCATCACGAACTTCTCGAAGGACGACACCAAGCCCCCTTCCAGCCAGCCGCAGGCATGGAGCATGAAGTTGACGCCGGAGAGAAGCCCCATGTTGAGGCTGTTCGACGTCTCGTAGGCGGCCTGCGCATCAGGCAGCTTCGATCCGCAGAACGAGCCGGCCGAGCGGTAGGGAAGCCCCAGACGCCGGGCAAGCTGGCCCGCGCCATAGGTGATGTGGGCGGCTTCGGGGGTGCCAAAGGTCGGCGCGCCGGAGTTCATGTCGATCGAGGTCACGAAGGCGCCGAAGATCACCGGCGCACCCTTGCGGACGAGCTGGCTGTAAGCGACGCCGGCCAGCACCTCGGCCAGAACCTGTGTCAGCGTGCCCGCGACCGTGACCGGCGCCATCGCGCCGCCCACGATGAAGGGCGAGATGATCGCGGCCTGATTATGGCGCGCGTAGACCTCGAGCGCGCCCATCATGATCCCGTCGAAAGTCATCGGCGAGTTGATGTTGATGAGCGAGGTCATCACCGTGTTCTGTTCGACGAAGTCGTCGCCGAAGAGGATCTTCGACATCTCGACCGAGTCTTCGGCGCGGCTCGGTTCGGTCACCGACCCCATGTAGGGTTTGTCCGAAAGCGTCATATGCGCGAAGAGCATGTCGAGATGACGCTTGTTGACCGGCACGTCGGTCGGTTCGCAGACCGTCCCGCCGGAATGGTGCAGCCATTTCGACATGTAGCCGAGTTTCACGAATTTCTGGAAATCGTCGAGCGTCGCATACCGGCGGCCGCCATCGGCGTCGCGCACGAAGGGAGGTCCGTAGACCGGCGCGAGGACCAGCCCCTTCCCGCCCACCGTCACGTTCCGCTCCGCGTTCCGCGCATGCTGGACGTAGGATGACGGCGCGGTCTTGCACAGTTCGCGCGCGAGCCCGCGCGGGATGCGGACGCGCTCGCCCTGAACGTCGGCGCCAGCCTCTTTCCAGCGGATCAGCGCCTCGGGGTTCTCGACGAAATTGACGCCGATCTCCTCAAGGATCGTCTCGGCGTTCGTTTCGATGATCTCGAGCGCCTCTTCGTTGAGGATGTCGAGATTGGGGATGTTGCGCTCGATGAACTTCGCGCATTCGATGCGAACGGCTGTCCGTTCCGCCCGCCGCGCCGCGCCACCACCACCACGGGCCCGCCGTCCTTCAGCCACCTCGTTCATGCCGCATGCTCCTGACACTGCCGGTTGTGGCGCCGTTTTATCGCTATTCGCGCGGCCTCGGCTGCGGATTACGTCATCTCGCGGGCGAAAACGACATTGGCATCGGTCTGGCACCGGTCTCGGCCCGACAGCGTCGGGCGTCAGGCGACCCGGGCGAGGCAGCGCGGCTCGAAGGGTTCGATCGTCACGCCATCCGCCTCGAATGTGCAGAAGCTGCCGGGCGGGACAGAATCCCAGCACTCTCCGGCCTCCAGGGGTTCGGAAACGACGGCCCGACCGCGCCGCATCTCCGACCAGCGATGATAGAGCGTCGGGGCGTTCTCGTCGGTGGCATAGCGCACAGCGAAAAGCCGCTTTCCGTCCGAAAACGCGGCCGTCATCCGGACATGGGGGGCGGCGCCCTTCAGGCGTGACAGGCTTTCGAGCCGGGCGGTCGCCCGCTCCAGCGCCCCCTTCGCGTCGTCCCTGAGGCCCTCGCCGAGCGCGATCAGGAACAGGGCCTCACTGTCGGTGGCGCCTTTCCGGTGCGGATAGAGCGGGTCGGGGATAAGCATTTCGGCATCGCGGCGAAACCCGTCGTAACCGCCGATCTGGCCGTTATGCATGAAGGTCCAGTTGCCGACGACGAACGGGTGGCAGTTGTTGCGGCTCGTCGCCGTCCCGGTCGAGGCGCGGACATGGGCAAGAAAGAGGGGCGACTTCACCTGGGCGGTCAGCGACCGCAGGTTCGGGTCCGACCAGGCGGGAAGGATGTCGCGGAAGAGGCCCGGCTCCTCCCGCTCGCCATACCAGGCGACGCCGAACCCGTCGGCATTGATCGCGGTCTTGCTCTGGGTCGCGCCGTGGCTTTGATGGATCAGGGAATGTCCCGGCCGGCTTACGATCTCCTCGAGGAAGACCGGCTCACCGGTATAGGCCGCCCATCTGCACATTCTCGCCCTCGCCCGTTCCTTATGGGGACTTCTGTCCCTCACCCTGCTCAAAACGGCAATATCGCGGCGGACGAAGGCCCGCCGCCTCAGCTTTCCTCGACCACCATCAGGTCGCGTTCCGACGCGCCCTTCGCATGGGCGAGCGCGGCCTGATATTCGGGGCTGTGGTAACAGGCGACCGCCGCGTCGAGCGACGGGAAGCGTGCCACCACGTTGCGCGGCCGGTCGTTGCCTTCGAGTTGAACATGGCGTCCGCCCCGCGCAAGGAACACACCGCCATGCTTGGCGATCGCCGGCCCGGCGAGGGCGGCGTACTTGCCGTAGGCCTCTGCGTCGAGCACCTTCACATGGGCGATCCAGAGGGCTGACTTCGTCTCGCTCATGCCGCACCTCCGATCACCGCCTCGGCGGCCTTTACGGCATCGTCGGCCTTCGACGCATCCGCGCCGCCGGCCTGCGCCATGTCGGGCCTGCCGCCGCCGCCCTTGCCGCCAAGCGCGGCGGCGGCGGCCTTAACGATCTCGACGGCCGAAAGCCGCCCGGTCAGGTCACTGGTGACGCCCGCCGCGACCGCCGCCTTGCCGCCGGTATCGGCGACGACGAGTACCGCGCCGGAGCCGATGCGCGCCTTGAGTTCATCGACGAGCGCCGGAAGATCCTTGCCCGACACGCCGGCGACGACCTGCGGCAGAAACTTCACCCCGCCGATCTCGCGCGTTTCCGGGACGGCTGTGCCAGCGCCTCCGCCCATCGCGAGTTCGCGGCGTAGCTGCGCCACTTCATTGGCAAGCGCCTTGCGTTCCTCCATCAGCGCCTTCACCCGCGCCGGCACGTCGCCCGGCTGCGCCTTCAGCACCGCCGCGACTTCCGAAAGCCGCTGATCCTGCCGGCGCAGATGGTCGAGCGCCGCCTGCCCGGTCAGCGCCTCGATCCGCCGCACGCCTGCCGAGGACGCGCTGTCGCCCAGAAGCGCGAAGGCACCGATATCGCCGGTGCGGGCAACATGGGTGCCGCCGCAAAGCTCGAGCGAATAGGTGGCGCCGTCGGTACCCTTGCCGGCGCCGGCCAGGCGGCCCATCGACACGACGCGCACCTCGTCGCCGTATTTCTCGCCAAACAGCGCCTGCGCGCCGAGCGCGCGGGCATCGTCCGGCGTCATGATCCGTGTCTCGACCGGGCTGTTCTGGCGGATGTATTCGTTGACCTCGGCCTCGACCGTCGCGACCTCATCGGCCGACATCGCCTTCGAATGGCTGAAGTCGAAGCGCAGCCGGTCCTCGGCATTGAGCGAGCCGCGCTGTGCGACATGGGCGCCGAGCGCGCGGCGCAGGGCCTCGTGCAGGAGGTGGGTCGCCGAGTGGTTGGCGCGGATGGCCGAGCGGCGGGTATGGCCGACCTCCAGCTTCGCCGGCTGACCGCGCGCGATCTGGCCATCGCTCACTTCAGCGATATGGATGAAAACGCCTGCGGCCTTCCTGGTGTCGGTCACCGTCGCTGTCCCGGTATCGGTGCGGATCAGGCCACTGTCGCCGACCTGGCCGCCGGCCTCGGCATAGAACGGCGTCTGGTTGACGACGATCTGGATCTTCGCCCCCGCGGCGGCCGATCCGGTTTCCTTCCCGTCGGCGACGAGCGCCACGATCTGGCCTTCGGCCGTCTCGGTGTCGTAGCCGAGGAATTCCGTGGCCCCGTGCTTTTCCGTGAGGTCGAACCAGATCTGTGCGTCCTTCGTTTCGCCCGATCCGGCCCAGGCGGCCCGCGCCTTGGCCTTCTGTTCCTCCATCGCGTGGCCGAACCCCTTGACGTCGACGGCGCGACCCTTCTCGCGCAGCGCGTCCTGGGTGAGGTCGAGCGGGAAGCCATAAGTGTCGTAAAGCCGGAACGCCGCCGCACCCGGCAGGGGCTGGCCCTCGCCGAGCTTCGAAAGCTCGTCGTCAAGGAGCCTCAGCCCGCGATCGAGCGTCTGCTTGAACCGCGTCTCTTCCAGTTTCAGCGTTTCCTCGATCAGTGCCTCGGCGCGCACGAGTTCGGGATAGGCCGCGCCCATCTGGCGCACCAGCGCCGGCACCAGCCGGTACATCAGCGGGTCATCCGCGCCCAGAAGATGCGCATGCCGCATGGCCCGCCGCATGATCCGGCGCAGAACATAGCCACGGCCTTCGTTCGACGGCATCACCCCGTCGGCGATGAGGAACGAGGTGGAGCGCAGGTGATCCGCGATCACCCGGTGATGAACCTTGCCCGGCCCGTCGGGATCGGTCGACGTGCCATGCGCGGAGGCCTCGATCAGGCTCCGCATCAGGTCCGTGTCGTAATTGTCGTGCTTGCCCTGGAGGAGCGCGCCGATCCGTTCCAGCCCCATGCCGGTGTCGATCGACTGCATGTCGAGCGCCCGCATCGAGCCGTCCTCGAACTGCTCGTTCTGCATGAAGACGAGGTTCCAGATCTCGATGAAGCGGTCGCCGTCCTCCTCGGCCGAACCCGGAGGGCCGCCCCAGATGCTGGGCCCGTGGTCGTAGAAGATCTCGGTACAGGGGCCGCAGGGGCCGGTCGGCCCCATGCGCCAGAAATTGTCGTCCGTGGGGATGCGGATGATGCGGTCGTCCGACAGGCCCGCGACCTTCTTCCAGATCCCCGCCGCCTCGTCATCGGTATGGTAGACGGTGACCAGAAGCCGGTCCTTGTTCAGCCCGAAATCCTTGGTCAGCAATTCCCACGCATAGGGGATCGCCTCCTCCTTGAAATAGTCGCCGAACGAGAAGTTGCCGAGCATCTCGAAGAACGTGTGGTGCCGCGCGGTGTAGCCGACATTGTCGAGATCGTTGTGCTTGCCGCCCGCGCGTACGCATTTCTGCGCCGTCGTCGCACGCACGTAGTCGCGCTTTTCCACCCCGGTGAAGCAGTTCTTGAACTGCACCATGCCCGAATTGGTGAACATCAGAGTCGGATCGTTGCGCGGGACAAGCGGCGAACTCGCGACGACCCGGTGGTCGTTGCGCTTGAAATAGTCGAGGAAGGTCGAGCGGATATCGTTCAGGCTGGGCATCGGATCGCGGCTCCGGGAAAGCGAGGGGCAGTCGGCCCGACACGTTTATCTTTCGCCCGCCCCCCTGTCCAGCAAGGCTTTCCGCATCTGCGAAAGACGCTCTCTGCAATACAGTCGGGGACGGCTCCGGCCATGTCGGGGGGCCGGGCCGGCGGCAGCGATCTCACGAAAAAAGACCGGGCGTGATGGCCCGGCCTTCCTGCCTTCGTCTTCCGGCGCAGCCCGGTCAGGCCTCCATGACGTCGTCGCCCGGACCGTCATCCGAGGCCCCGAAATCGAGCCCGTGGCTGGCGCGGATCTTGTCCTCGATGGCGTGGGCGAAATCGGGATTGTCCTTGAGGAACTGCTTGGCGTTCTCGCGCCCCTGGCCGATGCGCTCATCCCCGTAGGAATACCAGGCGCCGGACTTTTCCACGACCCCGGCCTTCACGCCAAGGTCGATCAACTCGCCGGTCTTGGAGATCCCCTCGCCGTACATGATGTCGAACTCGACCTGCTTGAAGGGTGGCGACACCTTGTTCTTCACGACCTTTACGCGGGTGGTGTTGCCGACCACCTCGTCGCGATCCTTGATCGAGCCGATGCGGCGGATATCGAGCCGGACGGACGCGTAGAACTTGAGCGCGTTGCCGCCCGTCGTCGTCTCGGGCGAACCGAACATCACGCCGATCTTCATGCGGATCTGGTTGATGAAGATCACCATGCAGTTCGAGCGGCTGATGGAGCTCGTCAGCTTCCGCATCGCCTGGCTCATCAGGCGGGCATGCACACCGACGCTGGAATCGCCCATGTCGCCCTCAAGCTCGGACTTCGGCACGAGCGCCGCGACCGAGTCGACGACGACAAGGCTGACCGCGCCGGACCGCACCAGCGTGTCAACGATCTCCAGCGCCTGCTCGCCGGTATCGGGCTGCGAGATCAGAAGCTCGTCGAGGTTGACGCCGAGCTTCTTGGCATATTGCGGGTCGAGCGCGTGCTCGGCGTCGACGAAGGCGCAGACGCCGCCCTTCTTCTGCTCTTCGGCCACGACATGGAGCGTCAGCGTCGTCTTGCCAGAGCTTTCCGGCCCGTAGATCTCGACCACCCGGCCCTTCGGCAATCCGCCGATGCCGAGCGCGATATCGAGCCCGAGCGAGCCGGTCGAGGTCGCCTCGATCTCCATCACCGGATTGTCGGCGCCGAGCTTCATGATGGAACCCTTGCCGAACTGCCGTTCGATCTGGGCGAGCGCGCTGTCGAGCGCTTTCTGTTTGTCCGCGGAGCGCTTGTCGTTCATGTCGAGAAGGTTCGTCACTGCCATTGTTCGGTTCCTTATTTCACACCCGTCGGGGCGCGGCAATCATTGCTCGTGTTCGCCTCTTGTTCTCAGCGTTATGAGATCAAAGAGGGAACATTACAACTCATTTTTCTAAAATCGAGCTTTTCTCCTTTGGGTAAATGTTTAGTTAATGGCGCCGGGATTTCGTGTCCCGCGTGTGAAGAAAAGGATCGGCATGCTGGTTTTCTGGAAACAGCGACTCGTCTACCTCGCGACGCCAAAGACGGGCACCACGGCGATCGAGGCGGCGCTGGAGCCGCTGGCGAGCGTGGTGATCCAGCGCCCGCCCGAACTGAAGCACACCTCGGTGCATCGGTACTGGCGTTTCCTCGCGCCCTATCTCGAACTTGCCGCCGACGAGGATTTCATGGTCGTCGCGGTGATGCGGGAACCTATCGACTGGCTCGGCAGCTGGTATCGCTACCGCCAGCGGATCAGCGGCGTCCATCCCGACCGCAGCACCTCGGGTATGAGTTTCAACAACTTTATCGAGGGCTATCTCAGCGATCCCCAACCCGAATACGCCAATGTCGGCTGGCAGAGCCGGTTCCTCGTTCCCGAGAAAGGTCCGGGTGTCGACCGGCTGTTCCGCTACGACGACATGGGAAGCCTCGTCGGCTTTCTCGAAGACCGGCTGGACTGCGAGATCACTCTGCCCCGGCTCAACGTGTCGCCGGAAGGGTCCACGGATCTCGATCCGGCGCTCGAGGCGCGCCTGCGCGAGGCCTGCGTCAAGGATTTCGCCCTCTACGACTCGCTCCGGACCTGAGGGAACGGGGCATTCTGGCGACCGCCCCGGCGCGAAAGCGTCGGAGCGGGTCGCGATTGCTCTGCCGCCATGGCACATCTGCCTCGATGCGCCGCCCCCCGGCAGGCCCGCTCATTGCCGGGGGACCCGGCCGCTCCGTCAGTGAATCTGGCCCTGTACGGTCGCGGTCAGTTCGCTGAGCGAGAACGGCTTCGGCAGGAAGACCGAGTTCGGAATCCGTTCCCGCGTTTCGGTCAGGCTCTCCTCCGAATAACCCGAAACGAAGACAACCCGGGTATTGGGGCGTTCCTTGAGCGCCTCGCGCACCCAGGACGGCCCGTCCATTCCCGGCATGATCACGTCGGTCACGAAGACATCGATCGCGAGGGAACCGTCTTCCAGCGTCTTCAGCGCCTCTTCGGCGTTCTCCGCCTCGATCACCGTGTATCCGCGCATTCGCAGCGCCCGGCTCGCGAAGGCGCGGACCGGCGCTTCGTCCTCGACCAGCAGGACGACGCCTTCGCCGCTGCGGGTGACGCGGCGCGGCGCAGACGTTGCCTGCGGTCGGACCTCGACCTCCTCGACTTGGTCGTGAACCGGGAAATAGAGTGTGAATGTCGTTCCTTGCCCGACGATGCTGTCGCAGAAGATGAAGCCGCCCGTCTGCTTCACGATCCCGTAGGCGGTCGACAGGCCAAGCCCCGTCCCCTCGCCCTGCCGCTTGGTCGTGAAGAAGGGTTCGAAGATCTTCGGCAGCTTGTCCGTGGCGATCCCGATCCCATAGTCCGTGACCCGGACGACGACATACTCCCCGGGCGCCACGACCGCGCGGTCGCGCTTCAGCCCTTCCTCGAGAGACTGGTTCTCCGTCTCGATCCGGATCTCGCCGCCCCCCGGCATCGCGTCGCGGGCATTGACGACAAGGTTCATCAGCACCTGTTCCAGCTGGCGCTTGTCGGCGCGGATCGGGCGCAATTCGGGGTCGTGCACGAGGGTCAGCCGGACCTTTTCGCCGACCAGACGGTTCAGAAGATGCGTCAGGTCCGAAAGGGAATCGCGCAGGTCGATGACCTGCGGCTTCAGCGTCTGCTTGCGCGAGAATGCGAGCAGCTGGCCGACGAGGCTCGCCGCCCGGTTGGCGTTCTGGTTGATCTGCACGAGGTCGGCATAATCGGGATCGCCCTTGTCGTGCCGCAGGAGCAGGAGGTCGCAGTGCCCCGAAATCGCGGTCAGCAGGTTGTTGAAATCATGCGCGACACCACCGGCGAGCTGTCCGATCGCCTGCATCTTCTGACTCTGCACGAATTGCGCCTCGAGCGTCTTGAGCTTGGTCGCGTCCGACAGGACCGCGACGAGGGCCGGCCGCCCCTCCTCCACGACGCGGGTCAGCGTCACCTGGAGGTAGACATCCTGTTCCGCGCCGCGCACGCGCAGGACTTCGGGGCGCTGGTCGGCCCGGCCCGCCAGCGCGTCGGCGAGCCAGTCGTTCACGGGCCGCCCGAGCCCTTCCAGCAACGCCGCAAGGCCGGTTCCGACCTCCGCATTCCCCAAAAGCGTCCGGGCCGCGCGGTTTGCCTCACGCAGATCGCCCGAACTGCCGACGCGCAGGAGCGCGACGGGAAGGGTTTCGAAGGCCGTCGGATCGCCCGCAAAGGGCGTTGCCCCCGCCGCCGCAGGCAGCAGGTAGATTTCCCGCCGCCCGCCCGCGCTTTCGAGCGACGCGACCAGGGCCCGAATCGACCCGTCCGCGCCCGCGATTTCGTGCTCTTCGCCCGGCCGCAGGGGAAGATCCTTGAAGATGCGGTCGAGGGTCTTCACCCGTTCCCCGACCAGCCGGCGCAACGCCTCGTTCATGAAAAGGATCGTCCCGGTCTTCGAAACCGTCAGCATCGGCAGGCTGATGGTTTCGGCGCCGCGCCCGCCGACGGCCCGCTCGGCCATGTCCTCGAGCCGCCAGAGGAATCCCGCCTCGCCGATCCGGTGCACGGCCAGCCGGACATGGCCGCGCCGAGTCACCAGATCCTCCCGCGCCGCACCGAGCGCCTCGGCCCGGTTCTGCATCCTGTGGAGGACGGCGGCGGGATTGGCGAAAACCTCGCCCAGCGTCCGCGTCAGCGTCTGCCCGCCCCTGCTGCCGAAGCGTTCCACCGCGGCACGGTTCTGGGTGCCGATCTCCCCTTCCGCGTCGGTGGTGAAGCTTGGGGAGGCATCGTGGGCGATGAATTCCGCGATCTGGTCTTGCAGGTCGCTGTCGGCGCGCCCGTGACGCCCGGAGAGCCAGGCAATGAGTCCCGCCAGCGCGGCGAAAGTACCGGCGGCGGCAAAGATCGCGAGACCGGTCACGCCATCGGAGACGAAATAGGCGGCGGCCGCGAAAAGAACGGCTGCTCCAACAAGATAATGGCTGCGCGGCGCCAGATTCAGCGCGGTTCGGGTCAGCGGATGCGGGGAAAGCGCCGGATGCGACACCACGTGGCTCCCTTCAGATTCGGTTTCACCGCATTCCGACTTGAAATGCTTAAACGGCGATTAACCGCCCCGGAAACACAACTAATGATTGTGTATTGCCGGGATCAGACCCGCGTCAAGAGAGCGCTGTAGAAGCCGTCCCCTCCGCCTAGAGAGGTGTAGAGCCGGTCCTCCACCAGGCCCCAACCGGGACTGCGCGCAACAAACCGGTCGATCTGGGCGCGGTTTTCCTCGGCCAGAAGCGAGCAGGTCATGTAGGCGAGATGCCCTTTCGGCGCCACAAAGTGCTCGGCAGCATCGAGAATGTCCGCCTGGAGGCGCACGAGGTCCGCCACGCGCTCGGCCGTTAGCGTCCACTTCGCATCGGGGGTGCGGCGCCAGGTGCCGGTTCCCGAACAGGGCACGTCGACGAGTACCAGGTCGAATTCACGTCCGCGCAAGGATCTGGTGTCGGCAAGTGCCACATCGGCGCCGGCACGTGCGGCGCGGGCGGGAAGGTCGCGCATGCGCTGCGGCAAGGCGTCATGGGCGGTGACCGATCGAACCCCGCGCGCGGCCAACGCCAAGGCCTTGCCGCCCCCGCCCGCGCAGTAGTCGAGAACGCTGTCGCCGGGGCGAAGCGGCAGCGCCTCAACGGCGGCCTGCGGGCTCAGGTCCTGCAATTCGACGAGGCCACCGAGATAGGCCGAAGAATTGCGGATTTTCTGTGGGTTTTGCGTGACTTTCAGAGCGAAGTTCACGCCCTCCTCCGGTTCGGAGTCAATCCCGTCGCGGGCCAGCGCCGCGCGGGCATCGGCGCGGCTTCCCCGCACGGCATTGACGCGCAGGAAGACCGGCGCCCTTTCGCGCTCCGCCTTCAGCACCTCAGAGAAATCCGCACCGAGCGAGCCGCGCAAGGCGGGCGCGATCCAGTCCGGGCAATCGAGCGCGACGAGTTCAGGAAGATCGGCCTCGACCGGCGCGGTGGCGAGGGCGGCGCGTTCGTCGGCGTCGAGAGGAGCCGGCGCGTAGCCCTGGCCGCTAAAGACCGCATCGGGATCGGTGCCGCTGGCGACGAGGGTGCCGATCATCAACGCCCGGCCCGTCGGCGCGGCGGCACCGGCGCGCACGGTGAAGGATCGTCGGCAGCGCAAGGCGTCGAAGACGAGATCGCGGATCGCCGTGCGGTCGCCGGAGCCGGCGAAACGGCTCGCCCGCGCCCAGCCGGTCAGCGCCTGTTCGGCCGCGGTACCGGAGAGGATCCGGTCGAGAATGCCGATCGCCGCTTCAATCCGGGCCGCAGGGGTCAAGTCTTGTGCTCTCTTAGGTTGAGGATCGCCGCCTAACCGGCTGCGATATATTGGTTTATCATGATGCGCTTCCGCGCCGGGCAACGTCTGCTTCCCTGCTAAACCATTCCGGCACCGAAGGGAAGATGACGACCGGGGCGTCCCGCCGGGTCAGTAGTAGATCCGCTCCTCCATCGGCGTCGCCTCCACCCGTTTCAGGAGGATGTCGAGCGTCATTTGCTCGGCCCGGTTCATCCGCGTGCGCGGGTTCCAGGCGATGTAGACGTCGATGGCCGGGGGCGAGTCATAGGGTGGCAGCCGCCAGAGCCGGCCCATCTCGACATCCTCGGCGACGACATGGAGCGGCAGGGGTCCGATTCCGAGTCCGGCGATGATCATTCGGCGCACCTCCTCGAGGTTCGCCGAGGTGCCGACGATGCGCTCGTCGAGCCGCGCCTCGGCGCGCATGACGGTCACCGCCCGCAACGCGTCGCTCATCTGGTCGGTGACGAAACTGACCGAGGACTGGCCGGCGAGGTCGGTGGTCTTCAGCCCGCGCCGGCCGAACAGGGGATGCGCCGGGCCGCAGAAGAGGCCGAAATGCTCACGGAACAAACGGCGGTATTCAAGGCCGGGACGGTGTTCGTTGACGAGGCAGACCGCGAAGGAGACCCGGCGCGCGGTCACGGCGGCAATCGCCTCGCGGCTCGCCATGATCTCGATCGAGAAGGTAGCGCGGGGGTATGTGGCGTGAACCTCGGTCAGGGTGGAATCGAAGATCGGGCAGACGACATGGCTCGCCATCGCGATCGAGACATGGCCGCGCACCTCGTCCTCGACATCACGCATCACGGTGCCAAGGCGCAGAATCGCACCGTGAATGTCCGTCGCCTCCGACGCCAGCAACCGCCCCGCCGCGGTCAGGTCGAACCGCCCCGGCCGGCGGTCGATCAGGCGCTTGCCGAGCCGGTCCTCGAGCCGCTTCAGCGCGCTCGACACCGACGGCTGCTTGAGCCCGAGCCGGTCGGCGGCATCGGTGACGGAGCGGGACTGGGCCAGGACGAGGAACGTCCGAAGAAGGTTCCAGTCGAGATCGCGGGCAAGTTTTTCGGTCGGAGACAGTCTCTGCATAGCTCAGATCTATTATCAGAATTCTCATTATCTATTTGATTGATACCTTCCGCAACCCGCATCCTGTCCGCGCAATGACCTTTCGCGGACACCCTTCCAGATGACCATCGAGTCACGGGAAAGACGGCAACCCTGGATCCTGCTCTCGCCGGCATTGACGGCGGTGATCCTGCTCCTGGTCGTGCCGCTTCTCTTCATCGTGGTCTATTCGTTCTGGCTGCGCAGCGCCGCCGGCGCCGACACGCCGGGCTTCCACCTCGACAACTGGCAGAAGGTGCTGAGCGACCGCTTCTACCGCGACATCCTTCTGAACACGCTGAAGATCGCCGCGATCACCACGGCGGTTTGCGCGGTCATGGGCTATCCGGCGGCCTATTTCATCGCAAGATCGAATGGCAACAAGCTGATTTTGCTTGTTCTTCTGATGTTGCCCTTCTGGATCAGCTACATCATCCGCACGATGAGCTGGATCAACATCCTCGGCATTTCCGGGGCGCTCAACTCGCTGCTCCTGACGCTCGGGATCGTCAGCGAACCTGTCCAGATGCTCTATAACGAGGTGACGGTGATCCTCGGTCTCGTGCATTTCCTGCTGCCGTTCATGGTGCTGAACATCTATGTCAGCCTCGAAGGCATCGACACCAACCTCGAGGACGCCGCGAATTCGCTTGGCGCGACGCGGTGGCAGAGCTTCGTGCAGGTCACGCTGCCCCTCTCGCTGCCCGGCCTCGCCGCCGGCGGGCTTTTGTGCTTCGTCCTCGGCGCCGGGACCTATATCACCCCGGTGATCCTCGGCGGCCCGCGTGACGCGATGTTCGCCAACCTCGTCTTCGAGGCGATCATCCGACAGCTTAACTGGCCGCTCGGCTCGGCGCTGTCGCTCGCGCTCCTCGCGGTCCTTGGCGCGCTGGTGCTGATCTACAACCGCTATCTCGGCATGGCGCAGCTTGCGAAGGGGCTGGGCTGATGGGCTGGGCGCTGATCCGGGCCTATACGGTCCTCGTCTACCTATTCATGTTCCTGCCCGTCGCGGTGGTCGTGCTTCTTTCGTTCAACGCGAGCCAGTTCGGCAGCTTCCCGATGACCGGCTTTTCCTTCCGGTGGTTCGAGACGCTGTGGCAGAACGAGGCGATCGTGCGCGCCTTCAAGACCTCGATCGCGCTAGGGCTGATGACCGCGCTTGTCTCGACCACGCTCGGGGTTCTCGCGGCGCTGGCGCTGGTGCGCTACCGGGTGCCGGGGCGCGACATGATCACCACGCTTCTCATCGCGCCGATCCTCGTGCCCGAGGTGGTGCTGGCCGTCGCCCTCCTTCTTTTCCTCAACGCGCTCCATATCAACAAGAGCTTCGGCCTTCTCCTCATGGGGCATGTGATCTTCACCCTGCCCTTCGTCATCCTCGTCGTGCAGGCGCGGCTCGTCTCGATCCGCCGCGACGTCGAGGAGGCGGCGCTGAGCCTTGGCGCCACGCCTCGGCAGACCTTCTTCGCGGTGACGCTGCCGCTCCTGACTCCGGCGGTCGCGGCCGGGGCGCTCTTCGCCTTCACCATCAGCTTCGACGACATCACCGGCACGCTCTTCTGGAAACCCGGCGGGGTGGAGACGGTGCCGACCCAGATCTTCTCGATGCTCAGGAACTCGATCTCGCCCGAGATCAACGCGCTCGGCACCGTGATGATCGTGATGACCGTCGGGTTGCCGCTTATCGGGGCCGGGATCGCCCGGACCCTCGCCAACAGAAAGGGCGGGTGAACCGCCATGACCGACCCATATCCAGCAAGGAGGCTGACCATGGACAACACGACACGTTACGAACGGCTGCGCGAGCGGTTTCAGAATGGCGATCTCGACCGGCGAAAGTTTCTTGGCCTGATCGGCGCGGCCGGGGCCGCCTACGGGCTTCAGACGCCCTTCGCGAAATACGCGAACGCGCAGACCGTGAGCCAGGTGCGGTTCGACGGCTGGGGCGGCATCGTCTCCGAGGCGTTCCGGAAATACGCCTTCGATCCCTATACCGCCAAGACCGGCGTGACTGTGGTCGACGGAACCTTCCCCGGCGGCGACGAATACCTCGCGCAGGTCCGCGCCTCGCAGCCCGGCGAATACAACATCGCCCACCTTTCGGGCGTCTTCGACTATGCGCGCTATCACTCCTTCGACCTGACGAGCGCGCTCAACCTCGACAATATCCCGAACATGGCGCTGGTGATGCCGGCGCTGACCAATGCCTTCGCCGCCGTGACGCCCGACAGCCTCAGCGCCGTGCCCTACGATTACGGCTCCACCGGGATCGCCTATAACCGCAAGTACATCGCGGACGACGAAATGAAGGAAAAGGGTGCCAAGATCCTGATCGACGAGGCCCACAAGGGCAAGATCGGCGGCTGGAGCGACTGGCGCACCCGCGTCTGGTACGGCGCCCTTCAGACCGACCAGGACCCGAACGCCATCACCGATATGGAAGCGGTCTGGGACGCCGTGCGCAAGCACCGCGACCTCGCGCTGAAATACTGGGCTTCGGGCGCCGAACTGATGAGCCTTCTCGCCGAGGAGGAGATCCACGTCACCGAAGCCTGGTCGGGCCGCGTCTTCGCGCTTCAGGAACAGGGCCACGACATCGGCTATTTCGACCCGCCGCAGGGCTTCGGCTGGCAGGAATGCCTCTTCGTGATCAAGGGCAGCCCGATGGAGGCTTGTGAGGAGCTTCTGAACTTCATGCTCGACAAGGACACCTCGATCGCGGTGGCCGAGGGGCAGAACTACCCGCCGGCGCTCGACCCGACGAAGGTCGATCTCGGCGCGAAGATCCCGACGCTGCCGGCCTTCGACCCGACCGGCACGCTGTCGGGCCTGACCTTCGCCGACCCGGGCTACTGGAACGGCAACGAGGCCGAGTGGTCCGAGACCTTCTCCCGCGTCCAGCGCGGTTACTGAGCCCGATGAGCCCGGCCCCCGACCCGGGGGGCCGGGCACCCCAGCCCCGAGGAGAGGCCCGTTGAGCGCCGTCACCCTGACCGACATCGTCAAACGCTTCGGCGACTACACCGCCGTCCACAGGATGTCGCTGGAGATTCCGCAAGGCAGTTTCGTCACCCTCCTCGGCCCCTCGGGCTGCGGCAAGACAACCACGCTGAGGATGATCGCGGGGCTTCTCGACCCGAGCGAGGGCGACATCGCCATCAACGGCAAGCGCGTGAACGACGTGCCGATCCACCGGCGCAACCTCGGGCTCGTCTTCCAGAACTACGCGCTCTTTCCGCACCGGACGGTGGCCGACAACGTCGCCTTCGGCCTGCGCTATCGCAATGTCGGCAAGGACGAGATCCGCCGCCGCGTGGCCGAGGCGCTGGACCTTGTGCAACTTCCCGATCTCGGCTTGCGCTATCCAAAGGAACTGTCCGGCGGCCAGCAGCAGCGCGTGGCGCTCGCCCGCGCCATCGTGATCGAGCCGGACGTGCTTTTGCTCGACGAACCGCTCTCCGCGCTGGACGCGAACCTGCGCGAGGATATGCGGGTCGAGTTAAAGAAGATCCAGCAACGCATTGGCGTGACAACAATTTTCGTCACCCATGACCAGACGGAGGCCTTGGCGATGTCGGACAAGATCATCGTCATGTCGAAAGGCCGGGTGGAGCAGATGGGCGCGCCGGAAGAGGTCTACAACACGCCGGCGAGCGAGTTCGTAGCGACCTTCCTTGGCGCGTCGAATATTCTTTCGGCGACCTGCACCGGCGCCGACAGTGAACACGTCGCGCTCGACGTACCCGATCTGCCGCCCCTTTCCGTCCCGCGCAGCCGGGCGCCCGCCGTCACCGGTGCCGGTCCGGCGCGGCTGGTGATCCGGGCCGAAAAGCTCGACGTCCTGCCGGCCGACGCTGCGCCGGACGACCGCTATGCCGTTGCGGGCAGTGTCGAGACCGTGGATTATCAGGGCCAGTCGGCCCGCTATTTCCTGCGTGTCGGCCGCCACGCATTGCAGGCCATCAACATGATCGACACCCACCCCTTGCCCATCGGGGCCGCTGTCTCGGTGCGCTTTCGCGCGCGGGACTGCGCCGCCCTGCCCTCGGAGCCGCGCCCATGACTCAAAGCCATCTCTTCTACCAGACCGACAGCCGCCGCCCGGTCCTGGCCGAAGCCCGCGGGATCTACATGTGGGATGTCGACGGCAAGCGCTACATTGACGGCTCCTCGGGCGCGATGGTCTCGAATATCGGCCATTCCAATCCGCGCGTCCTCGATGCGATGCGGCGGCAGATGGAGAAGTCCACCTTCGGCTACCGTCTGCATTTCGAAACGGAACCGAGCGAGAAGCTGGCTGCGAAGGTGGCCGGGCTGACACCCGAGGGGATGGAGAAGGTTTTCTTCGTCTCCGGTGGCTCCGAAGCCGTCGAGAGCGCTATAAAGATCGCCCGGCAATATGCTGTCACAATTGGACAATCCTCGCGTTGGAAGGTGATCTCCCGCGCGCCGTCCTATCACGGCTCGACCCTCGGCGCGCTGGCGCTGACGAGCTACACGCCGCTCACCCGGCCGTTCGAACCGATGATGCAGGCGATGCCGAAGATCCCCGCGCCGCAGGCCTATCTCGACGGTCTCGACCCGGGCGATCCGGCCACCGGCGCCCATTACGCGGCCATGCTGGAGGCGAAGATCCTCGAAGAGAGGCCGGACACCGTTCTGGCATTCATCCACGAACCCGTGGGCGGGGCCTCCACGGGCGCCCTGGTGCCGCCGGCGGGCTACATGCAGGCGGTGCGCGACACCTGCGACCGCCACGGCGTGATTCTCATCCATGACGAGGTGATGTCGGGCGGCGGGCGCACGGGACGCTTTCTCGGTGCGGATCACTGGGGCGTGGCCCCCGACATCATCGCGATCTCGAAAGGCTTCGGTGCGGGCTACGCCCCCTTGGGTGCGATGATCGCCCACGACCGCATCGTCGATCCGGTCCTGAAGGCCGGCGGCTTCATGCACGGCCATACCTATGCCGGCAACCCGCTTGCCTGCGCCGCCGGTCTCGCGGTGCTGGAAGAGATCGAGGCGGGCGCGATGATGGAGAATGCCGCCGCGACCGGCGATCTTCTGAAATCGCGGCTCGGCGATCTCATGCAGCGCTATGCCTTCATCGGCGACGTGCGCGGCAAGGGTCTCCTTCTCGCGTTCGAACTGGTGGCCGACCGTCAGTCGATGCGCCCCTTGCCGAAGGCGCTCAACGCACATTCGGAGCTGGTGGAACTTGCCTATCAGGAGGGTCTCATCATCTATTCGCGCCGCACCCGCGACGGGACGGAAGGCGACCATTTCCTCGTCTGCCCGCCGATGATCACGTCAGCCGACCAAGTGGAGGAGATCATGACCATGCTGACCTCCGCCCTCGACCGCTTCGCCGAACGGGTTGAGCCGGCACTGAAGCAAAGCGCCTGACCGCATGTCGAAGATCGTCATCACCTGCGCCGTCACCGGCTCGATCCACACGCCGTCGATGTCGCCCTATCTGCCGGTGACGCCCGGCGACATCGCCTCTCAGGCGATCGGCGCGGCGAGGGCCGGTGCGGCGATCCTGCATCTCCATGCCCGCGCCCCCGAGACGGGACGTCCCTCCGCGGCCGTGGAGCATTACCGTGCCTTCCTGCCGGCGATCCGCAAGGGGTGTAACGCCATCGTCAACCTGACGACCGGCGGCAGCGCGATGATGACTCTCGACGAGCGTCTGGCCGCGCCCCTCGCGCTCAGGCCCGAGATGTGTTCGCTCAACATGGGCAGCATGAACTTCGCCCTTTACCCGATGCTGGGCAAGCGCACCGAATGGCTGCACGACTGGGAAGAACCTTTCCTGCGCAATTCCGACGACCTCGTCTTCAAGAACACGCCCCGCGATATCGAGGGGGTGCTGAGGCAGATGGGACAGGAACGCGGTGCAAGGTTCGAATTCGAGTGCTACGACGTGAGCCATCTCTACATGCTGAGGCATTTCGTTGACCGGGGGCTTGTGAACGGGCCAATCTTCATCCAGTTCGTGATGGGCGTCCTTGGCGGCATCGCGGCGGAACCCGAACATCTCGACCACCTCAAGGCCACGGCGGACCGGCTTTTCGGGGATGGCTTCATGTTCTCGGTCCTCGCGGCGGGGCGTCAACAGATGCCGATGGCCGAAAAGGCGGCGGCGATGGGCGGACATGTGCGGGTCGGGCTGGAGGACAACCTCTTCCTGTCCAAGGGCGTACTGGCGCGGTCGAATGCCGAACAGGTGGAACGGGTGCGGGAGATCGTCGAAGCGCTCGGCCGCACGGTCGCGACGCCGGAGGACGCGCGGGCAATGCTCGGCCTCAAGGGCGCGGAGGCGGTGGGGTTCTGAATGGCGGAGCGCATCATGATCCGGCTGGCCCTGCCCGGGGATGCCGCGCGGCTGAACGCCGCCCTTCGGGCGCTGTCCGACGATCTTGGCGATACCCACCGTGCGACCGAAGCGGATATCGCGGCGGCGGGCTTCGGGCCGGACCCGGCATTCCGGGCGGTCCTGGCGCTTCGGCGGGATGATGTTGTCGGGGTCGCGGTCTTTTCGCCGATCTATTCGACGACGCGGGCGCGTGCAGGCGCTTATGTGTCGGATCTGTGGGTCGCGGATTTGGCGCGGGGCGCGCGGCTCGGGCCGCGGCTTCTCGCGGCGGTTCGCGACGAGGCGGCAGTACGCTGGGCGGTGGAATTCATCCGGCTCGCCGTCTACACGGACAATCCGCGCGCGGTGGCTTTCTACGAACGGATGGGCTTTGCCGCCCGGACCGGCGAGGTGGGGATGATCCTCGAAGGCGCGGCGCTGGAAGCATTGGGAGGCGAGACATGAAGGCGGTCCTTGACGAACGGCAGCGGGTTCACGATCCAAAGATGTTCATGGCGAACGGCGTCCGCCTGCCCAATCCCGAGCAGCCCGCGCGGATCGACGTGTTGCGCGATGGTGCCAAGGAGGCCGGGTGCCGCTTCGTGTCGCCGACCGATCACGGGCTCGGCCCGATCGCGGCGCTGCATTCGCCGGAATACCTCGTCTTCCTCGAAACCATTCATACCCGTTGGAGCCGGATCGACGGCGCGTCCGACGAGGTGATCCCGAACATCCACCCCGACAGGCGCACCGCCTCCTACCCACGCTCGGCGACGGGACAGGCGGGGTTCCACCAGGCCGACACGTCCTGCCCGATCTCGGCCGGAACATGGGAGGCCGCGTACTGGTCGGCGCAGACCGCGCTGTCCGGTGCAGAAGCGGTGATCGCCGGAGAGCCTGCAGTCTATGCCCTCTCGCGCCCGCCGGGGCACCATGCCTTCGCCGACCTTGCCGGCGGCTTCTGTTTTCTCAACAATTCCGGCATCGCGGCCGAGGCGTTCCTTCGCGCCGGCCGCCGGCCCGCGATCCTCGATGTGGACGTGCACCACGGAAACGGTACGCAAGGCATCTTCTACCATCGTCGAGATGTGCTCACGGTCTCGATTCATGCCGATCCGGTCCGGTTCTACCCGTTCTTCTGGGGCCATGCCGAGGAGCGGGGCGCTGGCGAGGGGCTCGGTTACAACCTCAACCTTCCGCTTCCGCGTGGGACCGATGACACGGCGTATCTGGAGGCGCTCGATACCGCGCTCGCCCACATAAAGGTCTTCGGAGCCGACGTGATCGTCGTGGCACTCGGCCTCGACGCGCACGAGAACGATCCCTTCAAGGGCTTTCGCGTTACAACCGGCGGCTTCGCCCGCATCGCTGCGAAGATCGCGGGTCTTAGCGTGCCCATCCTGATCGTGCAGGAGGGCGGATACCTTCAGCCCGATCTTGGCGCGAACCTCACGAGTTTCCTGTCGGGAATGAGCGTGTGACAGCGATTGGAGAAATCCGGGAACAGACGTGCTATTCGTGAGCGATGCTCTGCATCGGGCAGGCAACAGGTATTGAGGGAGGCTGGTGATACTAGCCGGACCCCCGATGCGGTACGCTTGTTTCGGGCCAGCCGCCGAAGTCGGCCTTGAACGGAAGAGGAGACGGCAATGACGCGCCACGAGGGAGGGTGTCTGTGCGGGGCTGTCCGCTATGCAACCCTTTCAATGCCAAACCGGGTGACCGTTTGTCACTGCCGGTTCTGCCAGAAAGCGACGGGTTCCGCCTATATGGTCGAACCGATCTTTGGTGCCGAGAGTTTCGTCGTGTTCTCCGGCTCTCAAAAGACTTACGATCAGGTTTCAGCGGGTTCCGGGAAAGTGGTCCACGTCCATTTTTGCGGGGATTGCGGCACGAAACTCTGGCTCAGCTTCGAACGGTTCCCGGACGCAGTTGGCGTCTATGCCGGCACATTCGATGATCCGTGCTGGTTTCCAATTGAGCCTGCGACCTCAAAGCATATTTTCCTGGGAGTTGCGCGTTCGGACACTATCATTCCCGCCGGCCTGCCAACCTTCATTGAGCACGCCACGGCAAATGACGGCACTTTAAGGGAGGCGACCATTTTCGAAACCTGCCACCAGATCGGGTGACGGCGGGGTCCGATTGTTGCCATGTCCTCGCCGAGAACCGGTGCCTCGGAATTTCGCCATGCGGCGCGGTATGGAGGCCACTCCATACCGGCCGCAGAATCGGATCAAATCGCGCGGTAGTTCGGGCTTTCGCGCGTGATCTGCACGTCGTGGACATGGCTTTCCTTCAGCCCTGCCCCGGTGATGCGGACGAACTGGCAGTTCTGGCGCATCTCGGCGATCGTGGCGTTGCCGGTATAGCCCATCGCCGCCCGCAAGCCGCCGACGAGCTGGTGGACGACCGCCGAGGCGGAACCCTTGTAGGGCACCTGCCCCTCGATCCCCTCGGGAACGAGCTTGTCGGAGGCCGCGTCCTTCTGGAAATAGCGGTCGGCCGAGCCCCGCGCCATCGCGCCGAGCGATCCCATGCCCCGATAGCTCTTGAAGCTCCGGCCCTGGTAGAGGATGACCTCACCGGGGCTTTCGTCGGTTCCGGCGATGGCGGATCCGACCATCGCGCAGGAAGCGCCCGCCGCGATCGCCTTGGCGAAGTCGCCCGAATACTTGATGCCACCGTCGGCGATGACAGGAATGTCGCCCGCCGCCCCCGCCGCATCCATGATCGCGGTCAGCTGCGGTACGCCGACACCGGCGACGATCCGCGTCGTGCAGATCGAGCCGGGGCCGATCCCGACTTTGATCGCATCCGCCCCGGCGGCGATCAGCGCCCGCGTCGCCTCGGCCGTGGCGACGTTGCCCGCGATGACCTGTACGGCATTCGACAGCGCCTTCACCCGTTCGACGGCCTTCGCGACCCCCTCGGAATGGCCATGCGCGGTGTCGATCACCACCATGTCCACGCCCGCGTCGATCAGCGCGCGGCTCCGTTCGAAGCCCGCGTCGCCGACGGTCGAGGCCGCCGCCACGCGCAGACGGCCGAGTTCGTCCTTGCAGGCGTTCGGGTTCAGAACCGCCTTTTCGGTGTCCTTCAGAGTCAGAAGGCCGGTGAGCTTGCCCTGCCCGTCCGTCACCAGAAGCTTCTCGATCCGGCGCGCCTTCATCAGGCTTTTCGCCTCGTCAAGATCCGCCGGCTCGGTCAGGAGCGCCAGGTTGTCCGAAGTCATCATCACCTTGACCGGCGTTTTGTCGTCAGAGGCAAACCGCATGTCGCGGTTGGTGACAATTCCAACGACGCGGCCGCCATTGTCCACGACCGGGAAACCCGTGACGTTGTAGCGCTCCTGAAGCGCCTTGGCGTCGGCGAGGGTCTGGTCGGGCGTGAGGGTGATCGGGTTATAGACCACCCCGCTCTCGAAGCGTTTCACCCGGCTCACCTCGGCGGCCTGCGCCTCCAGGTCGAGATTGCGGTGGATGACGCCGATGCCGCCCGCCTGCGCCATCGCGATGGCCATCCGCGCCTCTGTCACCGTATCCATTGCCGAGGACAGGAGCGGGATGTTCATCCGGATCGACTTTGTCACGAATGTCGAGGTGTCGGCATCAGACGGCAGCACTTTTGATGCAGCCGGAACCAGAAGGACGTCATCGAAGGTGAGAGCCTCGCGAATCTCCATGGGACACCTCTCAAGGGAGCTTTCGTTTGGCGCTTCCCTGTTTCACGCGGGCGGCGGGAGTGCAAGCCCTAAATCCGCCCTCCGTGCCACGTCTTGCGTCGGCACCGGGGCCGTGTTCAATCAGGAGCGTAGACAGGAGGGGACCATGCGCGTCGCGGTCGTCGAGAATACTCGCGTGTCACAGCTCGGCCAGGTCGGCGCGGCCCTTGCCGAGGCCGGCGCCGAGATCGCGACCTATCGGCCCTTCCTCGACGGAACCCTGCCGGCGGACATGCAGGCCCATGACGCGCTCGTCGTCCTCGGCGGCGAGCAGAACGCGCTCGACGACACGCTCCACCCTTATCTCCCCGCCCTCGCCCGCCTGATGCGCGCCTACGGCGAGGCGGACAAGGCGGTGCTCGGAATCTGCCTCGGCGCGCAGATCCTCGCCCGCGGATATGGGGCGACGAACATCCTCGGCGCTGCGACGGAATTCGGCTGGCACCGCGTGCGCCGCACGGCCGCGGGGGCAAGCGATCCGGTCCTTTCCGCGGCCGGGCCGGTCTTCCCGATCTTCCAGTGGCACAGCGATACGTTCACGCTGCCGGAAGGCGCCGTGCATCTGGCCGAAAACAGCGCGGTCGCCAATCAGGCCTTCCGCCTCGGCCGCGCGGCCTATGGCACCCAGTTCCATTTCGAGGCGAACCGGAGCGTGGTCGCGGAATGGACGGAGGCTTTCCCGGAGGCGGCGGAGGCGATGCGGCCGGATTGGCGGCGCGATCATCCCGCCCATGCCGAGGCCCATGGCCCGGAGGCCGACGCCGCCGGCCTCGCCCTCGCCCGGGCCTGGGTCGCGTTGATCTAGAGCGCTTTGGGACTTCGTTGTCCGGGAACTGATCGGAATTTGAAGGGGAAAGGTTCGAATTCCGCCTCACCGCAAACGCGGCACACCTCAGGCGATCGCCGCGTTGGTCTTGACGGCGAGCTGCCCACCTGCCCAGAGCCGCACCACCTTGAAGGCGATCGCCGGCACGATGAGGGTCGCCGCGACCAGCATGACACCGCCGGGCCAGCGCCAGATCCCGCCGAGAGTCAGCCAGAGACTGGAGGTCGCGGCGAGCGGGAAGGTGAAGGCCCCCCAAAGCGCGCTGAACCCCGCTTCCGTCAGCCACAGCAATCGCGCCACGAATGCAACGACCATCAAGGCCGCGACCCCGGCGCAGCCCATCGCGACCGCGTCGAGCTCAAGGGCGGCGGCGACGAGACCGAGAAGCGCCACCGGCGACAGGTGGATGGCGAGAAGCGGACGGAGCGGCGCGGGCACGGTTTCCTTGATCACCTGCTCCAGGCTCACCGACCAGATCAGTGCGGCGATGAGCGCGGTGGCGATGAAAAGCACCAGCGACAGGATGTAGAACTCGAAGACCGTCGCAGCCAGCGCGCCGATGATGAAACCGACATAGCTCAGGTGCCAGACCGGCGTCACCCTCCGCTGTTCGGCCGGTCCGGTCACGAACTGGTGGACGAGAAGCACGACGAGCGCGGCATGGGTCGAAAAGCCCGCCACGAGGATCGCCTCGGCCAGCAACGTCGCATAGGGCGCAAGCGTCATCGACAAGAGATAGAGCGACAGGACCATAGTAACGACGCCGGACCGCCCGGGCAGGATCCGCAATTCCTCGACGATGACGGTCGGCCGGCGCAGGAGTTTCACCGAATAGGCGAGAAGCGCGAAGACGAAAAGAAGCGCCACGGCACCGAGGATCGTCTCGGCAATCCCGCGCGGCAGAACGAAGACCTCCGCCCCCCGCCGCCAGGCAAGGCCGAGCCCGAAGAGCCCCATGATCGACGGGAAGATCGCCGGAGGAACGCGCCGCCACAGGCCCGGGGGCGTCGGCGCCGGAGGTTTGAATGTCATTGCCTGCCTCATGAAGCTTTTTTTGGAAATCTGCCGCGTTCAATTCCGATTTGCGAGAGGAAAGAGCGGCTTACGAGAGCTTTTTCGGGCGAATGCGGCTTCGGTGCCGCGTTTCGACGTCTCGATCCGCCACCGGCGGCCCAGACCGCGCGCCGAACCGGAGGGCGCGCACGAGTGGGCATGGATATGTAACCGGGCGGCCAAACCTGCCCTTTGTCGGGATCAACCATGTCGAGGTCGGGCCCGCCGACGACTCGACCAACTCCACGGCGGCCCTCTTGGCGAAGGTTCGTTTGAATTTTCCCGGCGTCGTCTTTCACGCCCGTGCGTCCGGCCGAGACAATGCTCTGGACAAGCGGCCGCAGAGGGGCGATGACCGGCGCTGGCCGCACTGGCGGCCCCTCCCCGGAGCGCCGATGACCCAGATTCACCACCCGATTGCCGCCGCCTTCTGGATGCTCGGCTCGATCCTCGGCTTCTCGATGATCGCCGTGTCGGGGCGTGAGATCGGGGCGGATCTCGATACGTTCGAGATGATGTTTTACCGCTCGCTCATCGGGATCGTCGTGGTGGTGACCGTTGTCTTCGCCACTGGACGGCAAGGTGAAATCAAGGCCGATCATCTCGGCCTGCACGCGCTTCGCAACGCCGTCCATTTCGCCGGACAGGCCCTCTGGCTCTACGCGCTCGCGCTCATTCCGCTCGCGCAGCTCTTCGCGCTGGAATTTTCCTACCCGATCATCGTGGCACTGACCGCACCCATCTTCCTGGCCGAGCGGCTGACGCCGACGAAGCTCCTCGCAGCCGTCGTCGGGTTTGCCGGCATCCTGATCGTCGCGCGCCCCTTCGGCGCGGGCGGGCTGTCGGTCGGCCTCTTGTCCGCGCTCCTCTGCGCGCTGGGCTTTGCCGGATCGGCGATCGTCACGAAGCGGCTGACGCGGGTGGCGACGATCCTCTGCATCCTCTTCTGGCTTGCCGTGATGCAATCCGCCTTCGGGCTGATCCTCGCGGGATGGGACGGAAAGATCACCCTGCCGGGGTCGGCAACCCTGCCCTGGGTCATCGTCATGGGTCTCTCGGGCCTGCTCGCGCATTTCTGCCTGACCAAGGCGCTGTCCCTCGCCCCGGCGTCCGTCGTCACGCCGATGGACTTCCTCCGCCTGCCGCTCATCGGACTCGTCGGCATGACCCTTTATGCAGAGCCGCTCGACCTTTGGGTCTTCGTCGGCGGCGCGGTGATCTTCGCCGCAAACTGGATCAATGTGCGGTCGGAATCGCGATACTGCAACATCACAACCTGAACGAAAGCAGCCGGAACGCCACGTCATTTATTGACGCATGCGGCGGTGACCGCATACGCTCGACCCTGAAAAACACAACTCGTTAGGGATGAGGACTATGGGACGAGTTCTACTGGCGGCAGGTGCCCTGACCATGGGCGCGACGTCTTCATTTGCCGGCGGGCTCGAGCGATCGGCTCAGTCGGCGGCGATCTTGTTCGAGACCGGGAAATATGCCGAATTCAGCATCGGCAACGTCGCGCCGGACGTGACGGGCAATCTGGCCGGCGTGTTCAATTCGGGCAACATGCTGGGCAGCTACACCACCTTTTCACTCGGCTACAAGCAGCCGCTCGGCGACAATCTCGATCTGGCGGTCATCCTCGACCAACCGATCGGGGCCGATGTCGATTACCCCACCTCCGCCACCTATCCTCTGGCGGGGACCACCGCCCAGCTTGATTCGATGGCGGTGACGGGCCTGGTCCGCTACAAGATGCCGTCGAACGTCTCGGTCTTCGGTGGCGTCCGGCTCGAATACGTCGAGGGGACGGTCAATATCCGCACAGCCCCCCCAGTCGGGCCGATCCCGGTCAGCTACACGCTCCAGACCGACCGCGACTATCAGGCCGGCTATATCGTCGGCATTGCCTGGGAAAAGCCCGAGATCGCGGCACGGATCGCGCTGACCTACAATTCGGCGATCACCCATTCGCTCGAAATGCGGGAATCCAGCACCGTCACGCCGTCCTCGGTGATCCGGCAGGATGTCGAGATCCCGCAATCGGTCAATCTCGAATTCCAGACAGGGATCGCCGCTGACACGCTCCTGTTCGGGTCGGTCCGCTGGGTTGACTGGACCGCCTTCGTGATCGACCCGCCGATCTACAATGCGGTCTATCCTCCACGGCCCCTCGTCTCGTACAACTCGGATCGCGTGACATATAACCTCGGCATCGGCCGCAAGTTCAACGAATCGTGGTCGGGCGCGGTCCTCGTCAGCCACGAGCCGTCGAACGGGGATATCACCGGAAACCTCGGTCCGACGGACGGTTACACGAGCGTCGGGCTTGCCGCGACTTATACATACAACAACATGAAGATCACCGGCGGTGTGCGCTATATCGAGATCGGCGGCGCCACCACGACGCTCGGTGCGCAGTTCAAGGACAATTCCGGCATCGGCGCCGGCGTACGGATCGCCTACAGCTTCTGATTCGCGTTTCGAGGCACAGCACGGCCCCGCATCGCGGGGCCGTGCGCATTTCGCTAGACGGCTCATAGCAGAGGAACATCAAGAATTTGCGTGAAACTCCTGCCGCTTCCCGGTAATCAGCCGGAAACCGGACAGGAAGCCCCCATGATCTACCGAACCCCCGACGACTGGCGCGCGGCCCCGCGGAAGCGGGTTCTCCTTTTCGGAATGTCTGGCTTGGGCAAGACCCATGTCTCGAACCTCCTGCGCGCGAGCGGCAGCTGGTTCCACTACTCAATCGATTACCGCATCGGCACCCGCTACATGGGCGAACACATCGCCGACAACTTCAAGCGCGAGGCGATGAAGGTGCCGCTCCTGCGGGAACTGCTGATGACCGACTCGGTCCATATCACCTCCAACATAACCTTCAACAACCTCGCGCCGCTTTCGACCTATCTCGGCAAGCCGGGCGATCCTGCGAAAGGCGGCCTGCCCTTCGCCGAGTACATGAAGCGCCAGAAACAGCACCGCGAGGCCGAGATCGCGTCCCTCCTCGACACCGGCCGGTTCATCGAGCGTGCCCACGATCTGTACGGCTACGATAACTTCATCTGCGATTCCGGCGGCTCGATCTGCGAGGTTGTCGATCCCGAAGATCCGGCCGACCCGGTCCTGACGGCCTTGTCGCGGTCGGTGCTGATGATCTGGATCGAAGGCTCCGGGGCGCATACCGAGGAACTGATCCGCCGCTTCGACCGGGCGCCGAAACCGATGTACTACCAGCCGGAATTCCTGCATGCCGCCTGGGAAGAATATCTGAGCGATAACAAACTGAAGGAAGGCGATGTTGATCCGGATGCCTTCGTCCGCTGGACCTATGCCCGCGCCCTTGCCCACCGGCAGCCGCGCTACACCGCGATGGCGCGGAACTGGGGCGTGAGCGTCACCGCCGAAGCGGTCGCCAAGGTCGCCACCGCCGCGGAATTCATCGACCTGATCGCCCGTGCCCTTGAGGTGCAGGCCTAGCTTCCTTATCTCCGGCTTCCCGGAAGGAGACCGACCGATGCCCATCACCCTGCCCGAGACGCTGCCCGCCTTCGATGTCCTGTCGAAGGAAGGCGTCATGGTGATGTCGCCCGATCGCGCCGCGCATCAGGACATCCGGCCCCTGCGGATCGGGCTTCTCAACCTGATGCCGAAGAAGATCCAGACCGAGAACCAGTTCGCCCGGCTGATCGGCGCGACCCCCTTGCAGATCGACTTCCAACTGATCCGGATGTCCGAGCATCAGACGAAGAACACCGCCGCCGAGCATATGGAGGCGTTCTATCGCCCCTTCCAGGAGGTCAAGGGCGAGAAGTTCGACGGCCTGATCATCACCGGCGCGCCGATCGAGCATCTGCGGTTCGAGGACGTCACCTATTGGGACGAGCTGACCGAGGTGATGAACTGGACCCAGACCAACGTCCATTCCACCTTCGGCGTCTGCTGGGGCGGCATGGCGATGGCGTGGCATTTCCACCGGGTGCCGAAGCACATGCTGGATCACAAGGCCTTCGGCTGCTTCCGGCACCAGAACCTCGCCCCGGCTTCGCCCTATCTGCGCGGGTTCTCGGACGATTTCATCATGCCCGTCAGCCGCTGGACCGAGATGCGGCAGGCGGATATCGACAATGCGCCCGGCCTGACCACCCTCCTGACCTCGGACGAGTCGGGGCCCTGCCTCGTCGATGATCCCTGCCACCGGGCGCTCTACATCATCAACCATCTCGAATATGACAGCGGCACGCTGAAGGAAGAGTACGACCGCGACGTCGCGAACGGCACGCCGATCAACGTGCCGATGAACTACTACCCCGACGACGACCCGGCGCGGGATCCGGTCAACCGCTGGCGGAGCCACGCACATCTGCTTTACGGCAACTGGATCAACGAGATCTACCAGTCCACGCCCTTCGACATGGCGAAGATCGGGGCCTGATCCGGCAGATAACCGGCGCGATTGCACCCCGGCGGCGGATGATCATACTTGTCCGGGAAACGGCAGAGGACGGCAGCGATCATGGCCAGGCCAGAAGAGCCCCAGCAAATCCCCTTCGTCGGCGATATCACGGAGTATCTCGAAACCGGGGCGCCGGCTTCGGTGCGAAAGGCGATCCTCGACGGCGGCAAGGACGACATCCTGTCGGAGACCTACCCTTACGAACGCGAGATGAAGGGCAAGGACTACGACAAGCACATGAGACGGCTCCAGGTCGAGCTGGTGAAGATGCTCTTCGACCTCCGCGCCACCGGAAAGCGCCTCTGCGTTCTTTTCGAGGGGCGCGACGCCGCCGGCAAGGGCGGCGCGATCGAGCGGATGCGGGAGAACCTCAATCCCCGCGCGGCCTATATCGTCGCCCTGCCGAAACCGACCGAGCGCGAGGCGACACAGTGGTATTTTCAGCGCTATATCGACTGGCTTCCAGCGGCGGGCGAAGTCGCGCTCTTCGACCGGTCCTGGTACAATCGGGGCGTGGTGGAGCATGTCTTCGGCTTCTGCACGCCCGAGCAACGCCAGCTTTTCTTTCGGCAATTGCCGGAATTCGAGAAAATGGTCGTCGATGAAGGCATCATCCTCGTGAAGCTCTGGCTCAATGTCGGCCGGGCCGAACAGCTTCGCCGATTTCTGAAGCGCGAGATGGATCCGCTGAAACAGTGGAAACTGAGCTGGATCGACGTCGAGGGCCTGAAGAAATGGGACGAGTACAGCGCCGCCATCGAGGAAACGCTGGCCAAATCGCATTCGGAATATGCCCCCTGGACCGTGATCCGCGCTGACGACAAGGCCCGCGCCCGGATCGCCGCGATCCAGTCGGTGCTGAACGCGGTCGATTATGCCGGCAAGGACAGAAAGGCGATCGGCCCGGTCGACAGCAGGATCTGCGGAGGCCCCGGCATCCTGGATGGCTAAACGCGGCTATCATCACGGCAACCTCCGCCAGGCGTTGATCGACGCGGCGCTGAAGCTGATCGAGGAGCAGGGCCCGCAAGGTTTCACGCTCTCGGACGCGGCGAAGCTCGCCGGCGTGACACCGGCGGCCGTCTATCGCCACTTCGCCGGCCGCGACGACCTCATCGCCGAGATCGCGCGCCAGGGGTTCGAGATCTTCGCCGATCTCATGGACCACGCCTATAACGGCGGCAAGCCCACCGCACTTTCGGCCTTCGAGGCGACGGGGCGCGCCTATCTCGCCTTCGCACGGAAATTCCCCGGCCATTACATGGCGATGTTCGAAAGCGGCATCTCGCTCAACACCAATCCCGACCTCGCCCGCGCCGCCGACCGGGCCCGGCAGGTCTTTACGCGCGCGGCCGAGGCGCTGTCGCAGCATATTCCGGCAGCAAAGCGCCCGCCCGCCTCGATGTTCTCTGCCCATATCTGGGCGATGAGCCACGGCGTGGTGGAGCTTTTCACCCGTGGCGCGCCAGGTGCCCGGGCCCCCTTTCCGCCCGAGGAACTTCTGGAGACGGGCATCGGGATCTACCTCCGCGGTCTCGGCCTTGTGCCGCCCGACGGCTAGGCGGTCGTCACCGCGATTGTACTCGCGACAATTTCGCGCTGGTTCGCGATGGAAGCGCACTTGCCGGGGCACCCGGCTGCGACTAGGGATGGGCCATGACCACCGCAGACCCCGCCCTCAGCGACAGCGACAGCCGCGCCCGCCGCAACGTGGTGGTGTTGGTTCTGGCGCAGGCAATCCTCGGATCGCAGATGCCGATGGTCTTCGTCGTCGGCGGCCTAGCCGGGCAGATGCTGTCGCCCAATCCCTGCTGGGCGACGCTGCCGATCACGATGATCGTGCTCGGCTCCATGCTCGCGGCGACGCCGCTCTCCTCGTTCATGGGGCGGTTCGGGCGGCGGTCAGGCTTCTGGGCCGGGACAACGGGCGGGGCGGCCGGGGCGGCCGTTTGCGCCTTCGGTCTTTATTCCGGATCTTTCGCGATCTTTCTCGGCGGGTCCTTCCTGACCGGCCTCTACATGTCGGCGCAAGGATTTTACCGCTTCGCCGCCGCCGACACGGCGACCGAAGCGTTCCGGCCGAAGGCGATCTCCTGGGTGATGGCCGGCGGCCTTGCCTCCGCGATCATCGGTCCGCAGCTGGTCAAGGCGACGTCCGAGGCGATGCCGGTGGCCTTCCTCGGCACCTACCTGGCCGTCATCGTTCTCAACATCCTCGGCGCCTCGCTCTTCCTGATGCTCGACATCCCCCCCCCGCCCCGCCGCGCCGACGGGGAGCCGTTGGGCCGGACCCGGCGCGAGATGCTGCGCGACCCGACCATCGTCGTCGCGATGATCTGCGCCATGGTCAGCTATGCGCTGATGAACCTCGTCATGACCTCGACGCCGCTGGCCGTCGTCGGTTGCGGCTTCGAAAGCGACAATGCCGCCGACATCGTGTCCGCGCATGTGCTGGCGATGTTCATCCCCTCGTTCTTCACCGGCCACCTGATCGCCCGGTTCGGCGCGCCGGCGATCATCGGGACGGGACTTGTCATTCTCGCCGCTGCGGGGGCCGTCGCGCTGTCGGGCGTCGACCTCGAACAGTTCTTCCTTGCCCTGATCCTACTCGGGATCGGCTGGAACTTCGGCTTCATCGGGGCCACGACGCTTCTGTCCTCCGCCCATACGCCGGAAGAGCGCGGGCGGATCCAGGGGATCAACGACCTCGTCGTCTTCGGTGGCGTGACCCTGGCATCGCTCTCGTCGGGGACACTGATGAACTGCTCCGGGTCGAGCGTCATCGCCGGCTGGCAGGCGGTCAATATCGCGATGCTGCCCTTCCTTGTTCTAGCGGGCGGGTCGCTCATCTGGCTGGTGCTGCGGCCGAGGGGCTGATTGGCGCGCGCGGCCCCCGTCGCCGCACCCGGCCTGATTTGACAATGAAGACGCGGCGTCAGATACGGCCGGTGAATACCCGGATGAGGAGCGCCCATCTCCGGCCGAAGTCGGACAGATTCAGCGTTCCCTCCGCGACCCGCGCAGGCTCCCGTTCGGCGAGCGCGAGGATTCGTTCAGCGCTGGCGCCGGACCAGAGCGCGGGCCGGGCCGCCCGGGGAATAGCGGACGCCCGCGCGCGGCGCATGCGTGCGCGGCCCTCGACGGCAAGCCTGCGAAGGGCGTCTGGCCGGCCATCGACAAGGGGGATGCGGCCCCGCGCCTCAAGCTCCGGGACCGCGCGGAGATAGGCGGAGAGCCCCGCGCCCCATGCAAAGTCGCGGATTGCGGGTTCCGCGGCGGCGGGGGCACCAAGCGTCCGGGCGGCGGCCCACATCAGGTTGCCCGACGTCGCGTCGAGATAGGCGTCGAAATCGGCGCGGCCGGTGAACGGCTCGCGCCAGCAATCCCATCGCCGCGCCTCGGCGATACCGATGAGGAGGTCCGCGAGGACGCCGTCTGCGGCAAGCATCGGCGCCAGCGCCTCCGTCACCGGATGCCCGGCCCGGCCCGCCCCTCCGGCCAGTTCACCGATCGTGTTGATCCACCATTGCAGCCGCATCTCGGCCACCATCGGCTCGGCCGAGGCCCAGGGCGCGCGGGCAATTTCCAGGTTGATGGCGTAGAGCGGCCAGAGCAGCGACCGCGCCGCGACGGGCGCCGCCATCGTCGCGGCGAAGCGGTCGGGATCGCCTTCGGCGACAAGCCCGGCGCAGGCCTCAAGGCTCATGCCGGCCGAGCCCCGTCGCGGACCAGCTTCCAGGTGATCGCGTCAAGCAGCGCCTCGAAGCTCGCGTCGACGATGTTGGGGCTGACGCCCACGGTCGACCAGCGATGCCCCGCACTGTCCTCGCTGTCGATGATGACGCGGGTCACCGCCTCGGTGCCGCCTTGGGTGATCCGCACCTTGAAATCGACAAGCTTCATGTCGTCGATATTGGCCTGATAGGGCCCGAGATCCTTCGCCAGCGCCTTCGAGAGCGCGTTGACCGGCCCCCGGTCGGCACCGGTCTCGTCCATCGATTCCGACACCGACAGCATCTTCTCGCCGCCGATCTTCACCACGACGACGGCTTCGGAGAGCGTGACCATGCGGTCATACTTGTTCTTCCGCCGCTCCACCGTCACCCGGTAGCGCTTGACCTCGAAGTAGCGCGGCAGGAGGCCAAGCTCGCGCCGCGCCAAGAGCTCGAACGACGCCTGCGCGCCGTCATAGGCATAGCCCTGATCCTCGCGGGTCTTGATGACGTCGAGGATGCGGGCAAGGGCCGGATCCTTGTCCGCGACCTCGATCCCGGCGGCGGCAAGGCGCATGCGCAGGTTCGACTGGCCCGCCTGGTTCGACATCGGGATCACCCGGTCGTTGCCTACAAGGGAAGGGTCGACATGTTCGTAGGTCGTCGGGTCTTTCAGGATCGCGCTGGCATGGAGGCCGGCCTTGTGGGCAAAGGCCGAGGCGCCGACATAGGCGGCCGAGCGCAAGGGAACGCGGTTGAGGATATCGTCGAGCAGGCGCGACACCTTCGTCATCCCCTTCAGCGCGTCGCGGCTGACGCCGGTCTCGAACCGGCTGGCATAGGGCTCCTTCAGGATCAGCGTCGGGATCAGCGAGGTGAGGTTCGCGTTGCCGCAGCGCTCTCCAAGGCCGTTCAGCGTGCCCTGCACCTGCCGCGCGCCGGCATCGACGGCGGCGAGGCTGGCGGCGACGGCGTTGCCGGTGTCGTCATGGGTATGGATGCCGACCCTGTCGCCGGGGATGCCGGCGGCGATGACCTCGGCGGTGATCCGGCCGACCTCGGCGGGAAGCGTGCCGCCATTGGTGTCGCACAGCACGATCCAGCGGGCGCCGGCCGCGAAGGCCGCGTTCAGGCACTCCATCGCGTAGGCAGGGTTGGCCTTGTAGCCGTCGAAGAAATGCTCGGCGTCGAACAGCGCCTCGCGTCCCCTGGCGGCGAGATGGGCGACGGAGGCGCGGATATTCTCCACGTTCTCGTCGAGCGTGATGCCGAGCGCCGTGGTGACGTGGAAATCGTGGGTCTTGCCGACAAGGCAGACGGCGGGTGTGCCGGCGTTGAGGACGCCCGCCAGAACCTCGTCATTCTCCGCCGAGCGTCCGGCCCGCTTGGTCATGCCGAAGGCGGTGAAGGTGGCGCGGGTCCGGGGCCGTGCCTCGAAGAAGTCGCTGTCGGTCGGGTTGGCGCCGGGCCAGCCGCCCTCGATATAGTCGAGCCCGAGCGCGTCGAGCGCGTTCGCGATCTGGATCTTGTCGGCGACCGAGAACTGCACGCCCTGCGTCTGCTGCCCGTCGCGGAGCGTCGTGTCGTAAAGGTAGAGGCGTTCTTTATCCATTTTTCGCGCCCGTCTCCGGGTCGCTTGCGACCCGGTTCGCCCCCGACCCGCCCCCCAGGGCGGGGGCGAAATCGCCCCCACCCTCGGGCCGGGCGCGAACCTCTGCTGTGCTTTGGATCGGCCTCAGCATCATTCCAAGGCCTCCAGTTTGGATACATCCACTTCTGGTCCTGCCACCAGAACAATGCCGTCTTTGGAAATCGCGACTTTGACGCCGGCGGCCGTCAATGCATCGCGAAACGCGTCTGCAGTTGAAAAATCCTTCGTTTCCTTTGCCGTTGCCCTCAGCTCCGAAAGCTTGTTCGTCAACGCGTCAAGTTGCACGCCCGGTTTATGCAGCCAGTCTCCCATCCCATCTTGAAGGAGCCCCAATAGCAGAGCGCCGGCTTTCAACTCTGCGGCCGCGCCCGTTTTGGCCAGACTGTGCAACTCAGCGAGCGCACCGGCGGTGTTTAGGTCATCACCCAACGTGTCGAGGATCGATGTTGGTGCACCACACATCGTGACGACATCAGCGGTAACCTCACGCCACTTCCTTAATGTTCTTGCCGCCTGCTTGGCCTTTTCTTCCGTCCAGTCCATCGGCTTGGAGTAGTGGGTCGAGAGATAAACGAAACGGATCACCTCACCCGGCACCCCCTGATCCAGCAGATCGCGCACGGTGAAAAAGTTGCCCAGGCTCTTGGACATCTTCCTGCCCTCGACCTGAAGCATCTCGTTATGCATCCAGACCCGGGCGAAATCCGCCTCCGGGTGGGCGCAGGCCGACTGGGCGATCTCGTTCTCATGGTGCGGGAACTGAAGGTCGATGCCGCCGCCGTGGATGTCGAAACTGTCGCCGAGAAGCTCGTGGCTCATGGCGGAGCATTCGATATGCCAGCCGGGTCGGCCGCGCCCCCACGGGCTTTCCCAGCCCGGCAGGTCATCGCTCGACGGCTTCCAGAGGACGAAATCCATCGGGTCTTCCTTGAAGGGCGCGACCTCGACCCGTGCCCCGGCGATCATGTCGTCGACCGACCGGCCGGAAAGCTTGCCGTAATCCCTGTAGCTCCGCACCCGGAAGAGGACATGGCCCTCTTTCGCATAGGCGTGACCGCTCGCGATCAGTCCCTCGATCATCGCGATCATCTGGCCGATAAATTCGGTCGCGCGCGGCTCCAGCGTCGGGGAAAGGTTGCCGAGCGCGCCCATGTCGTCGTGATACCAGCGGATCGTCTCGTCCGTCCGCTCTCGGATCAGTTCTTCCAACGACCGGGGATCGCCCGCCTCTTTCCGCCGCTGGGCCTCGGCGTTGATCTTGTCGTCGACGTCGGTGAAGTTGCGGACATAGGTGACGTGATCCGCCCCGTAGACGTGACGGAGAAGCCGGAAGAGCACGTCGAAGACGATGACCGGGCGCGCGTTGCCGATATGGGCGCGGTCGTAGACCGTCGGCCCGCAGACATACATCCGCACGTTTTCGCGGTCGATGGGCTCGAAAACCTCTTTCGTGCGGGTCTTCGTGTTGTAGAGCCTGATCGTGGTCATGCCTTGTCCTCGCGCACGCGTCCCGGTGGCGGGCTTACCAATCTCTTCGGATGTTGGAAACAGAAGAACGGCCCGCCTGATCCGGCGTTTCCATTCCGAAACGCCTGTGTCAGCCGGTAATGCAGATAATGCAGATGTTACCGTAGGTCGTCATGCGGCGTTGCATAGCGCGATTTCCGCGCCCTGCCAAGGCATTCCGCGCGCCTCGCCCGCAGGGTTGCCGGCGTCGATCAGCCGCCGAGGCTGGAGAAGGTCCGCCGCGCGTCGGGCCCGGTGCCGAGCCAGCTGGCGATGGTCCGCGCGACGTGGCTGGTGATCTGGCTTTTCTGGGTCTCGCCCTGCACCCGGGCTTCCGACATCGTCGCCCCGGTCATCGCCGGAAAGGATGCCTCGATATAGTCCGGGCCGGCGAGGACCTTGCCGCTTTCCGCGTCAAGCGCGGTGATGGTGAACTCGATGTCGTGAACGCCGCCGGGGGCGCGGGTTTCGGCAAGGAAGGTCATCGCGTGAAAGCGCGCCATCGTGACTTCGAACCGGACCGGCCGATCTCCCTTCAGGCCGGCGGCACCCTGCCCGATCGCGTTTTTCATGATTGCGGCGACTTGTTCGTATCGGTCGCCAGCGGCATCCTCGCGCCAGACGATATCGGCCTTCGGCAGGAATATCTCCTCCTCCGACACGACGAGGGTACGCGGCACCGACACGTCGACGGATGTCACGCGCCAGTTCGTCGCGTCGGGGCTTTCGTCATAGTAGGTCCGAAACGTGCCGCCACAGGCCGCAAGAGCCATGACGAGGATCACTACCGACAATCTGGTTGCAACATCGCGAAATCGCATCGGGTACTCCGTCCCTGGTCACGCGCGGCGAATCGGCACCGCGATCTTTCTTGATCTGGCGCAAGATCATGGCGGGTTTTGGAGGAGAATTGGTCTATTGTCGCGTCATTTCCCATCCTTGCGGGGGCAAGTTGCGGTTTTGCCACCGCCATGCAACCGGGGGGTGAGGGCTGTCGTCACGCGCTCCCGTTCGCCAGTCGGGCGCGTGGGATGCTGCCAAGGGCGCTTGCCATCTCCCCGGCCGGGCCCCTATCCAGTGAGCATCGCCCGTCATTCCGGACGGGCGGAAAGGATGCCGGCCCATGTTCCGTTTCGTCACCGTCGTGATCCTGTCCGCGCTCCTCTGGTCCGGGCTCGCGAAGGCGGAGGTCTATCCGCCCTATATGGATGCTTTCGTGTCCGACCTTGCCGGGGCTCTCGACCCGGCCGCCGAGAACGGTCTTCGCACCATGCTTGAAACCCTCGAGGCGGAGACCGGTGTCGAAATGACGGTGCTGACGATCCGGACGCGCGACGACTACGCCCCGTCCGCGTCGATCGAGGCTTTCGCGACCGGTCTCTTCAACGATTGGGGGATTGGCCGGGCCGACCGGAACGACGGCATCCTCGTCCTCGTGGCGGTGGCCGACCGGGAAATGCGGATCGCGCTCGGCAGCGCCTATGGTCAGGGTTACGACGTTCTCGCCCAGGATATCATCAGCCGCTTTTTTCTGCCCGACTTCCGGGACGGCGACTACCAGCGCGGGATCGTGGCCGGGACCGGCGAGACAATCGCCCGGATCGCGCGGCGGCACGCGCTGGACCTGCCGCCGGAAGCGTTGCAAAAGGCCGCGCCGGGTGGGATTCCGGGTTGGGTGCCTGTCCTCGCGCTTGCCGCCTTTGGGGGGCTGATCGCGGTCCGGCGGCGGATCGGCGATGCACTACAGGTGCTCCGGCGCTGCCCCGCCTGCGGCCGCCTCGGAATGCGGCGCGGGCGTGAGGTCGTGGCGTCAGCCACGGCCGAAGATGACGGGCCCGGTGTCGTCCGGACGCGCTGCCGGCATTGCGATTTCCACGAGGACCGGCCCTACGCCATCCCGCGCAAGACTGCGTCGGGCAGACGCGGTTCCTTCGGCGGAGGGCGATCTTCCGGCGGCGGCGCCACCGGGCGATGGTAGGCGGCGGGGACCGTTCCGGCCCCCGCGCCATCTTTCATCAGAACCGGAAGTTCACGTTGACCGTCGCAGTCGTCGCGTCGACATCGGTGCCGGTATTGTCGAAGTCGTCGAACTGGTTGTGCAGCACTTCGCCGCCGACCGACCAGCCGTTGTTCAGCGCGTATTCCGCACCGATACCGGCGAACCAGCCGTTGTCGGAATGGCTCACCCCCGCGAGATCCGCCTTGGCCCGGGCCGGACCGGCGGTGCCGTAGATCAGCGTCTGGCCGAGATCGTAGCCGGCACGGAGCTTCAGCCGGGCGATGCTGTCGAGGTTGTCCGGCCCGCCGCCAAGATCGATATCGGTCTTGTCCCAATCGAGGCCCGCACCCACGACCCAGTTGCCGAGATCCCAGTCATAGCCGCCGCGCAGACCGTAGGTTGCGCCATTGCCGTCAAGCGCGCCGGCCGACGCGTCGCCATAGCCAAGCTGGGCACCGACATATCCGCCGGTCCAGTCGGCCCCGACCGGCGCCGCAACCACCGGCGCCGCGACCGGCGCCTCGGCGACCGGCTCGGAATATCCGCCGGCCAGCGCCGGCACCGCCAGCGCCCCCGACACCGCCACGCCGAGCGCGGCTTTGGTCAGCAAGTTCATCATCGTCTCCAGTTCTGCTCTATCATCCATTCGGCGCACCGATGCCGGCCGTCGGAATGCCACCGATCCGGCCGCTCATGGCGCGCACCGGGAACCTATTCCCACCGCCGGGACTTCCAAGGGGATCTCACAAATGCTTGATCGGTAACGGCAATTTCGCGCCGGGCATCGGCTGAAACTGGCCGATGGCCCTTTGAGAGGTCCATCGCACGCCGGCTGGACAGCCCGTCTTTTCGCGGTTACTTTATGAACACACGTTCAGTTAATTCGAGAGGCGGCGATGCAACTTGGCACGGCAAGGGCGATCATCACCGGCGGCGCTTCGGGCCTTGGCGCGGCCACGGCACAGGCGTTTCGCGACAAAGGCGCGCAGGTGACGATCTTCGACCGCGCGGCCGCGGGCGCGGCCTTCGCCGCGGAGATCGGCGCGCATTTCGCCGAGGTGGACGTGACCGACGAAGCCTCGGTGACCGCGGGCATTGGCGCCGCCCGGCGCGCGATGGGGGGAATCGATGTCCTCATCAACTGCGCGGGCATCGCGACCGGGGAAAAGACGCTCGGGCGCGATGGGCCGCACACCCTCGACAGCTTCCGCCGGACCATCGACATCAACCTTGTCGGCTCCTTCAATGTCCTGCGCCTCGCCGCCGCCGAAATGGCCGCCAATCCCGGGCCTGAGCGCGGGGTTATCGTCAATACCGCCTCCATCGCCGCCTTCGACGGGCAGAAGGGCCAGACTGCCTATGCGGCCTCCAAGGGCGGTATCGTCGGGCTGACGCTGCCTGCCGCGCGCGACCTTGCCCAGCAGGGCATCCGCGTCTGCGCCATCGCGCCCGGCATCTTCGGCACGCCGATGATGAGGGGCCTGCCGCAGGAGGTGCAGGACAGCCTCGCCGCCGAAGTGACCTTTCCGAAGCGGCTCGGCGATCCGGCGGAATACGCGGCGCTCGCCGGCTTCATCGTCGAATGCGGCTATCTCAACGGCGAGGTGATCCGCCTCGACGGCGCGCTGAGGATGCGCTGATGGCGCGCGAGAACCGCGTCACGCCCGAAGGCGAGATCATCGCCGATCCGGGGCGCGGCCTTCTCACCGGCAATCGTGGCATCCTTTGCGACGAAGCCGGAACACGCCGGCACCTTTTCCGTCATCGCGCCTGGATTTCCTGCGTTCTGCATTATCGCGACCACCGCCAGCCGCTTGCCTCGACCCATAGCTGGACCCCGCTCTTCTTCCTCGACGAGGCGGTGGCGCTGGCCGCCGGGCACCGTCCTTGCGCGCTCTGCCGGCGCGAAGCCTATCTGCGCTTCCGGGCCGCCTGGGGCACGGCGACCGGGCGCCCCGCCCCGCGCGCGGACGCGATCGACGCCGTGCTTCACGAAGCGCGGATCGTGCCGCGCCTTCGGGCCAAGGTGACGTTCCGCGCGGATCTCGCGGGGCTGCCGGACGGCAGCTTCATCGCCGGCACCGACGGCCCCCATCTGGTTCTGCGGGACCGGCTTTTGCCCTACACGCCCTCGGGCTACCGGCCCGCCCTTCCCCGCCCCGGATCCGGCGAAGTCGAGGTTCTGACCCCGACGCCATTGGTCGCGGTCCTGAAGACGGGCTACGCACCGCTTCTGCACCCGTCGGCAACCTGATCATCCGAACGATCTACCTCGCCCGACAGCACGGAAAGACCGGCCCTCCGCTCGGACTTGGGCGGACGAGGTCGCAGAGTGACCAGCCGAAGGCGCGCACGGACCTGCATTCAACCGCGCGGTGGGCAGACTGGGCCGGAAACCACATGGAGGCGCCGAAGTGAACAAGCCGACCCGGATCAACATCGACCACATGACCGAGCGGTGCGACCTCGCCGCCGCCTTCCGCTGGACGGCGCGCGAGGGGATGCACGAAGGGGTCGCCAATCATTTCAGCCTTGCCGTGAACGATGATGGCACCCGGTTCCTCATCAACCCCTTCGGCCGTCACTTCGCGCGGATCAAGGCGACCGAGCTTCTCCTTCTCGACGCCAATGATCCCGATACTCTCGACCGGCCCGACGCCCCCGACCCCACGGCCTGGGGTCTGCACGGGTCGATTCACCGCGCCTGCCCCCATGCGCGCTGCGTGATGCATGTCCATTCGATCCATGCGACCGTGCTTGCCAGCCTCGCCGACAGCCGGCTGCCGCCGGTCGACCAGAACACGGCGATGTTCTTCAACCGCTACGTGGTGGACGACCACTATGGCGGCATGGCCTTCGGCGACGAAGGCGCGCGCTGTGCCGCGATGCTGTCGGATCCGAAGGTCCGCACCATGATCATGGGCAATCACGGTGTCCTCGTGATCGGCGAGACAGTCGCCGAGACCTTCAACCGGCTCTACTATTTCGAACGTGCGGCCGAGACCTATATTCGCGCGCTTCAGACCGGCCGGCCGCTGCGCGTCCTCTCCGACGAGGTCGCCGAGAAGACCGCGCGGGAATGGGAGGACTATCCCGACCTCGCCGGGCAATTCCTGGGTGAGATCCGGGCGCTCCTCGATGCCGAGGGCGCGAATCACGCCGATTGAAGCGGGGGGCCGTTGCCGGCCCCTTCGCCCTATTCCAGGAACGGCACCGCCGTCATCGACCCCGGCACCGGCACGCCCAACCGCGCGAGGATCGTCGGCGCGAGCGAAAGCTGGTCGAGAAGCGCGTCGGGTGCCGGCCCCTGACCGTCGCCGAAATAGTACAGCGCGACGTCGCGCTGGTCGTCGCCCGCGCCGCCGTGATGACCCCGTGTCGACTGGCCATGATCGGCGGTCACGATGACCTCGTAGCCCGCCGCCCGCCAGCGCGGAATGAACGGGGCGAGCTGCGCGTCCATCATGCAGCAGGCCTTGTCCATCTCGATGCAGTCGTGCCCGAAGCGGTGCCCCATGCTGTCGAGCGTGCAGGTATGGAGCATCCCGTAGTCAATGCCCTTGCGTTCGGCGAGCATCGTCAGCGTGGCGAAGAGGTCGGCATCACAGGGCGTCATCTGGTTCATGTGGCCGTAGCCGGTCATCGTATGGAACCGGCCGTGATGAATCGGCCCGTCGTCCTCGTCATACTCGATGTCGCGCACCGGATCGAAGGGGTGCCGCTGGAAGAAGGCCGACCAGAAGGAATGCGCGACCGCCCCGGTGCGGCCACCGGCCCCGGCGACCTCGGAGAAGATGTCCGGCTCGGCCACCCGGAAGATCGTCTCGTTCGAGGTGACGTGGTGGACCTGCGGGGTCACCCCGGTATGGATCGAGGCGTAGCAAGAGGCCGAGATCGACGGCAGGACCGAGCGCATCTTCCAGACCCGCGCCGCCCCGGTCGCGACCCAGCCTTCGAGATTGCCGAAATAGCGTCGCCAGTTGGCGTAAGGCACCCCGTCGAGAATGATCAAAAGCAGTTTTCGGTCCATCGCGGCACACCCCGTTCCAGCTTCCCGACCTGTCGCACGGATGCCTCAGAAGCGCGATGCCGGTGGCGGCACGAAGATGTCGCCTAGCGACCAGCGCCAGACGGCAAAGGTTGCCAATCTGCCGCCAGACCATGCGAGGAGACCCGGAATGAGCGACCGCCCCAACATCCTGATTCTGATGGTGGATCAGTTGAACGGCACGCTCTTTCCCGATGGACCGGCCGACTGGCTCCACGCGCCGAACCTCAAGCGTCTCGCCGCCCGCTCGGTCCGTTTCCGCAACGCCTATACCGGCTCGCCCCTCTGTGCGCCCGGGCGCGCCTCGTTTATGTCCGGCCAGCTTCCCTCGCGCACCGGCGTCTACGACAACGCGGCCGAGTTCGCCTCCGACATCCCGACCTATGCCCACCATCTGCGCCGCGCCGGCTACCAGACCTGCCTCTCGGGCAAGATGCATTTCGTCGGCCCCGACCAGCTTCACGGCTTCGAGGAGCGGCTGACGACCGACATCTACCCCGCCGATTTCGGCTGGACCCCGGATTACCGCAAGCCCGGCGAGCGGATCGACTGGTGGTATCACAACATGGGCTCGGTCACCGGCGCGGGGGTCGCCGAGATCACCAACCAGATGGAGTACGACGACGAGGTCGCCTACAACGCGACCGCCAAGGTCTACGACCTCGCGCGCGGGCTGGATGACCGGCCCTGGTGCCTCACGGTCAGCTTCACCCATCCGCACGATCCTTACGTCGCGCGAAAGAAATACTGGGACCTTTACGAGGACTGCGAGCACCTGCTTCCGGAAGTGCCGGCGATGCCCTACGAGGATCACGACCCGCACGCCAAACGCATCTTCGACGCCAACGACTGGCGCAACTTCACCATCACCGAGGAAGACATCCGCAAGTCACGCCGCGCCTATTTCGCCAACATCTCCTATATCGACGACAAGATCGGCGCGATCCTGGAGGCGCTGGAGACGACCCGGCAGGAGGCGGCGATCCTCTTCGTCTCCGACCACGGCGACATGCTCGGCGAGCGCGGCCTCTGGTTCAAGATGAACTTCTACGAAGGCTCCGCGCGGGTGCCGCTGATGATCGCCGTGCCGGGGTTGGAACCGGGGCGCATCGACACTGCCGTCTCGACCATCGACGTGACGCCGACGCTCTGCCACCTCGCCGGGGTCTCGATGGACGACGTCATGCCCTGGACCGATGGCGAAAGCCTGGTCCCGCTCGCCACCGGAACCGAACGCTCCGCGCCGGTGCTGATGGAATACGCGGCCGAAGCGTCCTACGCGCCACTCGTTTCATTGCGGGAAGGGCGGTGGAAACTGAACCGATGCGCGCTCGACCCCGACCAGCTCTTCGATCTCGAGGCCGATCCGCACGAGTTGACGAACCTCGCGGACGACCCTGCCCTTGCCGGAACCCTCGCCAGCCTCAGGGCAAAATCAGAGGCCCGCTGGGACCTCGCCCGCTTCGACGCCGAGGTGCGGCAAAGCCAGGCCCGGCGCTGGGTGGTCTACGAGGCCCTGCGGAACGGCGACTATTTCCCGTGGGACTACCAGCCACTGAAAAAGGCCTCCGAGCGCTACATGCGCAACCACATGAACCTCGACAATCTCGAAGAGAGCAAGCGGTTCCCGCGCGGAGAGTGAGGGAGCCTCCGGCGGAGGTATTTTCAGGCAAGATGAACGCCATTGGCGCCATCTTGCCAGATGCCATCGGGGACGCGCGCCGGTTCTCTTGCGGGGCGCGAGATGTCGAAACGCCCTAGCGCCCCTTCCAGACCGGATCGCGCTTCTCGGCGAAGGCGCGCGCGCCTTCGAGCTGGTCTTCCGAGGAATAAAGCCGGTCTACCGTCGGCATCTGCCGTCTGGTGATCCGGTTCAGCGCATCCTGAAAGCGCATGTCCTCGGCCTGCCGCACCACTTCCTTGATCGCGGCATAGACCAGGGGAGGTCCGCTTTCGAGAAGCCGTGCGAGATCCCACGCCTTCGGCAGAAGGTCCGCTTGCGTGGTGATTTCCTTCAGGAGACCCCAGCGCAAGGCTTCCTCGGCGTCAAACCAGCGGCCCGTCAGCAAGAGGTCCATCGCCACATGATATGGGATGCGTTTCGGCAGTTTGATCGAGGCGGCGTCGGCCACGGTCCCGGACCGGATTTCGGGCAGCGCGAAGGTGGCGCTGTCGGAGGCGAGGATAAGGTCGGCCGAAAGCGCAAGCTCCAACCCGCCACCACAGCAGATGCCGTTCACCGCCGCGATCACCGGCTTGTTCAGGTTCGGAAGTTCCTGCAACCCGCCGAATCCCCCGACCCCGTAATCGCCGTCGACCGCGTCCCCGCCGGCGGCGGCCTTCAGATCCCAGCCGGGGCAGAAGAACTTCTCTCCTTCGGCGCGCAGGATCGCGACGCGCAAGGTATCGTCGTCGCGGAAGTCGCGGAAGGTAAGCCCCATGATCCGGCTGGTAGCGAGGTCGATCGCATTGGCCTTCGGCCGGTCGAGCGTCACTTCGAGGATGCCGCCCTCACGCCGCGTCCGGATCGGCCCTTCTGTCCGCATCTCCATCTCAGCCATCACACTGCCTCCCTTATCAGCGCATCGACCGCCACCGCGCCGGCTTCCCGGACGAGGATCGGGTTGATCTCGATTTCTTCCAGCTCCGGCCGGTCGAGCATGGCCTGCCCGAGCCGGACCGCGATCTTCGCCACCGCCGCCATGTCGGCCCTCGGCCGGCCGCGATAGCCGTCGAGCAGCGGCCAGAGCCGGAGCCTCCGCATCGCCCCCAGCACCTCGGCCTCCGTCACCGGCAGGACCAGCGTCACCGTATCGGCCAGAACCTCCGCCGTCACCCCGCCAAGCCCGAGCGTCAGCGTCACGCCGTAGACCGGATCGCGCTGCAGCCCGAGCAGGATCTCGGCGACCGTTTCCGTCACCATCTCCTCGACCAGATAGCCCGTGGCCCCCGGCATCTCGGCCTGCCCGTCGAGGTTGGCGAGCCCGAGCCGCACCGCGCCTGCCTCGGTCTTGTGGGCAAAGCCGAGGCCCTTGAGCGCAAGCGGCGGCTTGAGCCCCACCGCCCTGGCCGTCACCTCCGCCAGCGTCCCGCCGATCGCGCCGCGCGGGATCGGCACGGCAGCGGCATCGAGCATCCGCTTGCCCTCTGCCTCGTCCAGAAGCCGCGTCGCGCGGGGCGGGATCGCCGGCGCTGGCCGCCAGCCCGGCCGCCCCGGCTCTGTCTGGGCCGCCTTCAGCGCGCCGAGCGCGGTCTCAAGCCCCATCAGCGGCGCAACCCCGTCCCCGATCATCGCAATCGCCCGGTCCTCGTCGAAGTTCTCCGGCAAGGAGGCGACGGGAAAAGCCGGCTTCCCGGTCGAGCGCCCGGCCGCGACGATGGCGTCGAGCGCCGGCTGGAACGAGGACGGATCGCAGCGGTCGGGCCGTGGCGGGTCGATCACGAAGATCCCGGCATCGTAGCCTGCGAGCATCGTCGTGAAGACATCCGTCGTCCGCGACCCGTCGCCCCAGATGAACGTGTGGTAATCGAGCGGATTGGCGATGGTGACGATCGGCCCGAGAATCTCGCCAAGCCGTATGCGCTGCGCCTCGGACACCGGCGGAAATTCCAGACCGAACGGCTGGGCGAGGTCGGAGACCAGCCCGGCCTCCCCCCCCGAACAGGAGAGCGAGCAGAGGCGCGGCCCGATCCGCGGTCCGTGAACGTGAAAGATCTTCAGGGTTTCAAGGAGTTCCGGGAGCGTATTCACCTCCGCCACACCGGCCTGACAGAGGAAGGCGGACGACGCCGCGCCGCCGCCGGCGAGGGAGGCGGTATGCGACGCGGCGGCCGTCTGCGATGCCTCTGTCTTGCCGGACTTCAGGCAGACGACCCCCTTTCCTGCCGCGCGCGCCGCTTCGGCAAGGGCGGCGAAGGCCGGGGCATCGTCGATACCCTCGACATACATCCCGATCGCCGTCACCCTTTCGTCGGACAAGAGCGCGCCGGCAAGCTCCGCAAGGCCGATCTGCGCCGCATTGCCGAGGCAGGCGACATAGGCGACCGGCAGGCCCCGCGTCTGCATCGAGAGGTTGATGACGATATTCGAGGACTGGCTGAGGAGCGCCACGCCCCGCTCCACCCGCCGGCCGCCATGCTGGTCGGGCCAGAGAAGCGCGCCGTCGAGGTAATTGATCACACCGTAGCAGTTCGGCCCGAGGATCGGCATCGCGCCGGCCGCCGCGACGAGCCGGTCCTCCAGTTCCGGTTCTCCGGCTTCTGTCCAGCCGGACGCAAAACAGATCGCGCCGCCCGCGCCCATCGCGGCAAGTTCGCCCACGACGTCGACCGTGGTGTGGCGGTTCACGCCGATGAAAGTCGCGTCAGGAGCGCCCGGAAGGGCTGCGAGGGAGGGGTAGGCTTTCAGCCCGCCGATCTCGGCCTTGGTCGGGTGGACTGGCCAGACCGGCCCGGCAAATCCCATCTTGCGGCACTGGGCGATGACGTTCTCGGCCCAGACCGAGCCCATGACGGCGATGGACCGGGGGCGCAGCAGCCGGGAGAGGTCGCGCGTCATGCCCGGCCTCCGGTCCCGTGGAGAGCGCCGGGGGCTGTCTGCCCCCGGACCCCCGAGATTATTTGAAAACAGAAGAAGGAAAGATCAGCACCCCGGCCCGACGCCGGCGGCGAGGTGCCTTCTCCTGTTGCGGTCATTGGCGCTCCCGCCTGTCCCGCATTCTCAGATTGGCCGAACATGGTTAACCGACCGTTAAGTCTTCTGTTCATGAATACACCCGCCGGAGGCAAGAAAAGGTCAGGCGCCGAACGGCCGCAGAAGTTCGCGGCTGATGATGTGGCGCTGGATTTCGGATGTCCCTTCCCAGATCCGCTCGACGCGCGCGTCGCGCCAGATGCGTTCGAGCGGGAGCTCGTCCATGAGGCCCATGCCGCCGTGAATCTGGATCGCCTCGTCGGCGATCATGGCAAGAACCTCGGTCGCCTTGAGCTTGGCCATGGACATGTCGGCCTCGGTCACTGTGCCCTGGTCGAATTTCCAGGCAGCCTCACGCGTAAGGAGTTCGGCCGCTTTAAGTTCCATCGCCATATCCGCGAGTTTGAACGAAATTCCCTGGAACTTGCCGATCTTCTGGCCGAATTGCTCGCGCTCCGCCGCATAGCTGATGGCGTGGGCCAGGGCGCGTTCGGCCCGACCAAGGCAGGTGGAGGCGACCTGAAGACGTGTGGCGCCGAGCCAAGTGTTGGCGACCTCGAAGCCCTTGTGGACCTCGCCGAGGATCTGGCCTTTCGGCAGGCGGCAATCGTCGAATTCGAGCACGGCGTTGGTGTAGCCGCGATGCGAGACGTTGCGGTAGCCTTCGCGGACGGAAAAGCCTTTCGTCCCCTTGTCGACGAAGAACGCGGTGATCTTCTTCTTCACCCCGCGCGGGGTCTGTTCCTCGCCCGTCGCCATGAACACGATGGCGAAATCGGCGATGTCGGCATGGCTGATGAAGTGCTTGGTGCCGTTCAGGACGAAGTCATCGCCGTCCTCGCGCGCCGTCGCCTTCATGCCGCGCAAGTCCGACCCGGCTCCGGGTTCGGTCATGGCAAGGCAATCCCATTTCTCGCCGCGAATGCAAGGATGGAGATAGCGCTCCTTCTGCTCCTCCGTCCCGGCGAGAAGGATGTTCGAGGGCCGCGCGACGCAGGTCCAGTGGAGCGCGTAGTTGGTCCGCCCCAGTTCCTTCTCGTAGAGGAGCCATGTCAGCGTATCGAGGCCGGCGCCGCCGACCTCCTCGGGCATGTTGGCCGCGTAAAGACCGGCTTCTATCGCCTTGGCCTGCAACTCCATTATCAGTTCCATGCGGAGGTGGCCGGTGCGTTCGACCTCGGCCTCGTGGGGATAAAGCTCGTTTTCGACGAAGGCGCGCGTCGTCTCGACGATCATCTTCTGTTCGTCACTCAGGCCGAAATCCATGTCTTACACCTTGGGATCTGGATTGATGGTGAAGCCGTCGACGGTCAGCACCTGGCCGGAGACCATGCGGGCCCCGTCGGAGGCGAGGAAGACGGCCATGTTGGCGATGTCCTCGGGGTCGGAGAGGCGGCCGAGCGCGGTGCCGGCGGCATAGCCGTCGCGGACCGCCTCGGTGGTCATGCCCTTGGCCCTCGCTTCGGCCTCGAACACCCTGTCGATGCGGGGGCCGGTGACGGAGCCGGGCGCGATCGCGTTGGCGCGGATGCCAAAGGGACCGAGTTCCATCGCGACGGTCTTCATCAAGCCGATCACCGCCCATTTCGCGGCTGCATAGGGCGCGCGATAGGGAAAGCCGTAGAGACCGGCCGTCGAGGAGGTAAAGGTCATCACGCCGGAGCGCTGCGCCTTCATGATCGGGGTTGCATATTTCGCGGCAAGGAAGGCGCCGTCGAGATTCACCGCGAGGCAGCCGCGCCAGCCATCGAGCGGCATGTCCTCGATCGACGCCGTCGGCCCCTTGATCCCGGCATTGGCGCAGAGAACATCAAGGCCGCCCCATACCGACTTCACTTCATTGAATAATGCGTCCATCGACGCTTCGTCCGCGGCATCGACCCTGCTGGCGCGGATCCCGTCCGGAACCGTGACGAGCGCGGTGTCATCGACATCGGTCACCCAGACCTCGGCCCCGGTCGCGGCGAAGGCGTTCGCCATCGCCCGGCCGATCCCGGCGGCGCCTGCGGTGATGAGGACGCGGGTCATGACTTCCGTTGCCCGACATGGCGACCGGCGGCCTCGGGACGCGGCAGGGCCTTGTGGGCCTCGGTGATGGGCGCAAGGCGCGCCAGTACCTCTGGCGCCGCGGGACAAGTGCGGCCGGCCTTCATGTCGACATGAAGGAACATCTGTTCGAGGCTCGCCACCACCTCCTCGCCGCGCTGGATCCGGATGAAGGCGTGGATGCGCTTTTCGTCCGAGCTCAGCACCTGCAACGTGCCGGTGAGACGGTCGCCGAGCTTCGCCTCGCCCAGATGCATGATATGGGTTTCGGCGGTGTAGTAGCTGTGGCCACCCGCCACATAGTCCATATCGGCGCCGATCAGTCTGAGGAACGCATCGGAAGTCTCTGATGCGGCAAAGAGATAGCGGCTTTCGGTCATGTGGCCGTTATAGTCGATCCAGCCCGGCAGAACCTGCATATGCGCCATGACCAGCGGCGCGCCTTCGCCGGTCTTGCCGGTATCGTGGAAGGCGGCGCGGCGGCGCTCGTCATGTTCGCGCAGGACCTTTCCGGCGCCCCAGTTGCGGTCCTTCAGCGCCCGCATGAAGCCGATGAGGTTGGAGTCGCGGATCCGTTCCAGCTCGCGGATCGTGTAGTGGCCCGACTGGGCGTCGGACTGGCCGGCGATCAGGTCGACGAGCTCGTCGGTGAATTCGGGCACATCCATGAGCTTCGTCCAGGGCCAGCTGAGGCAGGGGCCGAACTGGGCCATGAAGTGCTTCATTCCGGCCTCGCCGCCGGCGACTCGGTAGGTCTCGAAGAGGCCCATCTGGCCCCAGCGGAGGCCGAAACCCATGCGGATCGCCTCGTCGATCTCCTCGGTCGTGGCGACACCGTCCTTGACGAGCCAGAGCGCCTCGCGCCAGACGGCCTCAAGGAAGCGGTCAGCGATATGGGCGTCGATTTCCTTGCGGACATGAAGCGGGAACATCCCGATCTCTCGCAGGATTTCCTTTGCGTTTTCAATAACGTTCGCATCGGACTTTGCGCTGGGAACGACCTCGGCCAGCGGCAGCAGATAGACAGGATTGAAGGGATGCGCGACGAAGATCACCGAGGGGTCGGCTGCGCTTTCCTGCAACTCCGACGGTTTGAAGCCCGAGGTCGAGGAGCCGATGGGCACGCCGTGTGAGGCCTGCTGGATCTGGGCGAAGACGCGGTGCTTCAGATCCAGCCGCTCGGAGACGGATTCCTGAATGTAATCCGCGCCTTGCACGGCGTCCGTGAGGGTGGCGGCGAAGCTCAGCCGGCCCTCCGGCGGCATCGGCACGTCCGAGAGCGCGGGCAGTGCGGCGCGGGCATTGGCCAGCACCTCGCCGATCTTGCGCTCGGCCTCCGGGTCGGGATCGAAGACCGCCACGTCCCAGCCGTTGAGGAGGAACCGCGCGGCCCAGCCGCCGCCGATAACCCCGCCCCCGATGATCGCTGCCTTGCGCGCCATGCGCCCGTCCTTTCCGCGTTCAGCCCGTCAGGCGGGCGTATGTTTGCCGTATGCTTTCCGTAGCTACACCGTAACCACCGGCGTCACCGCTTCTTCGGCGCCCGTTTTGTCAGGCCGAGCTTTGCCCGCACCTCGTCCGGCCCGATCACCCGCGCCCCGAGGTTCTCGATGATCGTCGCCGCGCGCTCGACGAGCTGGGCGTTGGTCGCCAATTGCCCCTTGCCGAGCCAGAGGTTGTCCTCGAGCCCGACGCGCACGTTGCCGCCGGCGAGAACCGAAGCCGCGACGAAGGGCATCTGGTCACGACCCAGAGAAAAGGCCGACCAGTTCCAGTCGGCGGGCACATTGTTGACCATCGCCATGAAGGTGTTGAGGTCGTTCGGCGCGCCCCAGGGCACGCCCATGCAAAGCTGCACCAAAGCGGGCGATTTCAGCACGCCTTCCTTCACCAGTTCCTTGGCGAACCAGAGATGGCCAGTGTCGAAAGCCTCGATCTCGGGCTTCACGCCCAGATCGGTCATCATCTGGCCCATCGCGCGGAGCATGCCGGGCGTGTTGGTCATCACGTAGTCGGCCTCGGCGAAGTTCATCGTGCCGCAGTCGAGGGTGCAGATCTCGGGCAGACAGTCGGCGACATGGGCCATGCGTTCAGTGGCGCCGACCATGTCGGTACCCGCGACCGGCGGCAGCGGCGATTCCACCCCGCCGAAGACGATGTCGCCGCCCATGCCGGCGGTAAGGTTGAGGACGACGTCGGTCGCCGAATCGCGGATGCGTTCCGTGACCTCGCGGTAGTATTTCGGATCGCGCGACGGCTTGCCGGTCTCCGGGTCGCGGACGTGGCAATGGACGATCGCGGCCCCGGCCTTGGCGGCGGCGATGGCGCTGTCCGCGATCTCGGCGGGCGAGCGCGGCACATGCGGGCTGCGGTCCTGGGTCCCGCCCGAGCCGGTGACGGCGCAGGTGATGAAGACCTCCTTGTTCATGGCGAGCGGCATAGCGATCCTCCTTCGTTTCACGGGACTATATCGGGACCGGCGGCGGCGAATTGACGAAAAGCGAAACCCGTTTATCGTTTTTCGCAACCCCGCGCCGCTGCCGCCCGCTTGTCCCGCGCTCGTCCACAATCCGCCATTTCAGAGCGGATTTCATCCGCCGCGCCGTTCCAACCGGATCGTACTGACGCGAATTTTCCTTCGCGGCTGTGGAAGTTGCGCTAGACTGCTAAGACGTCGAGTCGGGGCGCCACTGCGGCAAAGGGGAATGCTCGCCTCATTTGAACCAATGATCAGAGCCAGTCACCGGATTTGAGCGCCATGAAGAAAATTACTGTCGTTTCACCCTGTTACAACGAGGAAGACAACGTCGAGACCTGTTACGAGACGGTGAAGGCGATTTTCGACCGCGATCTGCCCGGCTACGAGCGCGAGCACATCTTCGTGGACAACGCCTCCTCCGACCGCACGGTCGAGATTCTGCGCGCGATCGCGGCGAAGGATCCGTCGGTGAAGGTCGTGGTCAACGCGCGGAACTTCGGGGTCTACCGCTCCACCTTCAACGGGCTCCGGCATTCCACCGGGGATGCGACGCTCTGCATGTTGCCGGTCGACCTTCAGGATCCGCCCGAACATCTGCCGGAATTCGTGAAGCTCTGGGAAAGCGGCTACGACGTGGTCGCGGGCGCCCGTTCCACGCGCGAGGAAGGGTTCATGCTGCGCTCGGCGCGCAAGGCCTTCTACCGGATCGTCAACTGGCTGTCCGATTTCGAACTCTCGCCCGATGTGGGCGAATTCCAGCTTGTCGACCGCAAGGTGCTCGACGCGGTTCTCAGCCACAACGACCACTACCCCTATATCCGCGGCATCATCGCCTCGGTCGGGTTCAAGAAGGTCATCATCCCCTATACTTGGAAGGCGCGGAAGCGCGGGGTGTCGAAGCACAACCTGATGATGCTGATCGACCAGGCGCTGAACGCGATCTTCGCCTTCACCAAGGCGCCGATGCGGTTCTGCACCTTTGTCGGGGTCGGGATCGCCGTGTTCTCGATCCTCTTCTCGGTCTTCTCGGTCTTCGCCTGGTTCCTCGGCATCGGCGACGCGCCGCGCGGGACGACGACGATCATCGTGGCGCTGTTCTTCCTTTCCGGGATCCAGCTTCTCTTCATCGGCATGCTCGGCGAATACATCACCGCGATCCACAACCAGGTGCGCGGCGGTCCGACGGTGATCGAGAAGGAGTTGATCAACATCGCCGCGCCGGGGCGCCAGGGCGGTGCCGACCGCGTCACGTCGCTGGCTGCCCATAAAGCATGACCACGACACCGGCCTATCGTTCCGGACTGGTCGGACCGGCCGCTGTTGTCGCCGCGTTCGCCGTGTTCGCTGCCGCCGTCCTGCTTCCGACGGCAGCACCTAATTTGCCGTCGGGAATGGTGTTCGAGCCGATCGACCGCTGGGCGCTCTCGGTTCTGGCTTTGGCCCTGCTGGTGCTCGGCCTGTCGGTGCGACGCGGGGCGGGCTGGTTCGGGGTGCTCGGTTTCGTCTTCCTGACCGGAGGGGCCGCCCAGATCTACATGACGGAGCCCCTGTGGTTCCCTGCCCTGCACCTTAAGCCGCAGAACGGCCGGGAATGGGTCATGGTCGGCGTGATGGCCATCGAGGCGGCGGTGGCGCTGACGGCGCTGTCGCGGATCGGCGTCGGGCGGCTCATGACGGAGGCGGGCGGGCGATTGGGCTGGGGCCGGATCGCGCTCTTCCTCTGCCTCAGCTTCGCGTTCTGCTCCCCGGTTCTCAACTACGCCTGGCGCGGCGCGGCGGTGGCCTGGTTCGCGCATGTCGTCGTCGGGGCGGTGCTGATCGCCCTCCACCTCTCGGTCCTCGTCGCGATGAGCCAGGTCAGGAGCCCGATCAGCGGCCTTCACCGGCTGTCGCCGATCGTGCCCGCAACGTTCATGGTGCTGGCGAGCCTCGCGCTCGGGCAGTTCGCGTTCGAGCATCTGCCGCATGTCGAGGACGAGGTCGCCTATCTCTTCCAGGCCCGCACCTTCGCCTCGGGCGCGCTGAGCGTGCCGGCACCGCCTGATGCGGCTTTGCCGGGGCTCGAATACTACCTTCTCGACGTCAAGGACGGTCGCTGGTTCTCGACCTCGGTGCCGGGCTGGCCGCTGGCGCTTGCGCCCTTCGTGATGATGGGGCTGCCGTGGCTCATCAACCCGATCCTCGCCGGGATCTCGGTGCTTCTCGCCTATGATATCGCGCTCAGGAAAGTCGGCCGCGATCAGGCCGACCTCGTGGCGCTGATGATGGCCTCCTCGCCCTGGCTCATCGCCGCGGCGGCCTCGCTGATGCCGCACACGCTGACCCTCACGCTGATGCTTTTCGCGTGGTGGATGGTGCTGCGCGCCCGCGCCGCAAGCGGGCGGGAGGTGCGGCGGCTGGTGCTCGCGGGGCTCGCCATGGGCTGGATCTTCGCGACGCGGCCCCTCGACGGTCTGGTGATCGGCGGGCTGACCGGGCTTTGGGTTCTGGCCGGACCGGGCGGCTCGGCTCGGCGCGCCGCGCTTTACGTCGCGGGCTGCGCGGCCACGGGGAGCCTGCTGCTTCTTCACAATTACCAGATGACGGGATCGCCGCTCCGCCTCGCGCTCAGCGATTATCTCGACCTCCATTGGGGGATGGGCGCGAATGCCTACGGGTTCGGGCCTGAGATCGGCCCGCCGGGCGGCTGGAGGATGCTCGACCTCTGGGTCGGGCACGGGCCGGTCGAGGCCGTGCTGAACACGATCAACCTGATCGCGAGCCTGCAATTCGACCTTCTCGGCTGGTCGGTCGGCTCGCTGGCGCTGGTCTTCGCCTTTTTCCTCTGGCAGGGGCGCAAGCTCGCCTTCGACTGGGTGATGGTCCTCGTGATCGGGGCGGTGGTCGTGACGATGGCCTTCTACTGGTTTGCCGACAGCTACTATTTCGGGCCGCGCTACTGGTTCCTCGCATCCTTCCCGCTGCTTTACCTGTCCGCCCGCGGCTACGACGCGCTGCGCGCCCGCTTTCCGGGGGCGGACGGGATGAATTTCATCCGCATCGATTCCATTCTCGGGCTCTGCTGCGTCTTCGGGCTTTTCGTCTTCACGCCGTGGCGCGGCGTGGTGAAATTCTACGAATACGGCAACTTCCACAGGACCTACCGCGAGACGGCCGCGACCGGACAATTCGGCAACGCCATCGTGATCATGAAGAAATCGGGCGACGAGGGGTCTGCCTTCATCCTTAACGATCCTTGGCTATCCGGGCCGGGGCCGATCTTCCTGCACGACACCGGAACGCTCGACGAGGATGCGCTCCGCGCGGCCTTTCCCGGTCGCGAGATCATCCACTATGACGCGAATTGGACCCGGCATACGCCGATGAACTGAGCGGTTGGCTATGCGCGGCGCCTCAGTTGCAGCTCCAGTCGGTGACGGTGAAGTAGAACGGGTCCAAGACCTCCGCATCGTGAAGCCAGGTGACCCGGCCCGCGTCGTAGCGGTTCATGTATTCCCAGACGATCTTGCCCGCCGGCGTCACCTCGAAGGCGCGTCCTGATTGCGCCTCGGTGATCATCAGGTTGCCGTCGGGTTGGGTCTGGTGGGTCGAGCGTTCGGGCGAATACATGAACTGATCCTCGCGCCCGCCATAGAGGGTCACGGCCCCGTCCGTAGCCGGGTCGATCTGCCAGATCCGGCTGCCTCCCCCGCGGCTCCCGTCCAGGGTTTCGTCCGAATGGTTGTCGAAAACTGTGATCTTGCCGCCCTTTTCCCAATCCGGATCGTGCTGACGGATGAAGGGGCCGATCTTCCACCACTTGATCTTCGTGACCTCCGCATCGGTCACCAGGATCATGTTGCGGTTCCTGAGCGACAGCATCAGGTCGCCCGCCTCGAACATCGGGAAGTCGGCGGCGAGGCTCGCGGGAAGTTCCTCCACCTCGTTGAGGTGGAATTCGCCCCCCACCCGCGTCTTGAAGAAGCCGGTGGAGGTCAGGACTGCCTCCATGTCGTTCTCGATCATCAGGTCGGTGACGGCCTTTTCGAAGACCTTGTTGCCGTCGGCGTCGTATTTGAAGACGAGGTCTTCCCAGTAGGGCCCCGAGAAGGGCCAGGGAATCTGGCTGTTCGGCTTGTCGACATAGCGGCCGCCCGAGACCACGACGCCGCCGTCCGACAGCCAGTTCGGCGAGTGGTGGTTGACGATTCCGGGCGTCGTCCAGACCGGCTTGCCGCAGCGGTCGAGCCTGGCCATGCCGCCGCTTTCGAACGAGAACACGATGTCGCCGCCCGGCGTGATGATCGTGCCGTGGGTGATCGCGTTCCAGTCGGTCGCCGGGTTGTCGCGGAAGAACGAGGTGTCGGGGAAAAGCGCATGGGCGCTGAGCTCCCAGTCCTTCACCACGGTGCCGTCGCGGCGGATCAGCCGGGCGCGGTTGTTGCCGTCCATGAAGCCCGAGAGCAGGATCAGGTCGTCCTTGCCGGAGCTGTTCACGGTGACGCCGGAGCCTTCGTAGCGGGCCGGGCGCAGGAAGTGGATCGGTTCCGTTCCGCGCAGGTTCGGCAGCTCCTCGTAAAGCGTCTTGGCCTCGTCGAGCGTACCCCAGACCAGGTCGTAGGCCTTGTTCTCGCGCACGGCCGAGTAAAGCCCGGCCGTAAAGGTGCCGCCGAGCACCAAGGCGCCGGCGCCGATGAGGAAGAAGAGTTTCGCCTTGTCCATTACCCTGCCCTATTGATCTTTCAGTCCCAGCATCCGCTTGATCGGCGGCACGATGTCGAAGACGAAGCGGTCGCCCCGTTTCGCGCCGTGGCCGTAGATCACGGTGCGCGGTGTGATATAGATCACCGCCCCGGTATCGACCGGAAGCTTCGTCGTCGCATGCGCCTGATAAAGGTCCATGTCGCGGATGTAGAGGCCGTAGCCGTCCTTTGCATCGAAAAGCGTGCCGTCGGCCCCGGTCGCCTGATCGAGCGGCTTCAGGACGTAGTTGATGGCCTGCCCCTCGGGCTTGTCGAATTCCGAGTAGTACCACCAGACCAGCGGCGCACCGTAGTAGCGCTCCTTCGGGTCGTCCTCGCCATAGGTCATCTTGAAGAGGTTGCCGAGGAGGACGTGTGCGATGTCGAGGGCCTTTTCGTCAAAGCCCCGGAAGCGGTCGCCGTCGCCGCGGTCTGCGCTTTCGAAAAGCGGCCCCTCGGTCACGACATGCTGGCCGATCACCCGCTCGAACCCGTGCATCTTCATCTCGCGCGGCCAGGACAGCCAGACCGAGATCGCGATGAGCACCGCCGCCGCGATGCGAAGCACGGGTTGATGGCGATCCCAAAGCTCTGAGCGGTACATGACGACCAGCGGGGGGATCATCGCCGGGATGAAATGGTGCAGCAGCACCCGGTAGGCCTGGAGGTAGAAGAAGAGGAAATAGCCAAGCGTCACCAGCGTCAGTGCCCGCGCGATCCGGTCCTGCCTCGGCCAGGTCAGAAGGAAAAGCGCGGGCAGGATGCCGGCGGGCACGGCCCAGAAGGCGAACCGGCTCCAATCCGCGAAGGTCATGAAACGCAGGCGCGTGATGATGTTTCCGGCGCCGAATTCGTCGCCGGGGAACGGCAGGCCGAGCACCACGATGATCTTCGGCAGGATCACCGAGATGAACCCGGCGACGCCGACGACGCCTGCGGCCACGAAGAGCCGCGCCCAGGGGATCGGCCGGAAGGTGAGGAACACGGCGGCCGGCCACATCAGAAGCCAGAGACCGCCCGTCGGGATCACCAGATGGGTCATCACACCGGTGGCGAGCATCAGCCAGCGCCGGTCCTCGATGAAGAAGAGCGCATAGCCGAGGAAGCAGATCAGCGACAGCGTCTCGCGCGCGGCGGGCATCGGGCTGTCGCCGAAATAGACGTGGTAGCCCCCTGAATAGACATTGGCGAGCGTGTAGAGGAGGAGTGCCGCGACGATCAGCGCGTGATCGGCGGGCCGGAGCGCGGGCAGCGACTCTCGCCCGGTGCGGATGAGCTGGGTCAGCACCGGGTAGAGAAGCGCCAGATACATGAGGAGAGGCGCACGGACCGAGAATTCCCATTCGCCCCAGAGCCGGACGAACCAGCTTTCCGGGATGACGAAGAGGACCATCGTCAGGCCGGGCGCGTTGCGGATCGGCCCGGCCTCCGGCGTCCAGAACGGCCAGAGCTTCGCGATATAGAGCCTCGCGAACTGCAAGGAGCCAGAGCCGTCGCCGGTGAAGTTCTCCCAGTAGAACTTGGGCGCGAAGAGAACGAGGCAAAGCCAGAAGAGGCCGAGCGCGATCCAGAGATCGCCCCCCTGCCCCTGAAGCCGCAGCCGGTGCGGTTGTCCCGCCGACAGCCTGAGCCCGGCGATGGCGAGACAGGCGATGTCGAGCGCGAGGATGAGCCAGGCATAGGTCGTGCCCTTGGCGGTGATGCCGGTGGCGAGCTGGAAGGCCGTGGTCACGCCGATATGGACGAGGATCGCGATGGTGAGGCCAGAGACAAGCCAGGCCGCGGCATGTTTCTGTCGCCCGAAGACGGCCGAGAGGATAAGGCCGGGGGCGAGGAGGAAGATGCTCGTGGCAAGGGCGGTCGCCGGGGTAACGAGGTAGAGTTCCAGCGCGTGGCCGGGCAGGAAATACGGGCTGTCGCCGAGGCCAAGATCCCACTGCATCAGCGTGTCGCGCAAGACCGGCAGGCCGGCCAGCGTCACCGCCGCCGAGACCAGCACGACAAGGCCGAGGATCAGCATCGCGCGCGGCGCGGTCTCGGTCCGGGTACCGGCAAACGTCATGAAGATCCCTTTCCGAAAGGCAGCCGCCCGGTCAATGCGAGCGAGACGAAGACAAAGGCCACCATCGCCATCGGCAGGACGAGGAGCGCCTGTGCCCAAAGCTCCGAGAGGCCGGTGTCGATGGCGGCCCTCAGCACCCACTTGTTGAGGAAAAAGAGCGCGACATAGGCCAGGACGTAGGCCGGCAGCCGGCGCAACCCTTGCGTGCCGAATACGATGCGGCCATGCATGACGAAGTTCCACAGAACCCCGATCACATAGGAGAGCCCGAGCGCCCATTGCCAGGGCAGGCCGAGAAGCCGGAGGAGCACGGCGTAGACGGCAAAGCCGAAGGCGGTATTCGCGACGCCGACGACGAGGAATTTCAAGAAACGCCAGAGTTCGGGGCGGGCACGGAGGGCGACGATCACCGGATCACTCCTTCCGCTTTCAGGACCGCGCGGATGCCGGTTTCCATGTCAAAGCGGGGTCGGAAGCCGACATCGCGACTGAGCCGGGTCACGTCGGCCTCGATCAGCGCGGGGTCGTTCTCAGGGCGCGGCCGCGCGCCGAAGCGGATAAGGTCCTCGCGCCCCATGTCGCGGGCGATCTTCTCGATCATGTCCTTGACCGGCACGGCATGGCCCGACCCGATATTCACCGCCCCCTCGACCTCGCCGGCCAGGAGCAGGACGAGCGCCTCGGCGATATCGGCGGCGTGGAGGAAATCGCGGCGCTGGAGGCCGTCTGTGCAGTCCACCGTCTCGCCGGCGGCAAGCCCCTTGATGAGGTCGCCGAAGAGCCGCCCCTTCGGCTCGCCGGGCCCGTAGCAGAAGAAGGGCCGCGCCCAGGCGAGCGAAACGCCCATCACCCCTGCTCCGGCCAGCGCGGCCATTGAGGTCGCGGCCTTGGCGGCACCGTAGAGCGTGGCGGGCCTGAGCGGCGTCGTTTCGGTCAGGTGGCCGTCCAACCAGTCGTATTCGGCGCAGCTTCCCACCATCACCGCGCGGGTGCCCCCAGCCTCCGCGAAGGCGCGCAGAAGCCGGAGGCTTGCCCCCACCCAATCGAGGTTTTCCGGCGCGCTCCAGCGATCCGCGCCGTCATGCCAGGCGAGATGGATCAGGTGATCCGCCCCGGCCCGCACCACGATCCCCTCGGGATCGTCGAGAAGGTTCCCGGTCATGCAGCCGGGGCGGCGCGACACCGCCACGACCTCGTAGTCAAGCGCCCTCAGCGCCGCGCCGACATGGCGACCGATCAGACCGGACCCGCCGGTCAGGAGGACGCGCCCCGCGCTCATGCCGTCACGGAGATCGCCGGGACGGCGGTGACAAAGCGGGTGCCGCCATCGCGAAGGTCCGAAAGCTGGCGGATGACCTCGGCCTTGAGGTTCCATGGCAGGATCAGCACGAAGTCGGGTTGACGTGTCCTGAGTTCATCGACGTCGAAGACCGGGATGCGGCTGCCGGGCAGAAGCGTGTTCTGCTTGGCCGGATTGCGGTCGACGCAATAGGCGACGAGGTCGGGGCCGATCTGGCAATAGTTGAGAAGCGTGTTGCCTTTCGCGGCCGCCCCGTAGGCGGCGACGAGCTTGCCTTGCGCGTTTGCTTTTTTCAGGAAATCCAGAAGGCCGTCACGCACCGCTTCGACCCGTTCGGAAAACCCTTCGTATCCGGCGGCGCTGTCGAGCCTCGCGGCCGCCTCGTCGCCGCGCACCTTGGCGACGCCGGAGCATTCGGCGTGGGAGGCGTCACTGCGACAGGCATAGACCCGCAAGGATCCACCGTGGGTCGGCAGTTCCTCCACGTCGAAGACGCGCAAGCCTTTGGACGAGAACACCTTTTCGACCGCGAGGAGCGACAGGTAGGAATAGTGCTCGTGATAGATCGTGTCGAACTGCACCTCCTTGACGAGGCGCAGGAGATGCGGGAACTCGACCGTGTAGACGGCGTCCCCGGTCAAAAGCTGCGCGATGCCCGCTACGAAGTCGTTGATGCCGGGGACATGGGCAAGGACGTTGGCCGAGCAGATGAGGTCCGGCCGCTTGCCCTCGTCATAAAGTTTCTTGGCGATGCGCTCGCCGAAGAAGTCCACGAGCGTCGGCACCCCCGCCTTTTCGGCAGCCGCGGCGACGGAGCCGGACGGCTCGATCCCGAGAACCGGGATGCCGACCGCAACGAAATTCTTCAGAAGGTAGCCGTCGTTCGACGCGATCTCGATCACGAAGCTATCCGGGCCGAGACCGAAGCGCTCGGTCACCATGTCGGCATACGCCTTCATATGCGCAAGCCAGCTGTCGGAGAAGGAGGAGAAATAGGCGTAATCGCCGGTGAAGATCTTTTCCGGCGGCACATCCTCATCGACCTGCACCAGCCAGCAGTTTTCGCAGACGCGGGTGTGGAGCGTGTATTTCGGCTCCGGCTCGTCCGCCTTGTCCATCGGCACGTAGGAATTGGCCACGGCCGAGAGCCCGAGATCGACGAAGGTCAACGGCATTTCGGCGCCGCAATGCCGGCATTTCGGATAACTGGTCACGCGATACTCTCCTGTCTGATGGGTCGTCCCGGCCCTTACCAAATCTTCCATGGCGCTTTCCCCGTCGCCCAGAACGCCTCCAGCTCCTGCTTCTCGCGGATCGTGTCCATCGGCTGCCAGAAGCCCTTGTGCTCGTAGGCCATCAACTCTCCGTCGTGGGCGAGACCCATGAGCGGCGCGCGTTCCCAGATCGTGGCGTCGTCCTCGAGATACCTGGCCACCTGAGGCGACAGGACGAAGTAGCCGCCATTGATGACGCCGCCGTCATCGGCCGGCTTTTCAGAGAATTCCCGCACGTGACCGTCGCTGATGTCGAGCCGGCCGAAGCGCGCGGCGGGCGGCACTGCCGTCACGGTCGCCATGCGCCCATGCGCCTTGTGGAAGGCGATGAGCTGCGTCACGTCGATATTTCCGACGCCGTCGCCATAGGTCATGCAGAACGCCTCCTCGTCCTTGAGGTAGGGCATCACACGGCGCAGGCGCCCGCCAGTCATGCTTTCCTGACCGGTATCGATCAGTGTCACGCGCCACGGCTCGGTCTGGTTGTTGACGATCTCTGTCGTGCCCTTCCGGAGGTCGAAGGTCACGTCGGCGCCATGCAGGTAGTAGTTCGCGAAATATTCCTTGATCACGTAGCCCTTGTATCCGCAGCAGACGACGAAGTCGTTGATGCCGTGGGCGGCGTAGATCTTCATGATGTGCCACAGGATCGGGCGGCCGCCGATCTCGACCATCGGCTTGGGGATCCGCACCGTTTCCTCGGCAAGGCGGGTGCCGAGCCCTCCGGCCAGCAGAACGCATTTCATGATCTGAACTCCTTCACACGCCTGACGGGCAGATCCGCGGGACCGGAGTCCAGCCGCCCCATCTCACGCCGGCTGCCGGGACCGTTTCGTCCCGTTCCGGCGCACTCGATCCCCGCGCAGCGGGGTAGCACAAAGCCCTTGGTTTCGCTACAGCTATGGCGCTGGGGGGACCACCGCCAGCCGGCCAGGGCCGCCGTCCTCCGTCGGTCGGCGGACCGACAGGGACGAGCCCCCGGAACCGGCTCCGGCGGCATTTGAAAAGGAAGACGTTGAACATGAACATTCTGCTTGTCGGCCATCGCGGGTATATCGGCCCGGTCGTCGCCACCCATCTGACCCGCGCGCTGCCCGGCATCGCCGTTCACGGCATCGACGCCAACTGGTTCACAGGTTCCGAGGCCGCGCCCTTCCCCGATCCCGTCTTCGCCAGCCAGCGCCGCGCCGATGTGCGCGACCTGACCGAGGCGGACTTCAAGGGGATGGATGCCGTCGTCGCCCTTGCCGCCGTGTCGAACGACCCGATCGGCAAGGAGTTCGAGGACGCCACCGCCGACATCAACTCGGCCGCCGTCCTGAAGGCCGCCAGGGCCGCGCGCGCGGCCGGCGTCAGGCGCTTCGTCTTCGCCTCGTCCTGCTCGATGTACGGCGCGGGATCGGACAGCCTGCGGAAAGAGACCGACACGTTGAACCCGCTCACCGCCTACGCGAAATCCAAGGTCGCGACGGAGGAAGGGCTGCGCGGGCTGGCCACCGACGAGTTCATGATCACGTCCCTGCGCTTCGCCACCGCCTGCGGCGCGAGCCCGATGCTGCGGCTCGACCTCGTCCTCAACGATTTCGTGGCGACGGCGCTGCGCACCGGCAAGATCGAGGTGCTTTCGGACGGCTCGCCCTGGCGCCCCCTGATCCATGTCGAGGACATGTCGCGCGCCATCGAATGGGCGGTGACACGGGCTGGCGACAGCATGGTCGAGGTCAATGTCGGCAGTCAGGCCTGGACCTGGCAGGTCGGCCAGCTGGCCCGCGAAGTGGCGGAACTTCTCGGCGGCGTCGCGGTCGAGATCAACACGAACGCCGCCCCCGACAAGCGCTCCTACCGCGTGGATTTCGCGCGTTTCGCGGCGCTTGCCCCGAACCATCAGCCGCAGAAGGACTTCGCCACGGCCGTCAGGGAACTCGCTGAAGAGGTCCGGGCCATCGACTTCGGCGCGGAGGCGATCCGCGAGTCGCGCTTCATTCGGCTGAACGTGCTGCGCGGTCTGGTCCAGAACGGCAAGCTCGACGGCGAGTTGCGCTGGACCTCGGCGTGACACCCCGCCCGGCGCGGCGACCCCTGCCGCGCCGGTCCCGCGATTGTCCGGGGCGGAAAACGCGGCGCGCATCTTTGCGCATGGGGTGATCAAAATCATTCTCAAATGTCCTTCGGTCGCCACCGCCGCCGGCTCGGGCCGGACGCAATAGCCGCGCTCCGAACGCTAGCACGACCTCCGTCATCTTGCCAAAGCCGACGCCTCGAATCGCGCCTCATCTCCCTGAAATTCCTAGCACAAGCCGGCAATACCAGCCCGGATTGCGGCTTTGTCGGGCGCCCCGGCGGTGTTACTGTCGGCCCTGCGGGGAAAATGGGCTGCAAATGGGTGGTTTGATGCAAAGATTGCTTTTCGCGAAGATCGAATTCTGGGTGGTTCTGATCCTGTTTCTGATCGGCACGCTCGGGGCGGTCGGCTTCGGCGCGGCGGTCCTGGACGGCGAGCGTGAAACCCACCGGTTCGGGCCGATCGGGCCTGCGGCCCTCGACATCGCCGAAATCCCCGACACCCTTAAGGAACTCCTCAGCAAAGACCTTTCGATGGCCGCCTTCGTGCCGAACCGGTTTGCCGACAAACCCGCCGGCTGGACCTTTGCCGCGGGCGCGAAAGAAACCGGATACGTCCTTCTGTCGCGCTATGACGGCGACCGCGCCCGGCATATCGTCGAACTCGTCTCACTGGCCGACGGCATGGTGAAACACAGCTGGGCGCCGGATGCCGACTCGCTTCTCGCGGGCACCCCGCGCGATTCGCGAATCGCCGAGTACACGAACTGGAACACGACGCACTATCGCGCAATTCACCCCATTCTTACCGAGAACGGCGCATTGATCATCAAGGATCACCAGTCCTTCCTCTTCGCGCTCGACGCCTGTTCGAAAAAAGTCTGGGGTCAGACGGAGCTTCTGTTCCACCATTCGACCGAAAGCGACGGGGCCGGCGGCTGGTGGATTCCGTCCTATATCGAGCCGAGCAAGATCGAGCGCGTCTCGCCGGATTTCGTCGAGGATTCCCTCGCCCATATCGGGGCCGACGGGACGGTGCTCGAAAACATCTCGGCGGCGGAGATCCTGTTGCGCCACGGGATGGAATACGCGCTCTTCACCGCCGGGCGCTATCAGAAGGACCCGATTCACATCAACGATATCCAGCCGGTTCTGGAAGATGGCCCCCACTGGAAGAAGGGCGACCTTTTCCTGAGTTTCCGGCACCTCTCGATGCTGATGCTCTACCGTCCGTCGACGGACGAGATTGTCTGGCAGCAGCAGGGGCCGTGGCTTGCCCAGCATGACGTCGACATCCTCGACAGCCACCGGATCGCGGTTTTCAACAACAACGCCTACGACAAGGGCACCGGCGCGCGTGTGCATGGGACGAACGAGATCACGGCCTATGATTTCGATACCGGGCAGACCAGCAATCCCTGGGTCCAGATGATGGAAAAACCTGACGTCAAGACGCTCTTCGAAGGGCTTTTCAGGCGCATGCCGGACGGGAACTTCATGGTCGAGGAGGAGAATTCAGGCCGCCTTCTGATCCTCAGCCCAGCAGGAGATACTCTGGCCGAGTTCATCAACAAGGCGGGCGACGGACTTTCCTACCGTTTGGGCTGGAGCCGGTACATGAGCGCCGAGGACGGCGACGCGGTGCTGGCGAAGCTCGGGGGGGCCTGCGCCGGCTGACCGGGATCAGCCGAGGGTGGCGAGCGACGGGAACGTCTCCAGGAGCCAGTAGGAGAACTGGCTGAACCCGCCTGTGAGCATCAGAAGGCCGATAGTCCAGAGAAGCAGGCCCATGATCCGCTCGATGCGGGTCATGTGGCGCTTGAGAAATGCCATGACGCCCGTGAGGCGCGGAAAGAAGGCGGCGACCAGCAGGAACGGAATCCCGAGCCCGATCGCATAGACGGCAAGAAGCGCCGTGCCCCGGGTAATCGACCCGTCCTGCGCCGCAAGCGCCAGGATCATGCCGAGTTGTGGCCCGATACAGGGCGTCCAGCCGAAGGCGAAGGCAAGCCCGAGGATATAGGCGCCGAACGCCGACCCACCCTGATCGCCGGCATCGATCCGCGCTTCACGGTCGAGGAAGGGAATCCGGAAGACGCCGAGAAAATGCGCGCCGAAGACCATTACCACGATGCCGGCGATAGAGGCGAACCAGTCCTGATTGCGCAGGAAGAACTGCCCGAAGGCCGAGGCGGTGAAGCCGAGGAACAGGAAGACCGTCGAGAGGCCGAGGACGAAGAAGCCCGCCGCCGCCAGCGTCCGCCGCCGCCCGGCGCGTGCGTCCCGCATCTCGCCCATGCTGATGCCGCCCATATAGGCAAGGTACGGCGGCACGATCGGCAGCACGCAGGGGCTGAGGAAGGAGAGTACCCCCGCGAAAAGGGCGATGAGCGCGGCGAGCGCGAAGCCCGCATCCATGATGCCAGTCTCGAACATGGCCAACCCTTATCCGAAGGCTCGCCCGCCGTCACGCGGGCAATCGGTCACGGGGTGTCACATCGGTGTGGCGGCGCGAACGGCATTGCTGGATGCGGCTTCGCCCACAGGGAAGGCCCGACGCAGACAAAAAAGCCGGGCTTGACGGCCCGGCTTTTCCTTTCCTGTCGGCGCCGGTTCAGCGACCGAGCGACCACCAGCCACGACGCTTGGGCTTCGTTTCTTCCTCCGCCGCAATCTCGCCACCGAGATCCGGATCGGGTTGAAGCGCGGCCGATGCCGACGCGGCGACCGGCTCCGGCATCGGTTCCGGCGCGGGCGCGGCAACGACGGCCGGTTCAGCGATGGGGGCTGCGGTGGGTTCGGTGACCGGCACGGCTACGGGTTCCGGGGCTTCGGCCGCCTTTGCCTTCGCCCGCGACCGCGTGGCGCGGGGTTTCGGTGCTTTCTCCTCGGCTGCGGCGTCCGGCGCGGTGTCATCCTTCACGGGCTTCTTCCGCGCGGCCGTGCGCCGCTTTGGCTTCGCTTCTTCAATCGGGGCTTCGGCTTCGGCCGGAGCTTCGGCTTCCGTCGGGGTCTCTACCGCCGCCTCGGCCACCGCCGCCGCTTCCACGGCGGGCTCTTCGGTCGGCTTGGACTTCGACCGGCCACGGCTGCGCGTCCGTTTCGGCTTTGCCGCCTCTTCCGGCGCGGGAGATTCTTCGGCCACATCCTCGGGCAGAGCCGGCTCGGCCACGTCCTCGGCACTGTCGTCCGTGGCGTCCGCCGACACCTCGGCCTGACCGCCACCGCCGGACTTCCGCCGCCGCCGCCGGCGGCGTTTCTTCTTGCGGCCGGGCTCGCCTTCCCCCTCGCCCGTCGCGGCGGCGGGGGTGTCCTCGGCCTCGTCGTCCTCTTCGACGATCGCCTCGTCTTCCTCCTCCGGTTCGTCCATCCGCAGGGCATCGACCGAGACGACCGGCGTGACGGCTTCCGGCACGTTGCGGGTCGCCGTCTTGAACTTCTCGATCGAGAAGTCCGGGCTCACCATCGCCGGGTCGCCCTCGATCCGGACGGCCATGCCGTAGCGGGCCTCGATCTGGGCGATATGCTCGCGTTTCTGGTTGATGAGGAAGTTGACGACCGCGACGGGGGCCTTGAGGAGCACCTCGCGCGAGCGTTTGCGCGTCCCCTCCTCTTCCAGCTGGCGCAGGACCTGAAGCGCGAGGCTGTCGTCGGAGCGGATGATCCCGGTGCCGTGGCAATGCGAACACGGCGCCGTCGTCGCCTCCAGCATGCCGGGGCGGAGCCGCTGGCGGCTCATCTCCAGAAGGCCGAAGCCCGAGATGCGGCCGACCTGGATCCGCGCCCGGTCGGATTTCAGCTTTTCCTTCAGGCGCTTCTCGACGGCGGCGTTGTTGCGCCGCTCTTCCATGTCGATGAAGTCGATGACGATGAGGCCGGCGAGGTCGCGAAGCCGGAGCTGCCGCGCCACTTCCTCGGCCGCCTCGAGGTTTGTCTTGAGCGCGGTTTCCTCGATCGAGCCTTCCTTGGTCGCCCGGCCGGAGTTCACGTCGATGGCGACGAGAGCTTCAGTCACGCCGATGACGATATAGCCGCCGGACTTGAGCTGGACGGTCGGGTTGAACATCGCGGCGAGGTAGCTTTCGACCTGGAAGCGGGCGAAGAGCGGCAGGCCCTCGTGGTAATGCTTCACGTTCTTGGCGTGGGACGGCATGATCATCTTCATGAAGTCCTTGGCCGCGCGGTAGCCGTCCGCGCCCTCGACGAGAACCTCGTCGATGTCCTTGTTGTAGAGGTCGCGGATCGTGCGCTTGATGAGGTCGCCTTCCTCATAGATCGGCGCAGGCGCGATCGACTTCAGCGTGAGATCGCGGATCTGCTCCCAGAGCCGCATGAGGTATTCGTAGTCGCGCTTGATCTCGGACTTGGTCCGCTGGCTGCCGGCGGTGCGGATGATGAGGCCGGCGCCATCCGGCACCTCGATCTCGCCCGCGATCTCCTTCAGCTTCTTGCGGTCGGCGGCATTGGTGATCTTGCGGGAAATGCCGCCGCCGCGCGCGGTGTTCGGCATCAGCACGCAGTAGCGGCCGGCGAGGCTGAGATAGGTCGTCAGCGCCGCGCCCTTGTTGCCGCGTTCCTCCTTGACCACCTGGACCAGCATGATCTGCCGGACCTTGACCACTTCCTGGATCTTGTACTTGCGCGGCCGCGGCTTGCGGGGCTGGCGGATTTCCTCGCTCACATCCTCTTCGGCGACGGATTCGATGTCCTCGTCGGTGTCGGAGGCGTGGTCGGCGGCGACATAGGGTTCCTCGCGCTCGGGCGCGGGTTCGGACGGGGTTTCGGCCGCGGGCTCTTCGCTCACGGTCCCGGTTGCAGGTGCGTTCAGCGCCTCGTCCTCGGTCTCCGTCTCATCGCTGTGGTCGAGGACGGTCATGCCAGGAATGTCGTCGCTGGTCGTCACGACGTCGTCGCGGCGCGCCTTCTCGGCCCGGTTCTGCGACTTGCCGCGCCGACGCTGGCGGCCGCCGCCGTTCTCCTCGGCGTCGAGCGCCTCGGCATAGGCCCGCTCCTCCGCCAGAAGTGCCTGCCGGTCGGCGACGGGAATCTGGTAGTAGTCGGGATGGATCTCCGAGAAGGCAAGGAAACCGTGGCGATTGCCGCCGTAATCGACGAAGGCCGCCTGAAGCGAGGGTTCGACCCGGGTGATTTTCGCTAGGTAGATATTGCCGGCAAGCTGGCGTTTGTTGACGGTCTCGAAGTCGAATTCCTCAACCTTGTTTCCGTCGACCACCACGACGCGGGTCTCTTCCGCGTGGGTGGCATCGATGAGCATTTTCTTGGCCATGTGATCTTTCCGAACGCGACAGAGGCCCGAGACCCTTGCGGGGCGGACGAGATGTCGCGGTCAATTGCTGAGGCGATTCCGGGCGGGGAAAATGCAGCGGGGGCGGCCAATGGCCAGCCTGTGATCCGCTGCTCTGTCCTCACGCGTTTCATCGCGGTTCTGTCCCGGATACCTTTCGGTATCCATTTCTGGCCCCGGCCAAATACGGTCGGGGGCGTAAGTGCGGCCTTGCGGCCATTCGGCCTGCCATATTCCGAATCGGGGCTGTGGTGCCGGGACACCGGATCGGCAGAGAATCTGATGGATCGCCTCACACGCGACGCGCGATGAGCGACATTCGGCGATTTTAGCGGCGAAGGCCGGTCAAAGACAATGGCCAATTTGGCCGCCGATGGTGACAAGGCGCCGCCGCCGCTCTGGCGGCACCGGATCGGAGGCCGTTTCGCCTTGTGATTTCGATCAGAGATAGTCGGCCCGCTGCAGGGAATATTTCGCCATCTTCTCGTTCAGCGTCCGCCTCGGCAGGCTGAGTTCCTCCATCACCGCGGTGATGGAGCCCTTGTGGCGGCGCATCGTATTGTCGATCAGCATCTTCTCGAAGCTCTCGACGTAATCCTTGAGCGGTTTGCCCTCGGTCGTCATCGCCGGGCCGGCCTCCTCGTTCTCGGCCATGAGAAGCGAGGCGATGGAGCCGGACCCGCGGCGGTTCTGCAAAACCGCCCGCTCCGCCACGTTGATGAGCTGGCGGACATTGCCGGGCCACGGCGCCTGAAGAAGCTGCGCGGCTTCCTGCGCCGTCACCTGTGGCGCGTCGCAGCCGTACTCCTCGGCGAATTGCTCCGCGAGGCGGGTGAAGAGCGTCAGGATATCCTCGCCGCGCTGGCGCAGGGGCGGAAGCATGATCTTGAGCGCCGCGAGCCGGTAGTAGAGGTCGGGGCGCAGCGCGTCCTCGACCGTGCGGCCCTGTTCGTGGTCGTTGCAGATCGCGATGATCCGGGTCTCGGCCGGTGTGCCCTGATCGTTGATGAAGGTCAGGAGCCGGGCCTGGAGCCCCTGGCTCAGCGCCTCGACATCCTCAAGCACCAGCGTCCCGCCGCGCGCCTCCTCGACAAGCGGGATCTGACCGCCCTCCTCCATCGGGCCGAAGAGCCGGGTGGCAAGCTGGTCCTCGGAAAAGGCGGCGCAGGAGATCACGCAGAATTTCTTGCCTGCGCGCGGTCCGACGGCATGAAGCGCGTGCGCCACGAGCGTCTTCCCGGTCCCGGTCTCGCCGTCGATCAGCACATGGCCGTCGGCCTGCCCGAGATCGAGGATATCCTCGCGCAGCCGCTCCATCGCCGGCGAGGCGCCGATCAGCTTCTTCATGATCGTGGAGCCGTCCGACAGTTCCTTGCGCAAAGCGCGGTTGTCGAGCGTCATGCGCCGCGTCTGGCTCGCCCGCTTGGCGAGGTCGGTCATCCGGTCGGGGTTGAACGGCTTTTCAAGGAAGTCATAGGCGCCGACCCGCATCGCCTCCACCGCCATCGGCACGTCGCCGTGGCCGGTGATCATGATCACCGGAAGGCCGCTGTCGACGCTCATCAGGCGCTTGAGGAAGGCCATGCCGTCCATGCCGGGCATCTTGATATCCGAGACGACGACACCGGGATAATCGGCCCCGATCGCCTTCAGCGCCTCCTCGGCGCTGGCATAGGTCTCGGTGTCGAAGCCCGAAAGCGCCAGCCACTGGCTGATCGACTGCCGCATGTCCTGTTCGTCATCGACGATTGCCACTTTCATCGCGCGCGCCATCGCACACCTCATTCCGCTGCTTGCGTCTTCTCAGTCAATATGGGGAGCTGGACCTCGAATACAGCCCCCCCGCCCGGCGCGTTGCGCGCCGTCAGCCGTCCCCCAAGGTCCTTGACGATCCCCGAGGAAATGGCAAGTCCCAGCCCGACCCCCTCGCCGGGCTTCTTCGTCGTGTAGAACGGCTCGAAAAGGTTATCGAGATCGTCGATCCCGTGGCCATTGTCGCGCACCGCAAGCGTCGCCGTCTCGCCCGCTGTCAGAAGGATCTCGACCTGTGGGTCGGTCACGGTCTTGGTCGCATCGAGGGCGTTTCTCAGAAGGTTGATGATGACCTGTTCCAGCCGCACCTTGTCGGCCAGGACCATCACCGGCGCACGCGGCATCATCCGGGTGATCTTGATCGACCGGGTGCGCAATGTCGGCTCCATCATCGACAGCGCAGACGATACGGAAGCCCTTACATCCACGGCTTCGAACGCCTCGCCGCCCTTGCGGGCGTAGCTCTTGAGCTGGCGGGTGATCGCGCCCATCCGCTCGATCAGATCGTCGATGCGCTGGAAGGACGACAACGCCTCTTCCGGGCGCCGGCGCTGGAGCAGAAGCCGGGCCCCGGCAAGGTAGGTCTTCATCGCCGCGAGGGGCTGATTGAGCTCGTGACTGACCGCCGCCGACATCTCGCCGAGCGCCGCGAGTTTTGAGGATTGCGCCAGAGTCTGTTCGGCCACGGCGAGGTCTTTTTGCACCTTCTCGCGCTCGGCGATTTCCCGCTGGAGACGCGCGTTAAGCTGGCGCAGTTCCGCCGATTCCCGCCGGAAAACGGCGGATTGCGACCGGGCCCGGCGCGAGAGGACGTAGAAGATCAGCGCCAGCAGGACCGCGAACCCCATGATTTCGAGCGCGAGGACGGAATTCACCCGCTCGCGGATCGAATCGTAGGTGGTGAAGCTGATGAACCGCCAGCCGCGGAACGGGATGCGCGCGTCGTTGCGCATCACGGCCTCGCCGCGCACATAGGCATCGGGCGGATCGTTCGCCCAGTCGGCCGTCGCCTGGAAAGCGCGTTCGAGCGCCGAAGGCGCCGGCCGCCCGGCGAGGGCCTCGCCCAGCGTCTGGCCGCGCCAGCGCGGTTCCGTCGTCAGGATGACCCGGTTTTCGCTGTCGACGACGGCGACGGCTTCGGAGATGCCGGACCAGACGCGCTCGAACTTCTGCAGTTCGGCGCCGACGACGATCACGCCTACCAGGTGGTTCTCGGACAGGACGGCGCGGGAATACGAAAACTCGTATCCGCCCGACGATGTCCCGGCGAGGGTGAAGACAGTGTCCTTGGACCGCTGCGCATTGACGAAATGGGCGGCCGTCGAGTGGTTCGAGCCGATCTGGGTGCGATCGGTTGCCGCCACGGCGCGGCCCGTCGCGTCGAGAAGCACGATCGAGGCGGCGCCGATCTCGTCCTGGGCGGAGATGAGCCGCTGCGAGGTCGTCGAGAAATCCCCGGAATTGAGGGAGCTGATGAGCGCGGGGTCGCGCGCCAGAAGAAGCGGGACGACGGAGGTGCGCTGCAATTCACTGAGGATATGGCCGGTATAGAGCGCGAGCCGCACCTCGGCCCGGTTGCGCGTCGTCTCCGTGAACCGGTCGGTCAGGAAGGAATTGGTGTACCAGATCACCGATACCGCTGCGGCGATGAAGGTGACGACGATCAGGCGGAGCCACCAGGGATTGCGCACCGAGACGATGCCCGACATTTCGGTCGTGAGCGGCACAAGCACGGGCGCGCCGCCGATGTCGGCCGCGTTCGGGTCGGGGTCTGTCGTCGTGTCGGGCGCGTCGGCCATGCTTGCAGTCTAGGCGCGCGGCCCGGTTGCCTCAAGCACTCCCGGTCAGGCCAGCGCCAGCGCCGCCATCAGCGAGCGGAAAAGTACCGATCCGTCGGTGCCGCCATGCGCCGCCTCGGCCATGCGCTCGGGATGCGGCATCATGCCGAGAACGCGGCGGTTCTCGGACAGGATGCCGGCGATTCCGTCCATCGAGCCGTTGGGGTTATCGAGATAGGTGAAGGCGATGCGGTCTTCGGCCTTCAGCCGCTCAAGCCCGGCGGCGTCGATCGTGTAGTTGCCGTCGTGATGGGCGATCGGCACGGAGGCTATGTCGCCCTTGTTCCAGAGGTTGGTAAAGGCGCTGTCGGCGGTCCCGACCTTCAGTTTCACCGTCTTGCAGACGAATTTCAGGCCGGCATTGCGCATCAGCACGCCCGGAAGCAGACCGGTTTCGGTGAGCACCTGGAAGCCGTTGCAGATGCCGAGGACATGTCCGCCCTTCTCGGCGAACCCCTTGATCGCGGTCGCGACCGGCGACTGCGCGGCGATGGCGCCGCAGCGCAGGTAATCGCCGAAGGAGAACCCGCCAGGGATCGCGACGATGTCGATGCCTTTGGGCAGTTCCGCGTCCTTGTGCCAGACACGTGTCACCTCCGCGCCCGCCTGGTCGAAGGCGACGGCGAGGTCGCGGTCGCAGTTGGAACCGGGGAAGGTGATGACGGCGGCTTTCATGGGCGGTCCTCGGGCTTGGGCGATGGCCCGGCTGTTACCTCAAACCGGCGCCGGGTTCCAGCGGCGGATTGGGGCTCTGCCCCAAACCCCGGGATATTTCCGGGAAGATGAAGTCTCAGTTGCTGAAATCGGTGATGACGGCGACGCCGGGCGGGGCCGGATGGTCGAAGGCGGCAAGTTCGGCGGAGGCGTCCGAGAGGCGGACCCGGCGGGCGATGAGCGGGGTGAGGTCGACCTGGCCCGCCTCGATCAGGCTCAGAAGGCTCGGATAGCGCCAGGCGGGCATGCCGCGCGTGCCGTAGATCGCCAGTTGCCCGGAATAGACCGCGTCCATCGGCAGGGTCATCTGGGTGTGCTTGCCGGCCGGCATGCCGATCTGCACCATGCGGCCAAGTTTCCGTAGCGATTTCAGTGCGTTGACGGTGGTTTCCTCGATCCCGAGCGCCTCGATGGCGACATCGGCGCCGCCGCCGGTGATGTCGCGGAGCGCCGCGACGGGATCGGTTTCGGCGGCGTTGACGATGGCGTCGGCGCCGTGCGCTTTCGCATGCGCCAGTTTCTCGGCGACCACGTCGACGACGACGACCCGCGCGCCCAGGGCGCGGGCAAGGAGCATGGCCGAGAGCCCGACCCCGCCGGTGCCGAAGACGGCGAGCCATTCGCCCGCACGCAGACCCGCGCGGCCCGTGAGCCCGTGCCAGGCGGTCGTCACCCGGCAGCCGAGGGAAGCGGCGAGTGCGGGGTCCATCGCCGCGGGCAGGCGCGCGAGGTTCTGGTCGGCGCGCGGGACGGCGATGCGTTCGGCAAAGGCGCCGGGATGGGTGAAGCCGGGGATAATCTGGGTGGGACAGGTGGTCTGGTTGCCGGCGGCGCAGGCCGGGCATTGACCGCAGGCGAGGATAAATGGCGCGATGACGCGGTCGCCGGTCTTCCAGCGGCTGACGCGGGGGCCGACCTCCTCGACCACGCCGCAATATTCGTGGCCGGGGATCTGCGGCAGCGTGATGTCGGGATCCGAGCCGGTCCAGCTGTGCCAGTCGGAGCGGCAGACGCCGCAAGCCAGCGTCCGCAGGATCACGCCATCCTCGGGGCAGTCCGGGTCGGGAAGATCGGTGATGTCGAGCGGCGCACGGTATCGGGTCAGGAGCGCCGCGCGCATCAGGCGGTCTCGCCCGTCACTTCAATCGTGTATTTCTCGATCACGGTATTGGCGAGGAGCTTTTCGCACATCTCCCTGACCTCGGCCTCGGCGGCGGCCTTGTCGGTCGCGGCGAGATCGAGCTCGATCACCTTGCCCTGACGGACGCCTTCGACGCCCTGAAAGCCGAGCGTGCCGAGCGCGTGCCTGACCGCCTCGCCCTGCGGATCGAGGACGCCATCCTTGAGCATGACATGGACACGGGCTTTCATCGTCGGGCGGCCTTTCAGTTGATCAGCGTCGGTTTGGTGAGATGCGTGGTCTGGGTCGGCAGGACGCCGAGCCGGCGGGCGACCTCGGAATAGGCATCCGTCAGGTTGCCGAGATCGCGGCGGAACACGTCCTTGTCGAGCTTCTGGCCGGTCTTGATGTCCCAGAGCCGGCAGCTGTCCGGCGAGATCTCGTCCGCCACGATGAGCCGCATGAAATCGCCGTCCCAGATCCGCCCGATCTCGATCTTGAAGTCGATGAGCTTGATGCCGACGCCGTAGAAGACGCCGGAGAGGAAATCGTTGACCCGGAGCGCGAGCGAGACGATGTCGTCCATGTCCTGCTGGTTGGCCCAGCCGAAGGCGAGGATGTATTCCTCGCTGACCATCGGGTCGCCGAGCGCGTCGTTCTTGTAGCTGTATTCGACGATGGGACGCGGCAGCGCCGTCCCCTCCTCCATTCCGAGGCGCTTGGAGAGCGAGCCCGCGGCGAAATTGCGCACGATCACCTCGAGGGGAATGATCTCCACCTGGCGGATCAGTTGCTCGCGCATGTTGATGCGGCGGATGAAGTGGTTGGGGATGCCGATATTCGTCAGCCCCTGCATGAAGTATTCCGACAGCCGGTTGTTCAGCACGCCCTTGCCCTCTATCGTCGCCTTCTTCTGGGCGTTGAAGGCGGTGGCGTCATCCTTGAAATACTGAACGAAAGTGCCGGGCTCCGGGCCTTCGTAGAGGATCTTCGCCTTGCCTTCGTAGATTTTCTTGCGACGTGCCATGATAGCTCCGTTCGGGCGCGCCGGAATACGCGGCGCTTCTGAGCCGCCGCTATAGGACAAGCGGCCCACTGCCGCAAGCCATTGCCGGGCGGAGCCGACAGGGGACTTGCGAAGGCCGGGCGCGGCGGGCATATGGAGATCAACGAAACCTGACCAGATGGGGGCCCCGGAATGACCACCTTCGACGACCGCGAGCAAGCTTTCGAGGCCAAGTACGCCCATGACGAAGAGATGAAGTTCAAGGCGGAAGCCCGGCGCAACAAGCTTCTCGGGCTCTGGGTGGCCGAGCTTCTGGGCAAGACCGGCGAGGATGCGGCCGGATACGCCAAGGAAGTGGTGGTCTCGGATTTCGAGGAGGCCGGTGACGAGGATGTCTTCCGCAAGGTCGCGGGCGACCTCGGCGACAAGGCAGACGAGATGACGATCCGCCGCAAGATGGCCGAGCTGATGGTCGAGGCCAAGCGCCAGGTCATGACCGAGGGCTGAGCGGACGAGGCGCCGCGAGCCGGTGCGCAGCGCCGGCACCGTGCACCGGCCGGCTGCCCGGCCAGCCTGAGGCGTTCACATGATGCACTTCGCGGTCTGTCCAGCCGATTGAAATGCCCACTGGCGCATGCGGTTTCGCGCGCGTCTATTCAACCTTTGTACCTTGGCGGGAACGCCTCACCATCGCCGCTCCGTTCTTGCCCTTGCTTATCCGCGCCGCGCCCGACATCGCCGGGTGATCCATCGGCCCGCGCCCCTGCCTGATCCGGTCGACCCCGAGGGCCGGGCCACCCGCATCGCGCCCTTCCGCGCGGCCCCGGCCCGACCGGCGGCGTGACCTCCCGGACACCCGCGCTTTACGGCGGCGCATCATCTTCATGCACAAGATCGGTTTGATTCATCCGCATGGGCGTGGCACATCGGGGGGAATACCGGCCGCCGCGTCGTGCGGACGAGGATATAACCGAAAGGCTTTCCCGATGAGCGACCTCCTCTCCCGTCTTCTGGCCTCGCGCGACTGGCTCATGGCCGACGGTGCGACCGGGACGAACCTCTTCAACATGGGACTGACCGCCGGAGAGGCGCCGGAACTCTGGAACACCGACAAGCCGGACAATATCCGCACGCTCTATCGCGGCGCGGTCGATGCCGGGTCGGACATCTTCCTCACCAATACCTTCGGCGGGAATGCGAGCCGGCTGAAGCTTCACAGCGCGCAAGGCCGGGTCCGCGAGCTGAACCGGATCGGCGCGGCACTTGGCCGCGAGATCGCCGATGCCGCCGGCCGGGATGTCGTCGTCGCGGGTTCGATGGGGCCGACCGGCGAGATCATGGCGCCGATGGGATCGCTGACGCACGAGCTTGCCGTCGAGATGTTCCATGAACAGGCCGAGGGTCTGAAGGAAGGCGGCGCGGACGTTCTCTGGGTCGAGACGATCTCGGCGGCCGAGGAGTTCCGCGCGGCGGCGGAGGCCTGCGCCAAGGCCGGCATGCCCTGGTGCGGCACGATGAGCTTCGACACGGCGGGCCGCACGATGATGGGGCTGACCTCGGCGCAGATGGTGGCGATGGTCGACAGGCTGGACCACCCGCCCCTCGCTTTCGGCGCCAATTGCGGCGTCGGCGCGGCCGACCTGATGCGCACGGTTCTCGGCTTCGTCGCGGCGGGGCCGGAAAGGCCGATCATCGCGAAGGGAAATGCCGGCATCCCGAAATATCACGAGGGCCACATCCACTATGATGGCACGCCGGACCTGATGGCGGAATACGCCGTTCTCGCCCGCGATGCCGGGGCGACGATCATCGGCGGTTGTTGCGGCACGATGCCGGAGCATCTTCGGGCGATGCGCGCCGCGCTGGAGAGCCGCCCGCGCGGGCCGCGCCCGACGCTGGACGAGATCACCGCCAAGCTCGGCGGCTTTTCCTCGGCCTCGGACGGGACCGGCGACGACTCCGCCGCCGGCCGCGAGCGGCGCGGACGCCGGCGCGGCTGAGAGGTTAGCGGGGGCGCTGCCCCCGTCGCCGCTGGCGCGGCGACTCCCCCGGAGTATTTTCGAACAGAAGAAGGCGGGCGCGGCAGAAGATGGGCGCCGTCAGAAAAGGCTGAGCTGGTCGCCGGGGCGCGCCGGCGGCCCGAAACACGCGACGTCGAGCGGCGGGAGGTCCCTGGCGTAACCGAGCCGTCGGGTCGCTATGGCGAAGCGGTGGGCGAGGAGGTCGGCATGGGCGCCCTCGCCCCGCATCCGCCTGCCCCATTCGGCATCGTAGTCCTTGCCGCCGCGCATCTCCCGCAAGCGGTTCATGACATGGATGGCCCGCCCCGGCTCATGCCGGGTAAGCCAGTCGCGAAAAAGCGGCGCCACCTCATGCGGCAGGCGCAGAAGGATCCACGAGGCCGCCATGGCGCCCGCCTCGCGCGCCGCCGTCAGGATGCGCTCCAGCTCCGGCTCGGTCAGGACCGGGATGACCGGCGCCACCATCACCCGGACCGGAATGCCGGCATCGGCCAGCGCCCGGATCGTGGCGAGGCGTCGTTCCGGCAAGGGCACGCGCGGCTCCAGCCGCCGCGAGAGGCCGGGATCGAGTGTGGTGACGGAGATGCCGACATGGGCGAGGCCGCGCCCGGCCATGTCCGCAAGAAGGTCGATATCGCGGGTGATCAGCGCCCCTTTGGTGACGATGGCCACCGGGTGATTCCAGTCCGACAGGACCTGAAGGATGCGGCGCATGATCCGGTAGCGCGCTTCGATCGGCTGGTAGGGATCGGTGTTCGTTCCCATCGCCATCGGAGCGGGCCTGTAGGACCGCCGCGCCAGTTCCCGTTCCAGCTGGTCGGGAGCGGTGGGCCGGGCGACGAGCCTGGTTTCGAAATCCAGCCCCGCGGACAGCCCGAGATAGGCATGGCTCGGACGCGCGAAGCAGTAGATGCAGCCGTGTTCGCAACCGCGATAGGGATTGATCGACCGGTCGAAGGGCAGATCGGGCGAGGCGACAAGGTTGATGACGGAACGCGGCCGCTCCTCGGAGACTTCGGTTCGCATCAGCCGTTCGTCTTCCGGAATTTCCCAGCCGTCGTTCTCATGTATCCTCGCATAGGGCTCGAACCGGCCGGCCGCATTCGTCGCGGCGCCGCGCGCCTTGAGGCGGAGAAAGGGATCGGGCGGCGGAAGGGACATGATGCGAGATTAGAACATAAAGAGAACATATGGCAAGCGACTCCGTTGCAACGCCGCATCGGAAAGACCCCGCGTCGCGCGAAGCGCGGGCGATGTCGCAAATCGCCAAGTGACGCGACGCCGTTCGCCGCAATAACGGCGTAGGACCGCCAGGAGATATGCCAATGGCCGAAGACGACGAAATCATCCTCAGCGAGCTCGACGACGAAGAGCTGGTGCTTCAGATGCACGACGACCTCTATGACGGTCTCAAGGAAGAGATCGAAGAGGGCGTCCGCATTCTACTCGATCGCGGGTGGGAGCCCTATGACGTCCTGACCAAGGCGCTTGTCGCCGGGATGACGATCGTCGGCGCCGACTTCCGCGACGGCATCCTCTTCGTGCCGGAAGTTCTGCTGGCCGCCAACGCGATGAAGGCCGGCATGGCGATCCTGAAGCCGCTTCTGGCCGAAACCGGCGCGCCGAAGGTCGGTAAGATGGTGATCGGCACCGTGAAGGGCGACATCCACGACATCGGCAAGAACCTTGTCGGCATGATGATGGAAGGCGCGGGCTTCGAGGTCGTGGACCTCGGCATCAACAACCCGGTCGAGAAATACATCGAGGCGCTGGAGCGCGAAGAGGCCGACATCCTCGGCATGTCGGCCCTGCTGACGACCACGATGCCCTATATGAAGGTCGTGATCGACACGATGAAGGAAAAGGGCATGCGCGAGGACTTCATCGTTCTCGTCGGCGGCGCGCCCCTCAACGAAGAGTTCGGCAAGGCCATCGGCGCCGACGCCTATTGCCGCGATGCGGCCGTCGCGGTGCAGACCGCGAAGGACTTCATGTCGCGCAAGCACAACAAGCTGGCGGCGGGCTGATCGCGAAGGCGCATGCCGGGAATGACCGATCGGCCCCGCCCCACCCGGCGGGGCCGATTTGCGTTCCGGCCTTCACAAAGTCCGGCCGGAGACCCAGATAGAAGAACAACACGGAGACGCCCATGCCCCTTTCGCGTTACCTTCTTCTTCTCTGCGCCGTCATCGCGGCCGCCGGGGTGACAGTGGCCCTCGCTTACGGGTCGCGGGGCGGTGCTGTGGCGGCCCTGGTGGCGCCGGGATCGCTTGCGCTGGCGCTCCTCGTCCGCGCCCTGCCGGGGCGGCGCCCGTGACGCTTCCCGACGATCGCACCCTGACCGAGAACGGCCTGGCGCCGGGGCGTACCGGCCGCGTCCTCCTGATCGCCTGCGGTGCCCTGGCGCGCGAGATCATCGACCTCAAGACCGCGAATGGCTGGGATCACCTCGACCTCACTTGCCTGCCCGCGAATTATCATCTCTGGCCGGAAAAGATCACCGTTGCGGTCGAGGAGACCGTGCTCAAGCATCGCGACGCCTACGACTCGGTGTTCGTCGTCTATGCGGATTGCGGAACGGGCGGCTTGCTGTTCGAAAAGTGCAAGGAACTTGAGGTCGAGATGATCTCTGGCCCGCATTGTTATTCGTTTTTTGAAGGCAATGCCGCTTTTGCCGAACGCGCCGAGGATGAGATGGGCGCCTTCTACCTGACCGATTTCCTGGTCCGCCAGTTCGATGCCTTCGTCTGGAAACCGATGGGCCTCGACCGCCACCCGGAACTCAGGGACATGTATTTCGGGAATTACGACCGCCTCGTCTACCAGGCCCAGACCGACGACCCGGCGCTGGACGCCAAGGCGCGGGACTGCGCCGAGCGGCTGGGGCTGCGCTATGTCCGCCGCCTTACCGGCTACGGCGATCTGAAAACGGCGCTGGCGCGGCTCTGACCTCCCGCCCGCCGGTCAAGCTCAGGCGGCGGCCTCCGCCGCGAGCTTGCCGATCCGGTCGACCATGGCCCGGAGCCCGTTGGAGCGCTGAGACGACAGATGCTCATCGAGCCCGAGGCGCGCGAGTTCGGCGGGCGCATCAACCTTCGTCACCTCGGCCACGGTCAGCCCGGAATAGAGCGCATGCAGGATCGCGATGAGGCCGCGCACGATCATCGCGTCGCTCTCGCCCTCGAAATCGAACCGGGCCGACGGCCCCTCGCCCTCGATCCGGGGGAGAAGCCAGACCTGGCTCGCGCAGCCCTCGACCTTGGTCGCGGGAACCCGAAACGCCTCGTCAAGCGGCGCCATCGCCTTGCCGAGTTCGATGACGTGGCGGTATCGGTCTTCCCAGTCGTCCAGAAAGTCAAAGGTCTCGACAATATCCTCGAATGCCGCCGTCGCCATTTGCGCCTCCGTTCCGATAGGTCTGACCTAGTGCCTGACCACGCGAAGGTCCAGCCATCGCCGCTCTTTTCATGTCGTCGCGAATGGGCTACCCACGAGGCAAATGGGTAGGGAGCGGCCGCGCATGAGATTGCCTGTCACCGGATTGCTGATCGTCACGCTGGTGCTCGCCGGATGCGGGCGCATGCGCGAAAGCCGGCTGAACCCGTTCAACTGGTTCGGACGGTCGGTCGAAAACACCCAGACAGTGGCCGAAGGGGTCGTGCCGGGCCGTCCGGACGACACCCGCATCCTTGTCGCGCAGGTCACCGACATGGAAGTCGCGCGCCAGCCGGGCGGGGCGATCGTCCGTGCGACGGGATTGCCGCCGACGCAGGGCTGGTGGGATACCGAACTGGTCGCGGAAAACCGCGGTGTGCCGGTCGACGGTGTCCTCACCTACCGCTTCGTCATCGCGGAACCGCTGAAATCCACCCGCGTTTCAACCCCGCAGTCGCGGGAACTGACGGCCGCAACCTACATCTCCGACATCAAGCTGGCGGACGTGCGGCAGATCGTCGTCCTCGGGGCCGAGAACAGCCGGTCGAGCCGGCGCTGACCCCGATCAGATATTCACCACCCGAACCGCGCCGCCCTTGGCGGACAGCGCGATCTTGCCCTGACAAAGCCGGATCGCATCCTGCCCGAAGACCTCGTCACGCCACCCCTTGAGCGCCGGAACCGAGCGTTCTCCGGCGGCAAGCGCATCGAGATCGGACGAGGACGCGATGAGCTTCTGCGCCACGCCGGCGCTTTCGGACTTGGACTTCAGGAGCACCCGCAAAAGATCGGCAAGCGCGGAATCGACCTGAAGCTGTTCGCGCCCGGTATTCGGACGCGGGTAATCCTCGGGCCTGGCGTTGAGCCCCGCCTGCACCGCCGCGAGAATGCCTTCGGCGATATCGGCCTTGCGGCCTTCACGCAGGAGGAGGCGCGAGCGCCCCAGTTCCTCGATCGTCGTCGGTTTGGTCGAGGCGAGTTCCAGAAGCGCGTCGTCCTTGTAGACGCGGCTTCTCGGGATATTCCGGGTTTGCGCGTAGTCCTCGCGAAACTTCGCAAGCTCGCGCACAATAGCAAGGAACTTGCCCGAGGTCGTGCGGGTCTTGACCCGCTCCCAGGCCTCTTCCGGCCGGTTCGTGTAGGTCTCGGGGTCGAGCAGGATCGCGAGTTCCTCCTCCACCCATTTCTGGCGGCCGGTGCGCTTCAGTTCCTTGGCGAGGAATTCGTAGATCACCCGAAGATGGGTGACGTCTGCCAGCGCGTAGGTCTTCTGCGCTTCGCTCAGGGGCCGGCGCGACCAGTCGGTGAAACGGGATGTCTTGTCGAGGCCTTCCTTGGCGATCTTGCGCACCAGCGTCTCGTAGCCGACCTGATCGCCGAAGCCGCAGACCATCGCGGCAACCTGCGTGTCGAAGAGCGGAACCGGGAAGACATCACCGTCGACGAAGAAGATTTCCAGATCCTGCCGCGCGGCGTGGAAGACCTTGACCGTCGCCTCATGCCGGAAGAGGTCGTAGAGCGGTTCGAGCGAGAGGTTCCCCGCCAGCGGATCGACCAGCACCGCCTCGCCCTCCGAGCCCGGCAGCGCGAGCTGGATCAGGCAGAGTTTCGAATAGTAGGTTCGTTCGCGCAGGAATTCCGTGTCTACGGTGACGTAGGGCTCCCCCTTGGCCGCGTCACAGAAGCGGGCAAGGTCTTCGGTCGTCGTGATTGTCTTCATCGGAATTCCGTCTGGCGCGGGGTCGTCCCGCCGTTTTCGACCTCTTAGGCGAGGCGGGCGGGAAAGAAAAGACCTGGCGGGGGTTTCGCGATCCCGCGTTTCAACGGGCCGTCAATCCGCGCCATCGCCCGGCATTCTTTCCGGTCCAGAGACGGTCGGCATCGACGTCAGAGCGCGACCGGCCGCCGGTCCCCGTCGGCGAAGCGGCGAAGGACGGCGGGGTACAGGCGGTGTTCCTGTTCGAGGACGCGGGCCGCAAGTGTCTCTTCGGTATCGCCCGCACGAACGGGTACGCGCGCCTGGCCGAGAATCGGGCCGTCGTCGAGAACGGGCGTCACTTCATGCACCGTGCAGCCGGCTTCCGCGTCGCCGGCGTCGAGCGCGCGGGCATGGGTGTGAAGTCCGGGATATTTCGGCAGGAGAGACGGGTGGATGTTGAGCATCCGCCCGGAGAACCGGTTGACGAAATCCGGCGTCAGGATCCGCATGAAGCCGGCAAGGCAGAGGATATCCGGTTGGGCCGCTTCGATGGGTTTCAGCAGTTCCGCCTCGAACGCCGCGCGGTCGCCCCGAAAGGGGCGACTGTCGACGACCGCCGTGGCGATCCCCATCTCGCGGGCCTTTGCCAGCCCACCGGCGTCGGGATCGTTGGAGACGACCAGAACGGGCCGCGCCGGGTGGTCGCCGGTCATGCTGCGGCAAAGCGCGACCATGTTGGACCCGCCGCCGGAAATCAGGATGACGACGCGCTTCACAGAAGGCGGCCCACGTAGGCGACCCCCTGCCCCTTGGTGACCCGTCCGATCTCGTGCACCGTCTCGCCTGCGGATTCGAGAATAAGCCGCAGGTCGGCGGCGCGACCCGGCTCGGCCACGACGATCATGCCGATGCCGGAATTGAAGGTCTTGAGCAGCTCCGCCTCAGCCATGCCCGCGGTTTCCGCGAGCCAGCGGAAGACCGGCGGGAGGTTCCAGGCACCGAGGTCGATCTCGGCGCCGAGCCCCTCGGGCAGCACCCTCGGCAGGTTCTCCGTCAACCCGCCGCCGGTGATATGGGCCAGTGCGTGAACGCCACCGGCGCGGGTCGCCGACAGAACCTGCGTCACGTAAAGCCGCGTGGGCGCGAGGAGTTCCTCGCCGAGCGACGCCGACCCGAACGGCGCCCTCGCGTCCCAGCCGAGGCCGGAAAGGTCCACGACCTTGCGGACGAAGGAATAACCGTTGGAGTGAACCCCGTTCGAGGCGAGGCCGAGCAGCACGTCGCCCTCGCTCACGTCGCGCGGCAGATCCTGTCCGCGTTCCATCGCGCCGACGGCAAACCCGGCAAGATCGAAATCGCCTGCATGATACATGCCCGGCATCTCGGCCGTCTCGCCGCCGATCAGCGCGGCGCCGGATTGCGCGCAACCCTCCGCAATGCCTTCGATGATCCGCGCGGCCTGATCGACGTCGAGCTTTCCGGTCGCGAAATAGTCGAGGAAGAACAGAGGCTCCGCCCCCTGGCACACGAGGTCGTTGACGCACATCGCGACAAGGTCGATGCCAATCGTGTCGACGTTGCCGGTGTCGATGGCGATACGGAGCTTGGTGCCGACACCGTCGGTCGCGGCGACGAGGACCGGGTCGGAATAGCCCGCCGCCTTCAGGTCGAAGAGCGCGCCGAACCCGCCAAGCCCGGACATGGTTCCTGGCCGGGTCGTACGTTTCGCCGCCGGCTTGATCCGCTCCACCAGCGCGTTGCCCGCATCGATGTCGACGCCCGCATCGGCATAGGTCAGCCCGTTCTTCTTGGTCATTGGGTCCCCCGGGATTCTCTTCCCGCCCGGTTACCGCAGATGGGTCACGGGGGCAACGTGTCAGCTGTGCCTGGCGCGCTCTTGCTGCCTGAGCGCGGTATAGACGCCAAGGCCGAGGCCAAGACGCGATCCGATGAGCAGGATCACGAAGAGGACCAGAAGCAGCACGGTCGCCACCGCCGTCGTGACCGCCGCGTCGGCGTAGACGTCGATGGCCCAAAGCAGGATCGCCGCGGTCACGATCTGGATCAGGGTGAACCACAGACTGAGCGCCCAGGCCTCTCGCGCCTCGGGCCGCCGTCCGGCGCGGTTCACGAAGGACATCCCCGCCAGCAGCGCCGGGACGAGGACGCTGACCGCGCTCAGACCCTTCGGAATCCCTTTCCCGAGAAAGAACTCTCCCATGAGGTTCAGCCCGCCCATCAGGACCGCACAGCCAACCATGCCGGCGAGATAGACGAGGGTCACATGGCGGATATAGGGCATCAAGTTCCTCAAAGGCGGATCGCGGGCAGGCGACACTACCTATAGTGGCCGGCCTATCGCGTAAAGCCGATTGACCAGACCGCGCTGTCATCATAGCAAGAACCCGGCCGGGCCTGTAGCTCAATTGGTTAGAGCAGGGCGCTCATAACGCCTTGGTTGGGGGTTCGAGTCCCTCCGGGCCTACCACCTTGCCCCGCCGCCGCTAACGAATTCGCAAGAGATGCGCGGCTAACCTGTTCCCGGGTAACGGGAAAACGTCATGGCGGAACGGAACGGAACGGCGCGCAGCCGGGGCGCGGAAGATCCGGGGCGGCAAGACGCCCTCGAATACTGGTACATGCAGGAGATGACGCCGCTCGACGGCGCCGATCATACCTCTGAGCCGCCGGACCGCGCGACCGAGGATCGCGACATGGTCAGCGGGTGGTGGATTCTGCCGGTCCTGCTTCTGGCGATTCCGGCCTGGGTCGGGCTTGCCAACATGCTCTTCTGAGCGGGCTCACCGGGCCAGCACCAGTTCGGCCTTCAACCCGCCAAGCCGGGCACTGTCCCCAAGCCGAAGCGTTCCGCCGTGGCTTCGGGCGATGTCGGCGCTGATGGCAAGGCCGAGCCCGACGCCGGGGCCCCGATCCTGATTTCGGGCGGTGTCGAGCCGGGTGAAGGGGCGCATCGCCTCCTCACGCCGCGCATGCTCGATACCGGGGCCATCGTCCTCGACGGTGATGCGGATCGCCCGATCGAGAATCGCAAGCGACACCTCGGCGCGGGTGCCGTATCGAACGGCATTGCCGATCAGGTTTTCAAGCGCCCGGCGTATGGAGCCAGCGCGCAGGGGCGCCTCCCCTGCCCCTTCGACCGCGTGCATGAGTACGTTCTGGCCGCTGCGCCGGGCATCCTCGACGATTCCCTGCACCAGCGGCACCGGGTCCTGAAGCTCCGCCTCCTCTTCCGTCGCATCGCCCCGCACGAAGGCGAGGAAGGCATCGAGAAGCCTCTCCATGTCGTCGACATCGCGGCTCATCGCGGCCGCATCCGCATCGTCGCCCAGCATCGAGAGGCCGAGCTTCAGCCGCGTGAGCGGCGTACGGAGGTCATGGCTGATGCCAGACAGAAGCAGCGTCCGCTGTTCGATCTGCCGTTCGATCCTGGACCGCATGTCGAGAAAGGCGTTCCCCGCAGAGCGCACCTCGATCGCGCCGGCGGGCCGGTAGGGCACGATGCGGCCCTTGCCGAACGCGTCCGCCGCGCGGGCGAGCCGACGGATCGGGCGCAGCTGGTTGCGCAGGAAGAGAAAGGCGATGAGCGTCATCAAGAGGCCGGTAAACAGCATCAAAACCAGGAGCTGATGCGGATTGCTGGCCGAGACCCGCCCCCGGTCGAAGCCGATCTCCATCGGGCCGTGGTCGGTGCCGAGGACGAAGCGGACCCGCCGAAGATTCGACAGGTCGACCGGCCCCAGCGTCGGGAACGCCCCCCTCAGCGTCGCGATCACGACCCGACCCGAAAGGTCGTAGAAGATCCGTTCATCGGTTGTCGGCGCCTCGGGCGTCGCCGGCAGGTTCACATTCATCGCCAGCGCCGCACCAAGCGCCTCGGCATCGCGCCCCGCCTCCGCCGGATCGGGTTCCGCTTCGACGCGGGACAGGATCAGCGCGATTTCCTGCGCGATGTTGCGGCTCATCTGCCGGGTCACGCCCTCGAAATGGCGCTGGATAAAGGCTATGGACACGACGAGCTGGATGATCACGATGGGCAGGATCAGGATGAGGGCGGCCCTGCCGTAAAGGCCGCGCGGCAGGACATTCTTGAACCAGGCCGAGATCATGGCCGGAGCCTATCCGCGCCGGAAACCGAGAGAAAGCGCAAGATGACGGATGCCCGCGAAATCGCGCCCCGCCACGGGGAGGTCCAGCGCCTCGCGCCGGGTCTCAGGGTCGTCGTGGCGCCCAACCCGTCGCCGATGACGTTGCATGGCACCAACAGTTACATCCTCGGTGAGGGACGCGTCACGGTGATCGACCCCGGACCGGCGGATCCCCGGCACCTCGCGGCGCTCCTCGCCGCCCTTGCCCCCGGCGAGACGGTCGCGCGGATTCTGGTCACCCATGCCCATCTCGACCATTCGCCGCTCGCCCGGCCGCTCGCCGACACCACCGGCGCGCCCGTCCTCGCCTTCGGCGACGCGACATCCGGCCGGTCGGAGCTGATGGAGCGGCTTGCCGCCGCAGGCGGGCTCGACGGCGGCGAAGGCGTCGATGCCGGATTCGCGCCCGACATCACCCTTCCCGACGGCGCCGAGATCGCCTGCGACGGGTTCACGCTCACCGCGCTCCACACGCCGGGCCATTTCGGCAACCACCTGAGTTTCCAGTGGGGGGATGCGGTCTTTTGCGGCGATCACGTGATGGGCTGGTCCTCCTCGCTCGTCTCGCCGCCCGATGGCGACATGGGCGCCTATATGGCGTCGCTCGACCGGCTCGCACGGCTCGCCCCGGCGCGCCTCTTTTCCGGCCACGGCAATCCGGTCGGCGACGCAACCGACCGCATCGCCGCGCTCGCCGCCCACCGGCGCACCCGCGAGGCCGCGATCCGCGCCGCCCTTGCGGAGGGTCCGGCCGACGCAACCACCCTCGCGCGGCGCATCTATGCCGAGACCCCGCCTGCCCTCATGCCCGCAGCCGCCCGCAACGTCCTCGCCCATCTCCTTGATCTGACAGAACGAAATCTTGCCTCGCCCGTCGATCCCCTGTCCGCGGAGGCCCGTTTCGGCCCGCTCTGAGCGCCCGCGCATTTTTGTCGCCAAGCCCTCTGGACGCCCCCCGCCACCCTTGCTATATCCCGCCCCGTGTTCCGGCGTAGCTCAGCGGTAGAGCAGTTGACTGTTAATCAATTGGTCGTAGGTTCGATCCCTACCGCCGGAGCCAAAAATCCCTGCTACAGCAAGCACTTAAGCGGCCCATCTCACGGGGCTGTTTTGCTATTGGCGAGCCGTGCTAGCGCTATGCTAGCCGCTGCGCGCGAGTCATAGCGCTCAGCAAAAAGCGGCCCGCTGCACATGCACGCGGACCGCTTCTACCGTTGCGAGCGACAAGGAGTAGCCGCTGACGGCTGGCTCCGTTGGATTTACGAGGGACGGTTGCCTATGCCTCGCGCGGCTGGCGAGGCCGCGTGCCGCTGCTCTGCCACTCCTGCGGCAGCGGCTAGGGTGATCGTCTCTGCCCCCTCGGGGGCAGCTTGCACTCGTCGCACATCCTCACCCTGACCACATCGTCAGACCAGAATGGTGTTGAGCACTTCATGCACACGCGCCAGCCGACCATGCGGACGACACGCGGCGGGTTGTGGTCAAGGTCGAGGACAGGTTCCCTTCGCTTGCATCCGTCAAACTTCCACTCCCTCGGTTCCCTGAACCCCAAGGCCTCCCTACCAGCGCCGTTTGCAGCGCGTGCTTTGCGCTTGCAGCCCTTTACCCCCTTGGCGCAGTGCGGCCTGCGGCTGTGGGGGCGGCTGTAGCGGCGGCTCGCCACGGCGCCAGCGCACCAGCCACGCGGGCTCGTCCGTCATCGCCACAAGCGCCATACCTCATCGCGCGCCCACCGCTTGAGGCAGGCCAGCACCCCTCCCGTGCCGTTCTCCCCGAACATGTCGGTTCGGTCGAGGTTGTTCGCTTCAACCGACTCCCGGAACTCCGCCTCGAACTCGGATGTCCCGAACCGCGCGATAGGATGGTTGTCACGCGCATCCTTCAGCGTCCTGGCCTGACGGAGGAGTTGGCGGGCGCTTGGCATGTGGTCAATCCTCGCCCTTCAACACGCGCAGCGCTTCACCGAGGCGCAACGCGGTGGCGAAGTTCGCGTCATTGCGGGCTTGCCGAAGCTCGGCCTCCTCCAGACGGCGCTGGTGCAGAAGCTTCTGCTCGTCCGGCGTAATGGTGTTGTCAGGGTCGTGGCGGGAGGTCTCGCGGCGATAGGCCCGCCCGTTGGCATAGGTGACGTCGCCGCCGTCACTGTGGTCATACTCGACCGGTCGTGCGTTGGAGTATGGAATGCTCGGTGCGGGTCGCCTCATTGATTCCTCCGCTCCCTGATGGTCGGCCAGTCCGCGAGCGACAGGAACGGCTCGCGCGCCTCCCGCCGCACCTCGGGGTCGTCGGATGCAAAGGTGAGGTTGTGGACCTCGGACATGAAGATCGCGTGGTGCAACGCTTCCTCGCTCTCGTAGGGCAGCAACTCGATGGGACCGGCCATGTAGTCGGCCATCGACAGCGCCCAGTTGACGGCGCGCTAGTAGTTGGCGAGCGGCTGGACGCAGAGCAAGCGGCGCGGCCCGGTGCTGCCGTGCAGGAACGTGGCCACAACCGTATCCGTCGCCAGCGGTCTGCCGACATGCACTTGGTTGCGTTTGGTCTCGATGTAGCTCATCGGCCCCCCTCGCGGTCTCGTTTCAGCGCTTCCAGCTCCTGCGCCAGTTCCTCGGTCAGGCGGGCTTCGTTCAAAGTGCCGATGGCGGAAATGATCTGTTGCCCCACGTCCGGGGGCACCTGACCGGCAGCGACACCGGCCAGCACCGCCTCGATCTGCTTCGTCATCGGCGCTTCGGGGTCGAAGTCGAACTCGACCGTCTGGGACTTGCTGCGCAGGTTCGGAGCGATCCTGTTGAGGATGTGACCACAGGCTGTCATGTCGCCAGCCTTCGCCGCGTCCAGCACGACGCGCACAACGTCCAGACCTTCCTCGTTCAGGGCGCGGGCGATCTTGTCGCTCTTGCTGAGCGATCCCTTGGGCCGTCCGGCAGGGTTGCCGCTGACCCCCTTGGGCCAGCGACCGCCGGGCGGGGCAGGATCAGGCACGAAGCCTTCCATCCAGCTAGGTTTGATTACGTCTGCCATTGGCACCTGCATCAACAGTTTCGGTTCAGGGGTCAGGCGTGCTGCCGGTAGACCTTGGCGGAGGCGTTGCGCTTCCTGCGGTATGCGTCCGGTCCTTCGGTGCGATACCCGAGGGTCTTGCCATCCGGGCCGGGGATGGGGATTTGAATGACGCCCACCGCCTTGATCGACTCTTTCAGCACCTGCGGCCCATGGCGCTCAAGGTAGCTGCGGGCAGCGGTCAGCGCCTTCAACCGCTTCGTCGCCTCGGGCTTCGTCATCTCGTTATAGAGGCGGGTGAAGTGCGCGTGCATCTCCTTGGACAAGCCCGACAGCATCGGAGGCGCGCCGCAAACCGCGCTCAGCACGTCCAGATCCTTTTCGCCGACCGCCTTCTCAAGCAGGCCCACCCGGTCAGGGGACTTCTGCATCAGGGCGCGCACCTCGCCACTCACCATCTTGCCCGCCTGCTCCTTCACGCTGGCGGACAGATCGCTTTCCAGCGACTTGATGGTCGTCGTGAACCGGGCAATCGCGCCATCCATCTGACGGGTTACGCCTTCCAGCTTCGCCATCGCGTAGTCGTCGGTCTTGAGTAACGCAGCAGGCTCGGTCAGCGTCGGGTCGCTGAACGCGGCTTCGCGGTAATCGTAGATCGAAGCGAGATAGACGTGCGCCGCTGTCAGGGCCTCGGTCGCAGGGGCGATGAAGACGCGGGTGTCGTCGTCCACGCCGTCGAGCGCTGCGATGTTGTCGGGGTGAAGGCTCAGGGGAACCCTCGTATCAACGTCTTCCATGTTGTCCTCTTGATGCCTGAGGGAAGCCTGTTGCGGCTCCCCATAGGCTAGGACGCCACCTGTTCTTCGCAAAGTTCAGCAACGAATTCATGCACTTGGATACGAAATTCCCCATATTCCAAGTAAGTGGGTCGAGCCTGTCAGCACTTTTCGCTTGCGCCCTCGGGGTGAAGTGTCGGGCTTGGGGTGTCTGCAACTTATGGGGGAAGCAGACATGAACGACATGACCACAGTGAAGCCGCGCAGCATCCGCCCGGCACGCCCGAAACCGCTGCCTCTCTACCTTCGCGCGGAATGGCGCACCGACATGCCAACACCAGCCCCGGCGGATGGTGCTGCGCTGCTGGCGCAGGCACGGGCCGGGCGCATACGCGCGCTGGCCGCGTGCAAGCCCGCCCGCAGGTTGGCGGCGCTCAAGCCGGTGGAGGCGGTATGGGCAAGCCCGAGCTTCCGGGCGCGGATCGAGGCCATACAGGCTCGCCGGGAGGGATGTGTGGCCATAGCTGCCCAGTAGCCCTCGCTAGCCGCCGGGCTACAGCGACAACAGCCACGGGCTGGGTGCCCCACCCCGGCCCGTTTGCATGAGTGCCGCTGTGCGCGGCGCTAGTCGCTAGGTGTTCAGTCCCGGCATCTGGTGGATTGGATTCAAGATGAATCGATCTGGCTCAGCTGTCCAGATTTTGCAGATGTATTCGAACGGCGTGAGGCCCTTCAGCGTCTTCAGGCGGCGTGCATAATTGTAGGCGACGATGAACGCGTCGAGGTGGCCCTCCAGCTCGGCGTGGGTCTCGTAGTGGTACCGCTTGACGGTTGCTTCCTTGATCGTGCGGTTCATCCGTTCGACCTGGCCGTTAGTCCAGGGATGGTTGATTTTCGTCAGCCGGTGCTCAATGCCGTTCTCCCGGCAAACCCGGCCGAAGATATGGACCATTGCGTGCCGGTCCTGTTGCCGGTTGGCAAATTGGACGCCCCTCGCCATTGTCTCTCGGACCAATGGCGGCCCAATGGCTCGATCAGTCAGAACGGTGTGGACCCGGTCAGGCAGAGCGGCGATCAGGTTGCGCATAAACCGGGCCGCGACCACCTTTCCGGCCTTCTGGTGAAGCTCGACGAAGGCAAATTTTGATGTTCGGTCAATGGCCACGAACAGGTAGATCTTCCCTTCCCTTCTCCGGAACGAACTTCCGCGATGTCGATGTGAAAGTACCCGATCGGGTAGACCTTGAACTTCCGTTTCGGCTTGTCGCCTTCGACTTCGGGCAAACGGCTGATGCCATGCCTTTGCAGACAGCGATGCAGGGAAGAGCGTGTCAGATGCGGGATCGAAGGCTGCAGCGCGTAGAGGCAGTCGTCCAGTGGCAGCAGCGTGTGGCGCCGGAAAGCCACGACCGCTGCTTCCTCGTCCGGGCTCAGGGCACTTGAACGCACCTCTTTCGGCCCCATCCGGGCATCTTCGACGCGCTCCCGCTTTCGCCACTTGGCCACGGTCTTGACGTTGATACCGAGTTCCCGGCTCAGCGCCGCGTTCGAAGCCTGCGATCGCTGTATGAGAGCTCGGATGGTGTGCGTGGTCGTGGCGCCGCCGTGAAGAAATTGTCCCATAGGGCATCCTTGTGATGGTCACAGATTGGTAGACCACCACACCCCGGGACTAAACAGCCAAGCTGGCTCGATCTTGCAGCCGAGAAGGCGCGATCAATCAGGGGCGTGCCGCGAGCCGGGTGATCGCCGCAAGGATCGCCTGGAAACTGCCGCGGGCGCGGTCGCTTTCGCGGCGGGCGCGCAGATAGCCGTGCGGCAGCTCGGGCTCGTTGCGCCATTCGGCCGCCACGCCCTCCTGCCGCAGGCGGGCCGCATATGCCGGACCGTCATCGCGCAGCGGATCGACATCCGCGCTGACGATGAAGGCGGGTGCCAGCCCGGCCAGGCTGGGCGCGGTCAGCGGCGCGGCCAGCGGGTCAACGACCGGCCCCTCGCCGTGCAGCGCAACCCGGTAGCTGTCCAGATCGATCGTGCGCAAGAGCGGCGCCTCGGCGTTCACGATATAGGACGCGGAGTTGCGGTCGCCGCCAAGGCCCGGATAGATCAACACCTGCCCCAAGGGTTGTCGCTTGCCCTGCTGCGACAGGCAAAGGGCTGCAGAGAGCATTGCGCCGGCACTGTCGCCCACCACCACGGCGGGCCGGTCCAGCGCGTTCCAGACGGATTCGACATCGCGGATCTGGGCGGGCCAGCGATGCTCCGGGGCCAGACGGTAATCCACGGCGATCACCTGAAGGCCGGTCGCATCGGCGATCTCGGCGCAGACATCGTCATGGCTGTCCAGCCCGCCCACCACGAAGCCGCCCCCATGGATGTACAGAACGGCAACCGGCGTTTCGGCCCCGTAGACCCGGCAGGGCACGCCGCCAAGCTGCCTGTCCTCGACCGGCAGACCCGCTGGGCGGGGCGCACGGAACACGGCGCACATCGCATCATAGTAGCGGCGGTTGTCGGCTGCGCTGGCGCCATTGGCCTCGGCCGGATAGGCGGCCTCGGTCCTGGCGATGAAATCCAGTATCTGCGGATCGGTGATCATTCTGCGCCCTCTGCGATGCGTTTCTTCAGCCAGCCCGGATCCATCTGCGGCACCGAGGCCAAGAGCTGGTGGGTATAGGGATGGCGCGGCGGGTCCAGAACCTGGTCCCGCGGCCCCTTGTCCATGATCTCGCCGCCGTTCATCACCACCACATCGTCGGCAATGGCCCGCACGGTCGCGATGTCATGGGTGATGAACATGTAGGCGACGCCCGTCCGGTCCTGCACCCGGCTCAGCAACCGGAGGATGCCTTCCGCCACCAATTGGTCCAGGGCGCTGGTGACCTCGTCGCAGATGATGAACTCCGGGTCGGCCGCCAGCGCGCGGGCGATGCCGATGCGCTGCTTCTGGCCGCCCGACAGCTCGCCTGGCAGCCGGTCGAGGAACCGCTCGGTCGGAAGCTCGATCTGGTCCATCAATTCGCGCAGCCGTTCCTCGCGCGCGTTCCCGCTCAGGCCAAGATAGAACTGCAGCGGCCGCGACAGGATCTGGCGGATGGTCTGGCGCGGGTTCAGCGCCGTATCGGCCATCTGGTAGATCATCTGGATCGCCCGCTTCTGTTCGCGCGTGCGCTGCGCCAGCCACGCCGGGAGGGGCTGCCCGTTCAGGGCGATGCCGCCTGCGCGTTGCGGCAGAAGGCCGGTGATCACCCGCGCGACGGTGGATTTGCCGGACCCCGATTCCCCCACCACCGCGACGGTCGAGCCGCGCGGAATGTCGAAGCTGACATCCTTCAGGATATCCGCGCCGGCATAGCCCGCCGTCACGCCGCGGATGCTGACCGCGGGCGCGGTCGCCCTTGGCAGCGGCCGCTCGGGGCGGCAGAATTCGCGGACGGCCCAAAGAGAGCGTGTGTACTCCTGCTTCGGTGCCTGCATCATCTGTTGGGTCGGGGCCTCTTCGACCTCGCGCCCATGGCGCATGACCTTGATGCGGTCGGCCATCTGCGCCACCACGGCAAGGTCATGGGTGATGTAGATCGCGGCCGATCCGGCCGCCTCCACGGCCTGCCGGATCGCCGCCAGAACGCCGATCTGCGTGGTCACGTCCAGCGCCGTCGTCGGCTCGTCAAAGACGATCAGGTCGGGCTTGCACGCCATGGCCATGGCCACCATCGCCCGCTGCAGCTGCCCGCCTGAGACCTGATGCGGAAAGCGCAGCCCAAAATGATCGGGGTCGGGAAGGTGCATCTGCGCATAGAGTTCCCGCGCGAAGGCTTCGGCTTCCGCGCGCCCGGCGGTGCGGTGGATTGCCGGGCCCTCGCAGAACTGGTCCAGGAGGCGCCAGGCCGGGTTGAAGCTGGCCGCGGCCGATTGGGCGACATAGGCCACCCGTCTGCCGCGGAATGCGCTGCGCTGGCGCTCGGGCAGGGTCAGGAGGTCGGTCCCTTCGAACAGCACCTTGCCCCCGGCAAACCGCAGGCCGGGCGGCGCAAAGCCGAGCGCGGCAAGGCCCAGCGTCGACTTGCCCGCGCCGGACTCGCCAATCAGCCCCACGACCTCGCCCCGGTCCACCGTCAGGTCCACCCCGTGCAGGATCGGGCTCCAGCCTTCCTCGCCCTTCGCCTCGATCCTCAGGTTCTCGATCGACAGCAGCATGGCATCAATCCTTCAAGCCGGACGCGCGGTGCAGCATCCAGTCCACGACGAAGTTCACCGCCACGGTCAGAAGCGCGATGCAGGCAGCGGGGAGAAGCGGGGTGAGATCGCCGAAAGTGATCAGCGCCGCATTGTCGCGGACCATGGCACCCCAGTCCGCCATCGGCGGCGGCAGGCCCAGCCCCAGGAAGGACAGCGCGGAGATGGTCAGGAACACGAAGCAGAAGCGCAAGCCGAACTCTGCGATCAGCGGGGCGGCGATATTGGGCAGCACCTCGCGCAGGATCACCCACCAGGTCCCCTCGCCGCGCAACCGGGCCGCCTCGACATAGTCGAGGACCATGACGTTCATCGCGGTCGCCCGCGCCAGCCGGAAGACGCGGGTGGAATCCAGCACGGCCACGACCAGGATCAGGTTGACCATGCCCGGCCCCAGCGCCGACAGGGCGAGAAGCGTCAGGATCAGCGAGGGGACCGCCATCAGCACATCCACCAGACGCGACAGCGAAAGGTCCACCCAGCGCCCCAGCGCGGCTGCCAGAAGCCCGGCCACCGCGCCGATGGAAAAGGCCAGCGCCGTGGTGACGACCGCCACCCCCACCGTGTTGCGCGCGCCCCAGATCAGCCGGGACAGCATGTCGCGCCCCAGCGTGTCGGTTCCCAGCGGGAAGGCCCCACCCCAGGGTTCGAACTGCGCGCCGACGATCTCGGCCTGCTGGAAGGGCGCAAGCAGCGGCGCGAACACCGCCGTCGCCGCATAAGCCACGATTACCGCCAGGCCGAAAAGCGCAGTCGGCGGCATGCTCGTGAGGGTTCGGGTCATGCTGGCCATAATGTCACCGCGGGTGAAGCAGGCGCGGGTTCGTGGCGATCGCCAGAACATCGGCCAGAAGGTTCAGCAGGATGTAGACGGCGCCGAAGATCAGCGCGCAGGCCTGAACGACCGGCATGTCGCGGTTGCTGACGCTGTCCACCATCAACTGCCCCAGGCCGGGAAAGACGAACACGACTTCGACGATCACGACGCCGGTGATCAGCCAAGCCACGTTCAGCGTGATCACGTTGATGATCGGCGCCAGCGCATTGGGTAGCGCGTGCCGCGTGATGACCCGCCAGCGCGAGGCCCCCTTGAGGCGCGCCATGACGACATAGGGCGCGCCCAGAACGTTGACGACGGCCGCGCGGGTCATCCGCATCATGTGCGCTGTCACCACCAGCACCAGCGTCACTGCCGGCAGGAAGGTCCGGGTCAGCATGCCGGCCAGGTCGGGTGCCGCCCCCGGATCGGCGATCGACGGCAGCCAGCCCATCCGCACCGACAGGGCGAACATCAGGATATAGGCGACGAAGAACTCCGGAAACGAGATCGCGGTCAGGGTGGTGATATTGGTGATCCGGTCGAACCAGCCCCCGCGCCAAAGCGCGGCGAGAAGCCCCAGCAGCACGGCAATCGGTACCGCGATCACCCCGGCGTAAGCCGCGAGGAACAGGGTGTTCCCCAGCCGCGCCGCCAGCAGGTCGGCGACCGGACGGCCATTGGCCAGCGACTGGCCGAAATCGCCCTGCACGATGCCAAGGATCCAGTCGATATAGCGGAACAGCAGCGGCTGATCGAGACCAAGTTCGCGCCGGAAGGCCGCGACTGTCTCGGGCGTGGCGGACTGGCCCAGCACCTGCTCGGCGATGTCGCCGGGCAGGAGGCTGATCGCCAGGAAAATGATGATCGAGATCACGAAAAGCGTGAAGATCCCGATGCCCAGTCGCCCAAGGATCATCCGCAGGATCGGCCGTCCGGACTTCGGTGCGCTCATCTTTCAGCCTCGGGAAAGCGGCCATGGGCGGGCAGTGACTGCCCGCTCCCTTTTCAGGATCCGGTCGCTGGTGGCCGGGCCGGTCATGCCTGCCACCAGCGTTCGACAGCCTTCCAGCCGTCGAAGAACCGGTTCGAGGCCACCTTGCCATGCGCCACCGTCTCGTTCACCACGTCGATGTAGTTGACGAAGATCGGGATGATGGTGGAGCCGTCCTCGGACACAATCCCCTGCATCTCGTGATACATCTCGGCCCGAAGCGCATTATCAAGCTCGGCGCGCGCGCTCAGCAGCAACTCGTTGAAGCGCGCGTTGTCCCACCGGCCCTCGTTCCATTCGGCGCCCTTGGCATAGACGAGGCTGAACATGTCGTCCTCGGTGGGCCGGCCGTTCCAGTAGCTGACGCAGAACGGCTTCTTCAGCCAGACGTTCGACCAGTATCCGTCGTCCGGCTCGCGCACCACGGCAAGGTCGATGCCGGCGGCGATAGCGGATTGCTGGAAGAGCTGCACCATGTCCATCGCCCCCACCGAGGCGGCTTCGGCGGCCGAGATCTCGACCTTCAGGCTGTCCATACCGGCCTGCTTGAGGTAATGGCGGGCCTTGTCGGGGTCATAGGAGTTCTGGGGCAGATCGGCGGCGTAATAGCGGTTGGCCGGGGCGATCGGGCTGTCGTTGGCGATCTGGCCGTGGCCGCGCAGCACCTTGTCCAGCACCTCCTGCCGGTTGATCGCGTGTTTCAGCGCCAGTCGCACATTGCGGTCCGAGAAGGGCGCCGTATCGCTGAACATCGGCATAGTGTAATGCGCCGTGCCGGTGACCTCGATCAGCTTCAAGCCGGGCCGGCGTTCCAGCAGATGCAGCGTCGACAGGTCAGGCGAGTTGATCGCGTCGACCTCGCCGGTCATCAGCGCATTCTGCCGGGCGGTCGGGTCGTTGATGGTGAGAAGCTCGGCCGTGTCGAACCAGGCGCGATCCTTCTTCCAGTAGTCATCCCGCCGCGACAGGATAATCCGCACGCCCGGCTCGAAGTTTTCCAGCACATAGCCGCCGGTGCCGAGGCCCGACTGCCAATCCAGCGTGCCGTCTTCCTTCGCCGGCATGATGACCAAGTGGTAGTCCGAGGTCATGTAGGCGAAGTCGGCATTGCCCGAGGTCAGCTCGAACACTACGACGCCGTCGCCATCGGCTCGGATATCCTTGACCTGCGCCAGCGATCCCTTGGCACCCGATTTGGTGTTGTCGCCCCGGTGGTGGTTGAACGAGGCGATCACATCCGCCGCCGTCACCTTGCGGCCGTCCGAGAAGGTCGCGTCGCCGCGAAGCCGGAAGGTCCAGACCAGCGCCTGGGCGTCCGCCTCGAAGCTTTCGGCCAGTTCCGGCACCGCAGCGCCTTCGGCGTCGATCTCGACCAGGTTGTTGCAGACCGCAAGCATGGCCGTCACTACGGGGCCAGCGGCAAAGGTTGCCGGGTCGATCGTGTCCGAAGTGGCACCCCCGGAATGACCGATACGCAACTTGCCGCCGCGCTTGGGCGTCTCGGCAAAGGCGGCGTGCGGAAGGATCAGGCCGGCCGCCGTCATCCCCGCCGCACCCGCCAAAAGACCGCGCCGTGTCATTCCGCCAAGGTTCTTCATCATCGTGGCACCCCTCCTTGCCCTGAACGGCCGGTCAAGGCCGGCCATCGGGCCGGTCGGTAATGCGTCCGGCCCTCTCGCGGCGAACGTGACAGCAAATCCACTGGAGGTTTTTGCATTTTCTGCCATATTATTTGCTCATGTCGCCAATCTCACCGCTTCATCTGACCTTCCTTCTGTTCGACGGTTTCTCGAACATGGTGCTGGCCAGCGCGATCGAGCCCTTGCGTGCCGCGCGGGATCTTTCGGGCAAGCGCTTGTTTTCATGGCAATTGGCCTCGCTTGATGGAGGGCCGGCGACCAGTTCGTCGAAGATATCGATCGCGGTTGACCTGCCATTGGCCAGAGTGGGTGCGACGGATGCGCTGGTGCTGGTCTCGGGCTACGGGATGCGCAACCTGATGGACCGCGAGTCGGCGCAGACGCTCAGGCGCAGGGTGCGGGGCCTGCCGGTGGTCGCCGGTCTGGACACCGGATCATGGTTGCTGGCACAGATCGGCCTCCTGACCGGCAGGCAGGCGACCATCCACTGGATGGAGCGCGACAGCCTGGCCGAGGCCTTTCCCGAAGTGACGGTGGTTTCCGGCCCCTATATCCGCGACGGCTCCTACATAACCTGCGCAGGTGCAACGGGTGTCCTCAGCTGGTCACTCGACCTGATCGGCGCGAAGGGGGGCGATGCCTTGCGCTTTGATGTCGCGAATATGTTCGACCGCGAGCACCGGGAGGACGACGGCCAGACAACACCGGACCTGCCGGACCGCATGACGAGTTATTCCCTGCCCGACGCGCTGCGCCGAGCGATACGCGCCATGCGCGAGACCGCCGAGCAGCCGGTGCCGCTCTCGGAGATCGCGGAACGTGCCGCCCTGTCGCTGCGTTCCATGGATCGGCTCTTCGATCGTCATCTGGGTCTGTCCTCCGGCAAATACTATCGCCAGATCCGGCTGTCGCACGCCCGGGCCCTTGCGACGGAGACCAGCCTCAGCCTGGCCGAGATCGCCTCGCGAAGCGGATTCGCCTCGCCGGCGACCCTGGCAAGGGCCTATCGAGCGCGATTTGGCGAGACCGTGCGCCAAAGCTCCCGCAAGTGAGGTGCGTTTCAAGGTTGGAGGGGTGCAGCCAGACAAATGCGGACCAGTCTCCCCAGGAAAGCTGTCCCTTATGCCGCGCGGAGACCGCGCAACTCGTCGAGAGCCGCGGCGCGGCTGGCGTTTAAGAGAGGTCTGCTGGAGAGGCTTCGTTCCTGGTTGAAGTGGTTTTGGACGGCGGCGTGGACGGCGGCGAACGTCTGAAGACTTCTCGTGCGCCGGAAACGGAGCATCGCCGGCTCCCGTCGTCGGAGTGGTTGGTGCGCGTTCTCCGCGCGATTGCTCATCCACCGTCCAGTTTCTTGCTTTTCGCTGATGCCGAGATCTCGCAGGGCGGCCCCCTAGGATCGCGGCCTATCGGTGACGATCGCGTCGGCAGGGCCATGCCGCTTCAATGATTTCCTGAGGAATTTAAATGCAGCCCTCTTGTCTCTGGTCCTCGTCACGAAACTCTCGAGCACTTCGCCTTCGTGATCAACGGCCCGCCAAAGATAGTGCCGCTCGCCGTTGATCTTCACGAAGATCTCGTCCAGGTGCCAGTGCCAGTGGCTCGACCGCATGCCCGCGAGGCGCCTCCTCCGGATCTCCGTGGCGAACATCGGACCAAAGCGACGCCACCAAAAACGCACTGTTTCGTGGCGAATGTCGATGCCACGCTCATGCAACAGATCCTCGACATTGCGCAGAGAAAGCGGAAAACGAATGTGCATCATGACCGCCAGCGGATGATCTCGGGCGAAGTCTTGAATTAACGAAATGGTGAGTGCTTGATCATGGGCGGAGGCTGCGCATCCGCACAGCCCGCCTCAAGCCCAGTTCCGGTGATACCTCCGCCCCGGCACAAGGTCCGGGGCGGGCGTTTTTGCATCAGTCGTTCAGCACCGCCATGTTGTCCGCCTCCCAGCCAATCCAGACCGGATCGCTGCCGAAGGACTGGCCGGTTTCGGCGTCCACATAGGCCTTGAGCATGGCCTTGCCGTCACCCACCGCGAGTTCCATCGCCATGCGCGAGCCGAGGAAGGTCCTGCCGACGACGCGCCCCTGAACCGCGTTCGTGGTCAGCGGGCGCTCGGCGCTGAAGCCCAGCTTTTCAAGGCGAACCGACGCGGTGATCGGCTGACCGTGGCCCGGTACCGCCGCGGGCGCCTTGCCCAGCAGCGTTGTGCCCTCCCAGTCCATGACCACCTTGTCACCGTCGACGCCGCGCATGCTGCCGGACAGCAGGTTGGTCTCGCCAATGAACTCTGCCACGAAGCGGCTGGCGGGACGGTAGTACAGTTCTTCCGGCGTGCCGTCCTGCTCGACCTTGCCCTTGTTCATCACCACAATCCGGTCGGACATGGTCAGCGCCTCTTCCTGATCGTGCGTCACGAAGAAGAAGGTCTTGTTGGTGCGGCGCTGGATCGACTTCAGTTCCTGCTGGACCTGACCGCGCAGCTTGGCGTCCAGCGCCCCCAGCGGCTCGTCGAGCAGCAGCAGCGCCGGATCCGGCGCCAGGGCACGGGCCAGCGCCACGCGCTGCCGCTGACCGCCCGACAGCTGGATCGGATAGCGCGACGCATAGGCATCGAGTTCGAGAAAGGACAGGATGTCGTCCGAGCGGCGCTTTATGTCGGCCCGGCCCATGCCCTTCAGCTCCAGCCCGAAGGCCACGTTCTGCGCCACGGTCATGTGCGGGAACAGCGCATAGTCCTGGAACACCATGTTCACATGGCGTTTCTCGGGGGGCTGGTTGGTGACATCCTCTCCGTCGAGGATGATCTGTCCCGAGGTCGGACGCTCAAACCCGCCGAGGATGCGCAGGGTCGTGGACTTGCCACAGCCCGACGGGCCGAGAAAGGTAACGAACTCGCCCCGCGCGATGTCCAGCGACAGGTTGTCCAGCGCGACAGTCCTGCCGAAATGCTTGGAGAGCCGTTCGATACGAACAAGCGGCTTCTGGTCTGTCATGGTTCAGGCTTCCTTTTTCAGACGGCGGGTGAAGCGCTCGGCCCAGATGCCGATGGCGGCGGTCAGGATCAGCGCGACGGTCGCGATGGCGTTGATTTCGGGACTCATCCCGGAACGGAGCTTGGCAAAGATCAGCACCGGCAGCGTCGGTTCGTAGCCGCCCAGGAAGAACGAGCGCACGAAGTCGTCGAACGACAGCAGCAGGCAGAAGATCGAGGCGCCAAGAATGGCAGGCACGAGGTAAGGCAACGTGATGCGGACGAAGGCGATCAGCGGATCGGCACCCAGGTCGCGCGCTGCCTCGATCTGGCTTTTCGGCAGTGTCGACAGACGCGCCATGACCACCAGCACCACGAAGGGCACATTGTGCACCGCGTGCGACCAGACGATCGCGCCCATGCCGGGTTCTACGCCCAGCCAACGGGCGTAGATGCGGAAGGCAATGGCCGAGATGATCCCGGGCACCAGCGCTGGCAACACGGTCATGCCGAAGACAGTCGCGCGCCCCCAGAACTTGCGCCCTTCCAGCAGCACCGCGATCCAGGTCCCGACAAGGACAGAGATCAACGTCGAGAGCACCGCGATCGCCGCTGAATAGATGAAGGTCGAATGAACCTCGGCATCGGTAAAGACACTGGTGTACCAGCCCAGGGTCCAGGAGCGGATCGGAAAGCCGATAAACTTGCTGTCCTTGAAGCCCATAACGATCATCAGGATCAGAGGAACAAAGACATAGAGGACAAAGGACCAGTAAACACAGGCCAGAAAGATGCGGTTTCCGCGAAACACTTCGGGACGATCGTTCATTTGTTCTCTCCCTTGCGCAGCGCGTTCATAAGCTTCTGGAAGGTCGCCGTGATGACCAGCGCGGCCATGAACATGATGGTGGCAAAGGCTGCTCCGGTCGGCCATTCATCGCCCGCCACGTGAAAGAAGCCCGCGATGGTTTCGGCAAAGACCGTGGTCGACGGCCCCCCCAGCAGAACGGGCGTCGCGTAGAAGCCGGTCGAGATCAGGAAGACCAGCGTACACCCCGAGGAGATACCCTCGATTGTCAGCGGCAGCGACACGCGGCGGAACCGCGTCCAGGCCCCCGCGCCGAGGTCGGCGGCGGCTTCGTTCATGCTCTGCGGCAGCTTCTCGAGCGACGAGTAGAGCGGCAGCAGCATGTAAAGCGCGGTAAGGTAGACGATGCCCACACCCATGGAAAAGCTGGTATACATGAAGGGGATCGGTTGGTCGATCAGGCCCAGCGTCTTCAGCAACAGGTTCACCGCGCCGGTATTGCCGAGCAGGATCATGATCGCGTAGGTCCGAACGATCTCGCCAACCCAGAAGGGGATCAGCAACAGCAGCAGAAACAGCATCTGGTTCTTGCGGCTGACATGACGGGCCAGGAAATAGGCCACCGGATAGGTGAGGATCAGCGTGCAGAAGGTAAAGACGCCCGCGAAGACCAAGGTCCGGAAAAACGGCATCCAGAACAAGCTGTCCCCGAAGAACCGGGCATAGTTCTCCAGCGTGAAGTGCTGCTCCACACCGGGGGCGACCGGATAAGCGTCGGTCAGGGACACCCGCAGCATTTGCAGCATCGGGCCAAGGTGCTGGGACAGAACCCAGAGCAGCGGGAAAGTGGCGAGGATGAGGAACTGGCGTCGCGAGGAAGCCGTCACCAACCGCATCAGCGCGTGGTACGGCCCCCACGTGACCAAACGGCCCCAGAATGTCCGGTCCGCGCTGCTGCTCGACATGGATCGCCCATCCTCTTCTGCGGATGCGTTATACGTCATACGGTCGTCTTTCGAAATTCTCTCCGTCTCTGTCCCGCCCGAAGGCGGGACAGAGCGCGGATTCGCAAGAGGAAGGGGTCAGGCCGCTTTGATGGCCTCAACCGCCGGATCGACAAGGCCGTACTTCAGCTCATTCGCTTCGGCGCGGAAGAACTGCAGGTTGGCCAGTTGCTCTTCGGGGAAGGATGTCGACTTGCGCTCCAGGTCGTTGAGGTGTTGTGCCGCATCCTTGTAGGTCGAGATGAAGCCAGACGCCTTGGTCATCGCCGCACCGATTTCCGACGAGGCGAGCAGCGCATCGAGGAAGGTATAGGCGTTGTCCGCGTTCGGCGCGTTGTTCGCGATGTTGAACGTGTAGACAAATCCGTAAGAACCTTCGCGCGGGATCGTCATGCCGAGCGGGAAGCCGTCGTTGATCAACGCCGCCGCCGGACCATTCCACGAATGACCCAGAACGATGTCCTGGTTGACCATCATTTGCTGGAACTCCGCGCCGCCATCATAGTACTTGCGCACCAGCGGCTTCTTCTCGATCAGGAAAGTCTTGGCCTCCTCGACGATCTGCGCCGCCTTCTCCGGATCGTTGATGTATTCGACCATGTTGCCGTCGTAACCCATCTTCAGCATGATGATCGACATCATGTCCTGGATAATGTAGGCGGTCTGGCCGCTGTACTTCTCGCTGAACAGCGTGTCCCAGGTCATCGCCTCTTCTTCGCTGACGATCTCGGAGTTGTAGGACAGAACTTCCATCCCGGACAGGATCGGCGCCCCCCACTTGTTGCCGTTGATCGTCGACCAATCGGATTCCGAGAAGGTCGGGTTGAGATTGCCCCAGTTCGTGAGACGGCCGGTATCGAGCGGTGCCAGAAGGTCGTTTTCGATGAACTGCAGGAAGCGGTGTCCGGCCACGGTCATGATGTCGACGGTCGGGTTCGGCTGCTCGGCGGCCAGCAGGTTGAACTGCTTGCCCTGGTCGTCCACGAGGCGGACGTTCACCTTGATACCGGTCTCGGCTTCGAACTGCGTGCGGAACGCCTCCGGCACGAAGTCGTTGTAGGTCCAGATGTTGACCTCGCCGCCGGATTGGGCCGCGGCGCCCCGCAGCACGGCGGGCGACGCGAGGGCAGCGCCGGTGGCGGCAGCCGTGCCCAGGAAACGACGGCGGTTCAGGATCAGTTTTGACATTTTGCGTTCTCCTTGTTGGTTGGATTGCAGGTTCTTGTAGGTTGTTATCCGCTGCGCATCACGCGCTGGCCCGCTGGCGCAAGAGTCCCGTTTTTGCTGCGTCCATCAGGTCTTCCAGGCTGTACCTGTCCAGGTCAAGCGCGGTCAGGATTTCGTTTTCCGCCTCGAAGTCCCGGCCATACATGGCAGAGAAGATGCGGATGCCTGCCTCGTGCAGTCGCGCGGGATGGCCGGTCAGACGGCCAAGGACGGCGGTCAGAACCAGCCCGTAGGGCACATCCTCGGTGACGTATCGGCTGTCGGCGGTAGCGGGCCCGATGCCGCCGTTGCCCTGTTCGTGCATCTTCTGGTTCATCTCTGAAATCGAGGCGACCGGCACATGGAACGAGAGGTGGAAATGTTCGAAGATCGTCTTGACGTCGAGTCCCAGCGCATTGGCGATTTCGAGGCGTTCGAGGTCCAGCGCTTCCAGCAGGCGGCCGACCGTCGGGGTGACGTTCTGGCCCTGGCTCCAGGTCTCGCCGCGCTCCATCCGCGTGATGTTGCCAAGGGCGATACCCATGTGGTTCTGCGGGTTCAGGTTGGACAGCGAAATCGCCAGCAACCCGTCGCGCGGCTGGAATCGGTCACCGAAAAGCTCCTGACACAGGCGGAGCGCTTCGGCCGAACGCTCTTCGGGCACGGTGCACAGGTCGACACGGCTGCGGACCGTGTTCACCTTGACCTCGGTGCCGGATTGCCGCCGCCCGGTGCAGATCGTCGTGCCCCATGCGGTGATCGGAACCGTGATGCCACGCCCGGCCAGAAGCTGCATCAGGTACACAGCGCCCAGAGAGGCGTGGGAAGAGACGATCACATGGTGACGCGTCTCGATATGCGGCGCCAATGCGTCCAGCACTGTCTTGTGGCCATAGCCCGGCAGCGCGACGATCAGCACGTCGTTCTCCCGCGCCAGTGTTGCCGCACTATCGGCTATCCGGGGATTCAACGTTGTCTCCAGCGCACCGACGGCCTTCAGAACCGCGCCGCGGGCAAGCTCCGCCGTGCCTGCGCCCGACGGCGACCAAAGCATCGGATCGTGGCCTGCGTCATGCAGCAAGGCCGCCGTTCCGAATGCGATCGAGCCCGCGCCCGCCAGTCCTACTCTCTTGCCCACAGTTCTTCCCTGATTCGCTATGTCACATTCCCCTTACAGTACACCATCATCACGGATCGTCATCCGTTATAATGGAAAACCGATCAGCTGGCCGTCTCCGGCACCCTCACCGGGTCGCCCAATACATGCATCAGCCGATTGGCCCAGCCAAACAGAGCGGATGAAAGGATCAGGTCCAGCACCTCGGCCTCGTCCAGGCCGGCGGCCTTCAGGGCCTCCATATGTTCCGGACCGGCGCGCGACGGGCTTTCCGACAGCGCCACGGCAAAGTCAAAGATCGCCCGGTCACGCCGCCCCAGGTCCGCCCGTGCGCCATCGCGGAACAGTTTGTCGGTCACATCGGTGGATTTCTCCAGCTGTGCGTGACGCGCGGCATGCACGGCGGCGCAATAGATACAGTGGTTGACCATCGAGGCCCCCAGCGCACCCAACTCCCGCTCGGCCCGGCTCATGCCGCCCCGGTCATACATGATGCCGTTGAACAGCGGCGAGCGCACCTTCAGGCTCTCGACGTCATGCGCCAGCGTCAATACGTATTCGGACACCTTCGTGTTCGAGGGCGTAACCTTGAGCGCGTCCAGCTGCTCATCGGTCGCCGCTTGCAAGTCGACAGGTTTCACGCGCGGCTGCCAGTGCGGCACGTTCCGGGTGAACTTCGTGATCACCTTGGTCATGCATAAGCCCTCTTCATCAGGCGCAGCCCGGAAATCACCCGGATCTGATACGCGAGAAAGGCATTCAACTCACAGAGGCGCACGATATCGGCGTCAGCGATCCCCGCCGCCTGCAAGTTCGAGATATCCGCCGCCGCGACATTGCGGGTGTCGGTCGCCACCTTGTCCATGAAAGCAACGACGGCCTCCAGCCCCTCTGCGGCTCCGCCATGCGACGGCTCCGCCAACGGCGCATAGGCGCCCGCGCCAGCGAGATATTGACCGGCCAGCGCGCGCTCGTTGTTCTGCACCGCGATCCTCGCCGCCAGCGCCGCCCGCAGTTCATGTGACCACGGCCCGCAATCCCGCGGCCGCAGCACCGCCTCTTCGGCGGCTTGGGTCATTTGAAAGATCTCGGCGCGCCCCTCGACGACGCCGCCGGGGGCGCCGCTCAGCCCCGCGCAATTCAAGGCGGTCGTATCCATAGCCATCAGGCCACTTTCCCTTTCTGTTCTGCGCATTCAAGCTCGGACGGGATCCATTCGCTGCCGTCGAGTTCCGGCTTTTCGTAATCCAGCATCGCCTGCCAATGCTCGGCCACGTCTTCGGCATAGAGCTTCGCCGCGACCGCGCGCGCCATCCAGCCCGCGCCTTCGGAGATGCCGGGAATGTCTCCGCTGACTTTGCCGAGGCTGGCCGATGAGCCGTAGTTGAAGCAATAGACATTGGAAAGCCAGGGTGCCCGTCCGGGCACCTTTTCACGGAAGGTGAAGTCGTCGTTCAGGTACGGGAAACGCCCCAGATCGCGCGACGGCTCATCCGCCGGCGGCGTGTACACGTCTTCCCAAAGCAGGATATCGCCTGCCGCCTCGCCAAACTCGGTCCGCGACAGCGGGTCAATGGTGAAGCCGGTGCCGAGGATCACGAAGTCCGCCTCGTAGAATGTGCCATCGGCAAACCCCACCGTGACCGCGTCATCGCGCTCGACAGTGGTTTCCACGCCCTTGTCAAAGTGGAAATAGGCGTTGGGATGACGGCTGACGCGGTTGGTGGAGCCATGCGGCGGCGGCGTCTGCGTGGCGAAGGAATACTGCATGAAACGCCAGCGCCACTCATCCGGCAGACTGGCATAACCGGCTGTAAAACCGAAGGAACCGATTCCCATCATCTTGTTGATGGTCGGCATCTCCTTGCGGCGGATCAGGTGGCGCACCTCGGCGGCCCCATGCTCCAGCGCCTCGGCGGCATTGTCCACGGCCGAGGCGCCCACGCCCACGACCGCCACGCGTTTGCCCTTCAGGGCGCCGAAGTCGATGTCGTCCGCACTATGCGCCCAGAACCTGCGGTTCAGCCCCTTCACAAAGCCCGGAATGTTGGGCTGGCCGGTGCCGTCGCGCCCGGTGGCAAAGACCAGCTTGCGGGTCAGGATCGAAGTCTCTGCCGCGCCCGACAGATGCAACCGCAGCAGATCGCCTTCGGGCTCCACGCGGTCGACCGACACGCCGTTTTCCGTGGGGATCTCCAGCACCTTGCGATACCATTGAAGGTAGTCCATCCACATCCGCCGCGGGATCTTGTCCAGCGCGTCCCATTGTTCCGTCCGGAACTGCGCCCGATACCACGCCTGGAAACTCAGCATGCCGTGGCCATAGGCCGGGCCGGTCAGTTCCTTGGGCGAGCGAAGCGTCTCCATCCGGGCATAGGTCAGCCACGGACCTTCCAGCCCTTCCGGGCTGCGGTCCAGAACCCGCATGTTGTGAATGCCGCCGGTCTTCAGCGCCAGCCACGCCACCATGCCGCACATGCCGCCGCCGATGATCACCACATCGCGGACGCCCGCACGCGGCGGCACCCAGTCCTTGCCCGGCCAGCAAAGGAATTTCAGGTTCTCACGCAGCCGCGCCTCCAGCGCCGGCAGGCCCTGGCCGTCAATCGGGGAAGCGGTATCCTGTGTCATGTGGTCTTTCCTGTAAGTCGTCGGTTTCGTCGCGGCAGGCAGGATCAGGCGGGCCGGCTGACGGACCAATCCGGGTGGAGATCATCGATATGAAAGGTATGGGCATGCCGGCGCGCGGGCCCATGCGCGGGGGTCTCTTGCAGATGCGGATGGTCGTGGGCCAATTCTGGATGGTCGTGTTCGCGGGTCAGCGGATCCGCAGCGGGCCAAACCAAAACCGCCAGCGCGGCCACGCAAATCGTCAGCCCCGACAGGATCAACAGCGCCGGTTCAAGCCCGGCCCGCGCCCCGAGCTGACCGGCCAGCGGATAGGCCACCAGCCATCCCGCATGGGACAGCGAGAACTGCGCCGCAAAAACCGATGCCCGGCCCCCTGCCCCGGCAGAGCGCGCGATCACCAGACCGCCCGGTGTCAAAACCAGCGATGCCGCCAGTCCGAAACCAACCCAGAGCGCCATATATCCAGCATAGCCAAGCGGCAGCACGATGACGAGACCGAGGGCGGCATGCAGCACGGCGCCCGTCGTCATGGTACGGCGCTCTTCCAGGGAATGGATCAGCCGCGGCACCAGAACCGCACCGATCGCCGCACCAAGGCCGTAGAACGCCATCAGGATCGGGAAATGCTTCTCCGCATCGCCCAGACGTGCCCCGGCCAGCACCACCGAGTTGACCAGAACCCAGGCCATACTCAGCGACAGGGCGAAATTCAAAAGGAACAGCCCGCGCAAACGCGGTGTTTTGCGGTAGATCGCGAGCCCGCGCAGCGCCCGTTTCAGGAATGGCCCCTTGCGCCGGTCGCCGGACTCCGCCGGGAAGCGCGTAACAAGCAGCGCCGCGATGGAGCCAACAAAAGCCGCTGCCGCCGCCCAGAACAGAAACTCGCCCGCCACGACCTGCAACACCATCGCCGCGATCACCGGAGAGAGCACCGATTCCAGCGTGTAGGCGATGCGCGACCAGACCAGCGCCCAGCTATAGGTCTGCTCGTCCGGCAGGACATCCGGGATCACCGACTGAAACAACGGCGTGAACCCGGATGACACCGCAAAGAACACAAGAGCCAGCGCTGCAATCTGATAGGTGTCCGTGGCGAAGGCCATCGGCAGCAGAAGCAGCATCCGCGCCACATCGAGACCTACCATGACCCGTTTGCGCGACCGCCCGGCAAACAGCGCTTCGGCCAGTGGCGACACGCCGACATAGGCCACCATCTTGACGGCAAGGAGAAACCCAAGAATCTTCCCTGCCGCCGCCGTACCGCCAATCCGGTACGCCGCTAGCGACATCGCCACCGTCATCAGGCCGATCGCCAGAAGCGAGAAGACCTGCGCGGCAAAAAGCGAGCGGAAGGCGGGATAGGCAATGGGGCTGATCCGGGCTGCGGTCATGAGGCGAGCGTTTCCTTGATTGAGCTTTCAGCATTGAACCTGGCGGTACTGGTATCGACCCGGTACTGGGCAGCATAGCCCGTCGCGGTCCGTGCCAGATCGTCCACCGCCTTGATAATCGTATCCGCCTTCTCATCGCTCATCAGAGCCGAAAGATTAAGCCGCACCCAACCGGGCTTGGCCGTTTCCTCACCCCTTTCCAACGCCGCAATCGTGGCATCGGACTCGGGCTTGCCCAGCCCCAGCAACCGGTGCCCATAGGGGCCCGCGCAGGCACAGCCGCCGCGCGCCTGAACGCCGGTCAGATCGCTGAGCAGGCGGGTGAAGTACTGGTGATGCACTAACCCCGCCTGTTCGTCCAGTACTCGGAAGGAAAAGATCGGCAGCGCCTTTGCACCGCGAATGCCCAGCAGCTGGATCCGATCATTCTGTTCCCACGTTTTCAGCGCCCGTTCCCGAAGTTCCGCCTGCCTCGCATCAAGCCAGTCCTGACCGAGCGCCTCTTTGACCAGCATGGCCAGCGCAACGCGAATGTCACCGGTCACGTTCGGCGTGCCGCCTTCTTCCCTCGCCGACAACTCGTCGGAATAGACATGTCCCCACGGGGACACAAAACTGACCGTGCCGCCGCCGGGGATCGTCGGCGTCTTGCGGCGCGCGATCGCGTCGCGGATCACCGCGACGCCGCTGGCGCCGGGACCGCCGGGAAACTTGTGCGCCGAAAACACGATCGCGTCCTTCTGCGCATCGGTTCCGGGTTTCATATCCATCTCGCAATAGGGACCGGCGCAGCCATAGTCCCACACCGAAAGCGCGCCATGAGCACGCAGCGCCCGCGTCACCGCATCCACATCGGTCAGGATGCCGCTCACATTCGACGCCGCCGAGAAACTGCCGACAATCTGCGCCGCGCCCTGCGCCGCGCCCAATGCGCGCCCGAGGTCGTTCATGTCGACGCCGCCACCGGGTGCTTCAGCAACGTCGATCACCTCGGCGCCGGTCTCGCGCCATGGCAGGATATTGGAATGATGCTCATAGGGGCCGTTCAGAACGACAACGCGTTGCCCGTCACGCACCAGACCGGCAAGGTCGAGCAACCCGACGATACGGTTGATCCCGGCGGTGGAACCCGAGCCGGTGAACACGACGCTCATCCCCTCGCCCGCGCCGGTCAGCCGGGCCACCTCGGCCCGCGCCGCTTCACGAAGCTTGGTCATGTACGCGCCGCAGAAAGATGCCTGCGTATGGGTGTTCGCGTAATAGGGCAGCACGCGGTCGCGGATGAAATCCTCGACCTGCGCCAAAGCACGGCCCGAAGCCACATAATCGGCGTAGATCAGCGGGCGCGACCCGAACGGCCCGTCGATCTGCGCATCCTCGCCGATCAGCCCCCTGCGGATCCGGTCGTGAATGTCGGCGCCTTGCAGCGCAACCTTGAACGTGTCGAGCGCAGTCATGTCATCCTCTGGTTGGATGAGATTGATTCTGACGCAATTTTTGGAAAAATCTTCACATTAATTCACAGTTGCTTTCGTATTTTTGGGTCATATAATCGAATTATGGCACATAAATTGGATCATTTTGACTATCGCATCCTCGAGGAGCTGCAGCGGGACGCAATGCAATCCCAGCGTGCGCTTGCCGACAAGGTCGGGCTGTCACAAAACGCCTGCTGGCGCCGCCTCAAGGCGCTCGAGGCCTCCGGGGCGATCCGCAACCGCACGGTTGTCATCGACCGCCAAAGCCTGGGTGGCGGTTTTGTGGTCTTCTCCCTGATCAAGACGCGACACCATTCGGCGGAGTGGCTGCGGCAGTTCCGCAAACATGTCTCGGCCATCCCCGAGGTGATCGACTTCTTCCGCATCGGCGGCGAGTATGACTACCTGCTGAAGATCGTCGTCAGCGACATGGCCGGATACGACAAGGTCTACAAACGGCTGATCGAGAACATCGAGCTGGAAACCGTGACATCTTACTTCGCCATGGAAGCCATCGAAGAGCAACGTCCGATTCCCCTCAGATAACGTCCCGCCCGGGTGCCGGCATGTGTGTGCCCCCTCGCGGGCTTGCTGGTGTTGGGCTTCTGGTGGATCGGCATCAGGCGCATGAGCCGTATCAGCCGCCGGATGCGCTTCTGGTTCACAGGATGGCCCTCTTTCTGCAGGTGCCAGGTCTTTAGCTGGGCGCCGTAGAACGGGGTTTCGAGGAACTGCCGGTCAATCAACTGCATGAGCGCCAGGTTCATCCCGGTCTCGCCCTGCGGCGCGCAGTAGAACGACGACCGCCAGATCGACAGCAGCCGGCATTGCGCCCCGAATCTTCGCTGGAGCGACAGCGTCACGATTGCCAGGCGCGCGTGGCCCGAGTTGAAGGGGAACGGCGGGCACGGTCTTGCCAACCTCAAGCGGACCTTGAACCTGCAGTTTCACCACCACGATGCGGGTGAAGATGCCCGCGCCGCCGCAATGGTCGTGCTGCGTGCCGAAACGCAACTTCAACTGCCGTTTGAGGAGTTGATCAGGCCGGCCGTCAGAAACCGCTACTCGCCCGCCATCGCTAAGACCGGCGATCCCGCCGGGGTCCTCGCGGGTTCTGTAGTGGTCTTCACAGGGGCTTTGAGCATGTCACGGAACGAAGCAGCCGAGCTTGCCGTCCGCGCCGGCATGACCGTGAAAGCTGGAGTGACCAAGCAGACATCGCATCTGGTTGTTGGCGATCAGGACCTGACGGTTCTTGCCGGGCATACCAAGAGCAGCAAGCACAGAAAGGCTGAAGAGATGCAGAGCGCCGGGCACGACGTCCGGATCATCAGCGAAAGCGAGTTCAAGGCCCTTGTGGCCGACGCCGTGGCCCGCTGACCCTCCTATTTTGGTTCGTCCCCGGTGCCGCAAAGCCTCCTCCATCGTGATCTCGCGCGGCACGCCGTTGCGCGTCACCGTCAGGGTCTTGTCGATCACCACGTCGAAGGCCGAGGCCTGTCGCGCCGGCGCCTTCCTCGGACGCCCCTTCGGGTTGCCGCCATTAGCGTCGTGCCCGAGCCGAGAAAGAGATCCAGGACCAAGTCGCCATGCCGCGTGACGTCACGGATCGCGTCCGCGACGAGACCCGTCGGCTTCACCGTCGGATGCAGCGCCAGGTCTTCGCGTCGGCTGGCCGCGAGATCTACGGCGATCTTTTGAACCTCTGCATCTGAAACAAGTCGAATGCCGGGATGGGCTCGCGCTACCGGTCGAAGCACGAGCTGGTCTTCGTCTACCGGGTAGGGACGGCCCGGAGCGACAGCGGGAACCGGACATACATCATCACGGCCAGTCGGATGATCTCGGTGCCCGTCCTGAAATAGCGGAAGGGCGATCGTTTCGTCATCCCGAAAGGCTACGTGACCACCCTGCCCGCCTCAAGCCAAGTTTGTCTGACAAGACGACGGTGTGTCGTGCAGGCGAAATTGCTCCATGGCATCAGTCTCTCAGATACAGTTGACCTTCGATTGCTACGCCAACCGAATTAAGCGATCGGTCAAAAAGACTGACCGAAGCCGGCAGACCGGGGGCGATCCTCCCAAGTGATTTTTCTCTACCAAGCGCTCGCGCGGGGTTCACGGTTGCGGTTCGAAGTGCCACGAGAGGGTCAATACCCGCAATGGCAACGACGTTGCTGACTGATTGATCCATCGCGATATGCGCGCCCGCCAGAGTGCCATCTTCACCCGTAAGCCGCCCGTCGCTGAGCGTAATGTGGCGGCCATGCAGATCGAAACCTTGCGAGGCGCCCGCAAGGGTCAGCATTGCATCCGTGACCAGGCAGAGCCGATCGGCGGCGGCACGCAGCGATATTCGGAGGGCATGAGGTCCAACGTGATGGCCATCTGCTATCAAGCCGGCAAACAGGCGGTCTCCGGCCAGGACTTCGGAGACGATCCCGGGAGTGCGACTGTTAAGGCCTGGCATCGCGTTCCAGAGATGTGTGGCACCGCGCATCTGTTCGAGGTGTTCGGGCCGCGCCTCCGAGTGCCCTGCGAACAGGATGATCCCGGCGGCGGCAAGGCGGTTCAGTTGTGCCGGCTCCTGACATTCGGGTGCCAGCGTCAGCAGAATCGGACCCGGAAAATCGCGCGCCTCCCGCTCCAGCGCGATCACATCGTCCTCCGCCAGCGGGCGGATCGAGGACGGGTCATGGATGCCCGGACGCGCCGGCGACAGGAAGGGCCCTTCGAGATGAATGCCTGCAATTCCCGGCATCCGGTCGTCCATCGCCTGCCGCACCGCCGCAAGCGCCTGCAGATAGGATTGCCCTTCGGCAGTGATGAAGGTCGGCAGGATGTGCGCCGTGCCGCCCTCGCGCGCACCGGCGGCGATGCGTGCAAGGGTCGCGGGCGTCGGGTCGAAATTGAATTGCGCATCGCCGGCGCCGTTGATCTGCATATCGATCATGCCTGGCGCCGCTACTGCAACGTGAACGGCTTGATCGTTCCGTCGGTCCCCCGCGGTCGCTGCGCGCAACTCGGTGACCATACCGTCACGCAGGACAATTGCGCGGTCCGTCTGAAAGACCGACGTCACCCCGTCGAAAAGACGCTTGGCCAAGATCAGGGTCTCAGTCAAAACGGGTTGCCTCGCCATTGGGGTGAACGTGCTGGTAGTAGTCGGTCAGCCTGAGTCCTGCGGCCGCATCGCGATCAAGCACCACCGTCGCCCGGGCATGCAGCTGGAGCGCCGAGGCCGGACAAACCGCCGAGACCGGCCCCTCGATCATAGCCGCGACCGCGGCGGCCTTGGAGCTGCCGGTCGCCAGCATCAGGCATTCACGGGCATTGAGGATAGTGCCAACCCCCATGGTCAGCGCATAGCGCGGGGCGGTTTCGTCGGGACCGAAATACTGCCGGTTGGCGGTGCGAGTGCTTTCGGTCAGGGTCTTGATCCGCGTGCGCGAACCCAGCGACGAGGTAGGTTCGTTGAAACCGATATGCCCGTTCTGGCCGATTCCGAGCAATTGAAGCGAGATACCGCCCGCGGCATCGATCCGCGCCTCGAATGACTCCGCTTCCACGTGAACATCGTCGGCGTCGCCGCGCGGCAGATGCGTCCGCCTGAGGTCAATATCGACATGCCGAAAGAGCGCTTCGCGCATGTAACTGTGATAGGATGCCGGATGGTCCGGTGCGATCCCGACATATTCGTCGAGGTTGAAGGTGGAACAATCAGCGAAGGACAAATCCGTTTCGCGGTGCAGTTTGGCCAGCCGCTCGTAAAGCGGCAGCATCGTGCCGCCGGTCGCCAGCCCGAGGACCGGTGCCGAACGGCCGCGAACATGTGCGGCGATCATGTTCGCCGTGCGTTCGACGGCGGCATCGTGGGATTTGCAGATCAGCACTTTCATGGGTGGTTTCCTCAAGGAAAAAGCGCGCCGAGAAGGGCGCTGTCCTGGCCAAGTGTCGCGGGCGCGATCGGCACACGGAACAGCGCAGGCTCTTCGGCAAGGTGCGCAAGAACGCAGGGCAAATAGCCGTTAGCCAAGCCGACGCTGCCACCGATTGCGATCCGATCGAGGCCGAAGATAGCGGTGAGGTCGGCGCAGAGGCGCGCGACGGTCGCGGCGGAGCGGTCGATGGCGCGCGACGCGGCCTCGGTGCCGGCGGCGAATGCCTCCTTGGCATCGGCGGTCCCGGCGGCAGCAGCGATGGCCCGGCCGGAGGCAGTGGATTCGACAGTTCCGCGCCGGCCCGAGCCACAGAATTCGCCACCATAAGGGCTTGAAACAAAACCCACATGGCCGGCGAGGCCGTTGGCGCTTTGCAGAAGCCGCCCGCTTAGGACGACTCCGCCGCCGACTCCGGTGGAAACGGTCAGGTAGGCAAAGTTCTCGGCCCCGACACCGGCGCCAAGCAGCGCTTCGGCCAGCGCCGCGGCGGCGGCGTCGTTGCGCACGCTTACACCGGCGCCGAAGCGCGAACGCAGCTGATCAAGCAGCGGCTCGCTATTGATGCCCGGCAAAATGCTGGCATTTACGGCCTGCCAACGTCCGGCCGTATCGATCCGGCCCGCGACGGCTGTGCCGAGCCGCATGCCTGGCTTGAAGCCGAGCCGGTCCAGAAGCCCGGCCATCGACTCGATCTGGGCCAGAAATCCAGCTTTGCCATCGGTTGGCACCTGCACTCGGTCGACGATGCGTCCCGCGACGATCCGCGCGGCGGCGGTCTTGGTGCCGCCAAGGTCGACTGCAAAGCCTTCGATCATTGCTGCCTCCGCACCACTTCGCAGAACCAACTGGTCATGATTTCAAGCCGGGTTAGGGCGCTGCCCACCGTGACGGCATCCGCGCCCGCGACAATCGCTCGCGCTGCGAGTTCGGGCGTGTTGAAACGCCCCTCGGCCATTACAAACGCGCCGAGTCCCCGGCAACGGCTTACAAGTTCCAGATCGGGGCCATCATTGCCAATCTCCGTTTCCGCAGTATAGCCAGACAATGTCGTGCCTAGGATCGCCGCCCCTTCGGCAAGTGCGGTCTGCGCGTCCGTCACGGTCGCACAATCTGCCATGGCGAGCGCACCTTGGGCGAGGATAGCCCGCACAATATCCTGGCGACGGTCGGGCCGAGGTCGTGGCGTCGCGTCATAGGCGACGATATCGGCACCCGCCGCGATCAGCGCCCTGGCATCTTCGACGGTCACGGTGATGCGCACCGGACTGTCGGGCAGATCGCGCTTGACGATGCCGATGATTGGCACTCGCACCAGGGGCCGCGTCGCCTGCAAATTGGCGATGCCCTCGATCCGCAGCCCGGCCGCGCCGCCGGCGACTGCCGCCCGGGCCATCGCGGCCACGATCTCGGGGCGGTCCATCGGCCCACCGTCGACGGGCTGACACGACACCACCAATCCGCCCTTGAGCTGTTCAATCACACTCATTTCATCAGCCCCGGCAGCCCCGTTGCGAGGATCGGGAAAATGCAGACCAGAATGAGGACGACGATCGGCGGGATCAGCCAGGGCAGGATGGACCAGGCCAGCCGCTGATAGGGGATCTTTCCCACCTGCGCGACCACGAACAGCGCCATGCCCATGGGCGGGGTCAGGATCGAGATCATGAGGTTGAGCACCACGATGATGCCGAAGTGGACCGGATCGATGTCAAAACCCACAGCGATCGGCACCAGGATCGGTACTACGATCAGCAGGATCACCAGCGACTCGATGAACATGCCGAGCGCGAACATCAGCAGGTTGACTGCGATCAGGAAGCTGACTGGACCGTCCGCGACCGCCAGGAACATCGACGCGATCTGCTGCGGCGCCTGTTCGCGGGCCAGCACGAAGCCAAGCAGCGCTACGCCGGCGATGATCGTGCCGATACCCGCCGAGGTCACGGTGGTCTCGTACAGCGCATCCCATAGGCGGCGCCAGGTCAGCTCGCGATAGAAGATCAGATCGACGAGGATCGCGTAGACCACGGTCACGGCCGCGGCCTCGGTGGGCGAGAACCAGCCGCTGAAGATACCGCCGACAATCACTGCCGGCGTGAAAAGCGCCGGGAAGGATCTGACGAACAGACGGGCCACCGTCGGCAGGCCCGGCCAGGTGTCGCGCGGATAGTCGCGGCGACGCGCGATCACATAGACCATCACCATCAGCGCGGCGGCGCACAAGAATCCCGGCACGACACCGCCGAGGAACATCTTGCCGATCGAGGTGTTCGAGATCACGCCGTATAGCACCATGGTGATCGACGGTGGCACCAGCGGGCCGATCATCGACGAGGCGGCGGTGACGGATCCCGAAAAGTCGTCGTCGTAGCCGGCATTTCGCATCGCCTCGATTTCCATTTTGCCCAGACCGGCCGCATCGGCGAGGGCCGAACCCGACATCCCGGAAAAGAAGAGGCTCGCCAGCACGTTCACATGGCCGAGGCCGCCTCGGATATGGCCCACCAAGGCACGGGCGAAGCCAAAGAGAAGATTGGTGATCCCGGCGCCGTTCAGGATCGCCGCAGCGAGGATAAAGAGCGGCACGGCGAGCATCGGAAAGCTGTTCAGCCCGTCGACCATGCGTGATACGGCGAAGGCCAGACCGATGCCGGACCAGTAGAAATAGCCCATCGACACCATGATCATGGAGATCCCGATCGGAACGCCCACGAGGACCAGGATCAGCCAGGCAACGACGATGATCAAAAGGGTCATTTGGGCACCTCCACATCCTCGGGGTCATGACGATGACCTACGCCGATCAGTCGACGCACAAGGCGGTTTGCGACCAGGACCATTGCCACGAAGCCCGAGGCGTAGAGAACGGCGTCGGTCAGGGGCAGGGTCACGGCCTCGTTCGACCAGGTGCGCAGAATGGTCTTCCAGCCGATCCAGATCAGGTTGAGGACGACCCCAAGATAGACGAGATCGATCAGTGTCAGGATGGCGAAGCGGAGCTTGCGTCGCAGGCCCTCGACAAGGAACGCCATGCGAAGCTGCCCGTCGTTGCGCTCGACCTCTGCAATTCCGATCATCACCATCCAGACCCAGAGCCAGCGCGCGGTTTCTTCGGTCCAGACCGGGCCGACAAACAATGGGGTGCGGCCGAGAATCTGGATCACCAGGACGGCGATAAGGATCGTGAAAATGACTGACGCAACGATGCCTTCGAGGCTGTATCTTCTAATCGGTTTCAACGACTTCCTCCCACAGAATGGGCGCCAGGGATCAGACCCCTGGCGCGAGGGGTCATTTACTGCCCTGTGACCGCGGCGATAGCGCCCGCACCGAATTCCGATTCGAGCGTGTCGTAGTAGGGCTGCATGGCGGCCTTGAACGGTGCGAGGTCGGGGTGGGTGATCGTCAGCCCCTTGTCTTCGAAGACCTTGAGCAATTCGGCCTCGCCGGTCGCCAGCAGGCCATTGTTCAGTTCACCGCCCGCGTGGATCGCCGTCGTCACCCATTCCCTCTCCTGCTCGGAGAGGCCGTCCCAGCTCGACTTGCCGAACAGGATCGCCGCCGAGGCGACGAAGTGGTTGGTGATCGCGATCGAGTTCTGCACTTCGTAGAACTTCTGCGCGTCAATCGTGGTCAGCGGATTCTCCTGGGCATCGACCTGGTTGGTTTGGAGCGCCAGATAAAGCTCGGCAAAAGCGACCGGAGCTGGCGTCGCGCCGACAGCTTCGGCATAGGCGATCAGGAAGGGCACGTTCGGCGTACGCAGCCGCAACCCTTTCATGTCGTCCATCGAGTTGATCGGCCGGTTCGACGTGGTCTGGCGAGTACCGTAATACCAAAGATCAAGGACGTGGATACCCTGCTCTTCGAACTTGCCGGCCATCTTCTGGCCCCAGGGCCCGTTCACGACGTCCTTGAGTTGGGCGAAGTCGCCGACGACATAGGGCGCACCGATCAGCTTCAGTTCCGGGATGACATAGGACATGTCCGGATAGCCGGTAACGACGATGTCCAGTTCGCCCGCCTGAGCCTGCTGCACCATCGCCTTGAAGTCACCAAGCGTGGCCGACGGAAACATCTTTACCGTCAACTCGCCGCCGGAGACCTCAGCCAGAACCCTGGCGAACTCCTCGGCGCCTTTGTAGACAGGGGTCGCCTCGTTGTCCTGCATCCCGAGCGTCAGCTCGCGCGCATCGATGCCCGTCGCAAACGCCATTGTCGCAACACCGGCAATAAGGAAGTTCTTGAGCAACATAGTCTTCTCCTCACTTTGCAGATTTGTCCGCCGCGATGGCGGGTTTCTTCATCGTCAATCGCGCCTGGTACGAACGGGCCAGGTGCCGTTCCATCACATCGGTCGCGATCGCCGTATCGCCGTTGACGACGGCCTCGAAGATCGCGCGGTGCTCGCCATGGGCGACGGCGTCGTAGCTTGCCGGATCGTCGACCGGCGGGCGCTGCGCCAGGAGGCCCGAGACAAACATGTCATGCAGGGTCAGGATCACCGGGTTGCCGACGATTGAGACCAGTTCGCGGTGGAAGGCGATGTCCGTCTCGGCGAAGTGAGGCCTGCCGATGGCTGCCTCGTTGCGGTCAAGTGCGTCCTGGAGGCGGGCAATCTGAATACGGTCGCGGCGCTTGGCGGCTTCCCGCACAGCCCCGGTCTCGATGAACAGGCGCGTCTGCTCGAGATGCGCGCCGCTCTCGGCGTCCCCGAGCAGGTCGCGGATATGCTCGCCGGCAGACTCAAGGATGGTCTGGATCGAGGGCCGGGTTGCGCGGGGCCGTCGGCCGCCACCGGCATCCAGGAAACCGCGCATCTGCATCTGCGCCAGCGCCTCGCGGATCGTCGGGCGGGAGGCATCGAACCGCTCTGCCAATTCGCGCTCGGTCGGCAATGGGGCGCCTACCGGAATATTCCCCTCGCGGATCTCGGTGATCAGCGCCAGCGCGATCATGCTCGGCATACGCATCGAAGTTGATTCTTCGGTCATGCCCCCCCTCCGGATGTGTTCGCACGAACATTCTGGTAATACCAAAATAATATCTTGTCAAACCAAAATACACATCTATTCTTACCATAAACTCATCGGAGGAACCCATGACCAAGATACTTTCGGGGATGTATGCCGCCCTGATGACTGGGCTTGCTGACGACGGCGCCTTCAGCCCGGACCGCCAGCGCGCGCTCGACGAATATGTTCTGCGCCAAGGGCTTACTGGCCTCTATGTGGGCGGCAGTAGCGGCGAGTCAGGTCTGCTCGATGTCGAGGACCTGATCGAGCAGCAAGCCGTGGTCGCGGCCGACGCGAAGGGCGTCACGCTGATCGCGCATGTCGGCGCGCCTTCCGTTCGCGATTCGGTTAAGCTGGCAAAGAACGCGGCGCGGCTCGGCTATGCCGGCCTTTCGGCCCTGCCGCCACATTCCTATCCGTTCACCGATGCCGAAATCCTCGGCTACTACTCGGAGCTTCAGGCGGCGACGGACCTTCCGCTGATCGTTTATGAAGTGCCGATCCGCACCGGCCGGCCGATCGGGCTCGAGGCGCTTGTCGCAATCATGGACTTGCCCAACGTGGCGGGCATCAAGTTCACTTCGACCGATATGTTCAAGCTGTCGATGCTGCGCCGGCGTTGCCCGGCCGCCACGCTGTTCTTCGGCTTCGACGAGGTATACCTATCGGGCGCGGTGCTTGGCGCCGACGGCGGCATCGGCACCACCTACAACCTTCTGGGCAAACTTTATGCCGCACTCGACCGCGCCATCCGTGCGGGCGATCTGCCTGAAGCTCAGCGTCTGCAGGACATCTCGGCAGTGTTCGTCGAGGGCCTGCTCGACACCGGCGTATTGCCGGGGATGAAGGCGGCGTTCCGCGCCATCGGCATCGATGTAGGCCCCACGCGCGCGCCCATGGCGATGCGGATCAGCGACGGCGCCGAGAGGATGGAGAAGCTCGTCAGGCGCCCGGAGATTGCGGAGTGGATCAGTTGATCGGCACGGACCGGTCCGGCTTTGCGGCGCCGACGTGCCGCCGAACTCGCCCGGCCGCGACGGGGCGGCGCCCGCAAGCGTGAATGGAGCCGTCATGACGAAGGCCTGGCCAGACTTGCCCGTCGCGATCAAGAATGGCTTTGCCGCGCGCATCGATGACACGATCTACACCGGTCTCGGCAGCGCTGGCCTGCGGAGCTTCAAGCTGGATCTGCGCAACCGCGGCGCTGGGTGGCAAGACCTGGCGCCCTTCGCCGGGCCGGCGCCCAGCCAGCCCGCCGCCGCAGCGTCGGGCGGGAGAATCTACGTGTTTTCCGGTTCCGGGAAGGAATGCCGGGATGTCGGATCGCCGATCGTGTTCGACACCGTCCATTGCTATGACCCCGCGCGCGACCTTTGGGAGCGGATCGAGACGGCCACCCCCGCTGGCCTGCTCGGGGCCTCGGCGGTGACGCGCCGCGACGGGTCGATCGCCCTCTTCGGCGGGTTCAACAAGGCGCTGTTCGACCGCTACATGAGTGACATCGCCGCCATCGACAAGGACAGCGAACCGGACCTCTGGAACAGCACGCAGTGCGCTTTTATGGGGATGCCGCCCGAAGCCTATCGCTGGAACGGCCGCGTCCTTCTGTTTCATCCGCATTCGAACGAATGGTCCGACCTCGGCCGCTCGCCCTACCTGCCGAACGCTGGTGCGGCACTGATCGAACTTGGGGAACAGCGGGTGGCGTTGATCAGCGGTGAAGTGAAGCCGGGCCTGCGCACCGACATGGCGAAGACCGTGGATTTATCCGGCGATACGGCGGTGTGGCAGGCGCTTCCGGCGCTGCCGCCCGGTCATGGCGGATCCCGCCAGGAAGGCGTTGCCGGAGCGTACTCCGGCAGGATCGGCGAGCGACTGATCGTTGCGGGCGGCGCGGCCTTTCCCGGCGCGCGAGACGCGGCCGATCGCGGTCGGTGGTTCGCGCATGAAGGTCTGGCCAAGACGTGGAGCCGCGACGTGTTCGCCTTTGCCGAGGGCAAGTGGACCTTCGTCGGTCGGCTGACCGAGGGCTTGGCCTACGGTGCAAGCTTCAGCCTGCCCGAAGGCGTGTTGATTGTCGGCGGCGAGGACCGCAAAGGCAACGCTCGCTCCGAGGTGTTTCTGCTCTCGGTTGAGAACGGCGCAATCGTCGAGACCCGCTGAAGTCGCCAATGGTCGATGAAGCTCGGTTCGGCTGGCGAGGTTTTGGCGTCAGTCCCGTCCTGTTTGCCTTGCGACGAAGCCGTTCACGGAGCTGCCAGACGAATTCGAACTCGTCTTCGCTAATCGGGTTGCACACGTGAAGTCCTTCAGGCGGCTTTACCGCGCTGGCATCTGTGTCCCGGCCGGGTTCATTTTTCGCTCCGTGGTCGGTGCACCCGCTTGATCGGGGACCGCCACAAGTTGGGAGCAGAACAGGGTTGAACCGTCCCGGGTTTGCCGGAGGCTGATTTTGGTTAGTTACGCGGCCATGTCTTCAGTTTCCAGAGCCGCATAGAAGTTGGCTTCTGCTTCTGCTGGCGGGATGTTCCCGATGGGCTCGAGAAGTCGGCGGTTGTTGAACCAGTCCACCCATTCAAGCGTGGCATATTCGACGCTCTCGAAGCTGCGCCAAGGGCCGCGGCGATGAATGAAGATCATGCCGCTCAGAACCCGCCGGTCATCCACGCGCGGCTTGCGTTGGCTCTTCGGGCCGTGGCTCTTCGGAAAGAAGGGTTCCAGACGCGCCATCTGTGCTTCCGTCAGCCAGAAAAGGTTGCTCATCGGTCAGTCTCCCGGCGGAGGCTGAATCACGACGCGAGCCGATGATCAATGGGTCCTGACCCTAGGCTGGCACGTTCATAATTTCGTTTTTGAATCAATAGACTTGCACGCCGGCGGAGGCCCCTACCGCCGGAGCCAAATCCCCCTCTGACCCTTCTGCCCGGCGCAATGTCGCCGGGATGTCCACGTTGTCGCGACTCTGGAAACCGGGGCGTGATGCGGCGCGAAATATCCCTGACAGCGCCGAATTTCGCGCTATAGAGGGTGGAATTGAAAAAGTCGTTCGCATTCAAGGATCAGGCAGGTTTCCCGATGTCCCGGATAGCGGCTCAAGGCCAGGAACGACCGGCGGATGCGGCCCGCGGTCCGGGGGGCGGGGATGTGCCGACGCTCAGCATCGTGGTCGCCGCCTATAACGAGGAAGACGTCCTCGACCTCTTCTTTGCGCGCCTCGAGGCGGTTCTGGGCGGGCTCGGCGAAAGCTACGAGATTGTCTGTGTCAATGACGGCAGCCGCGACCGCACGGCAGAGATCCTCGCCGCGGCGCGGGCGCGGGATGAGCGGATCCGGGTCATCAACCTCGCGCGGAACTTCGGCAAGGAAGTTGCCATGACCGCCGGGCTCGACCATGCAAGGGGGCGTGCGGTGGTGCCGCTCGACGCCGATCTTCAGGACCCGCCGGAACTGATCGCCGAATTCGTTAGGCTTTGGCGCGAGGGGAACGATGTCGTCTACGCGGTTCGCAATGCCCGAGATACCGACAGCTGGATGAAGCGGACGACGGCGGCCGCGTTCTATTCGATGCTGAACCGCGTCTCGAACGTCGAGATCCCGAAGAATGCCGGCGATTTCAGGCTGATGGACCGGCGTGTCGTCGACGCGCTGAAGGGCTTGCGCGAACGCAACCGGTTCATGAAGGGCCTTTTTTCCTGGGTCGGGTTCCGCCAGACGAGCGTCGAATACGAGCGGCCTCGCCGGGCGGCGGGCAAGACCAAGTTCAACTACTGGAAGCTCTGGAACTTCGCGCTCGACGGGATCACGGGCTATTCGACGTTGCCCCTGCGCGCCGCGACGTATTTCGGACTCGCTTTCGCGGTGCTTGCGATGCTCTACGGCGTCTACCTCCTGATCCGGACGATGATGTTCGGTGCGGATGTGCCGGGATATGCCTCGACCATGGTCGCTGTGATCTTCATGGGCGGGATCCAGCTTTTTGTTCTGGGGATCATCGGCGAATATCTCGGGCGGCTCTACAGCGAGGCGAAGCAGCGCCCGCTCTACATCGTCGAAAGCGCGATGGGGTTCGACGATGTGGAAGAGTGACCGGGCTTTCCCCGGCGAGGTTTGGGCCATCGCAGCGGCCGCTTTGCTTTACGTGCTGACGACGGCCTACGGGGTTCTGAACGACGGCTTCCATTCGGACGACTGGCGCCATGTCGCCGGCGTCTCGCCGCTCTGGACCGCCGTCGAAGGTCGCTGGGTGCTCGAAGTTATCTTCCGCGATCTGCTTGGGGAGCGCTTCCTGCTGCCGGTGCAGCTCGCGCTCGCCTTCCCCTGCCTTTACTGGGTTGCCCGGACCCTCGCCCGACATGCGGCCCCCGAGGCTTGGCAGCCTTCCGCGACGCTCGCGATCTTCGCGGTCGCGGCCAACCACATCTTCCTCGCCGATGCCCTGAGTTTCGCGAGCAACGTCTTTGCCTATCCACTGGCGATTGCCCTGTCGGTCGGGGCGTTTGACCTGATTGCCCGGGTCGAGAACCGGTCGCCGGTCGCTCAAGGGGCGGCAATCCTTGCGGCGGCGCAGCTCCTCGCGCTCAGCCTTGGCATCTATCAGACCTACGCGGTCGCGGGGCTTATCGTGCCGGTGTTGGCGCTTCTGCGGATCGACCGGGTGACATTCGCCGGCGCGGTGCGCCTTGCGGTATTGGGGGCCATTGCGTCGGTTCTGGCGATCGCGCTCTATCTCGGGGAATGGCGGCTTTACGCCGCGCTGAAAGGCGTCGCCATCGTGTCGGAGCGGTTCAGCGGCACCGATGCGGCGGGGTTCACCGCCAAGCTTGATGCGTTGCCGGCACTGGTGCGAAGCCTCCATACCGGGACACTGATGGTCCTACCCTTCGTGCTTCGGGCGACGATGGGGCTTTTCTCGCTGGCCGCGATCGCGCTTTTCGCGGTGGCGGCCTTGCGGGCGCTGGCAGGGACGGGATCAATCGGTGCGAGGGTGCTCCCGGTCCTGCGGATCGGCATTGGCCTCATGCTGGCGCTCTTCATTTTTCCGGTGCTCTTCTGGCTTGGCTACGAGGGCGACCCGCCCCCGGCCCGTGCCTTCGGCTATATCGGGTTCTGGATCGCGGCGATCTTCGCTCTCGGGCTGACGCTGGCCGGGGCCGAAGGAAAGACCGGTCGTCGCTTCCCCGCCGGACTGGCCGTCATGGCGGCGGTCGGCGTGGTCTTCGCCCTGACCTCAAGCGCCTTCTGGTACGACAGCGCGCGGGTCGGCGCCCGCGACAAGGAACTGGCCCGCGCCATCGACGCCCGGCTGGCTGCCCTGCCCGGCTATGCCGGTCCACCCTTCCGCATCGTCGGTGGCGTCGACTACCCCGATCTGTCCTGGGGCAGCCTCGCCGGCTGGTCGAGCTTTCATGCCGGCAATCCCCGCCTTGGCATCTTCAAGGAACTCTACGGGCGCAGAGAGGACACCGCCTCCCTGCCCGTCAGTCCACGCGCCTGCCATGCCTTCCCCGCCGCCGACGCGGCCTTCGTCCATCACGGCATGGCCTATCTCTGTCTCGAGGACTTCCAGCCCTTCACGGCAGAAATCGCCTGTGCGCCCCTCGCCGCTGGCGGCGAGATCTGCCTCGGCCCGCATGTCTTCGTGCATATCGCCGACACCTGTCTTGCGACCGGACCCGACGATCCCGAGATGCGGGTGGCATTTCATTACGAGGGCCGCAGCTTTTCGCCCGAGCGGTCGTTCAGCGTGGCGAGCTTTCCGATTCCCATCGGCGGCAAGTGCTTCACGACCGCCCTCGCGCCCGGTCAGACACGGCTTGCCGCGCTCAGCGTCCTGGTCCGGGGTGCCGATGGCAAGGTGTTGTCAGAGGAACGGATAGACCTTTCGGCGTTGCGTCCTTACGCGGCGCCTTAGTCCGGGCCCTTGATGCCCTTCGGCCGGCGGTCGCGGCTGGCGCGCTCCGTCACGCCGTCGCTCGCGTGACTGATAGCGACATCTGCGGCGATGGCGGACGCCTCGGAACAGTCGTCGCGGCGAACCGTCAGAAATCCGCCGGCGGCGTCGCGGTGCGGCGGGGGTTGCGGAAGAACGGCCGTTCCACGATCCGAGCGCGGGCCATGCGGCGCTGCCAGACCAATTCCCGTTGCAGATAGATCTCGACCCAGAGGTCACTCCCCGCCTCGTAATAGGACGCGTCGAGCCACGCATAGGCGATATTGCGCTTCACCGTCGGCGACCAGAGGGCGGAGGTGACGAAGCCGACCTCCTTCTTCTGGCGGTGATAGACGAGCGCATGATGCGCGGGCTTGTCGCGGTCGATCTCCATCGCGACGAGCTTGCGTTTCGGTTTCTCCTCCGCAAGGCGCAGCAATGCGCGGCGGCCGTTGAAATGCGGCTTGTCGAGCGCGACCAGCCAGTCGAGGCCAAGCTCATAGGGATTGCGCGCGCGTCCGGGGCGCAGGTGGGTCTGGGAAGAGACGAAATCGACGCGCGGCAGAAGAAACCTCGCCTCGATTCGCGCCATCTCCACCGCCTCGTAGCCGATGACCCGGATCCCGCGCAGATGTCCCGCCTCCATCATGTGATCCCAGATCAGCAGCGCGTCCTCCGGCGCCATCCAGAGTTCATAGCCAAGGTCGCCGGTAAAGCCGGTGCGGGAGATGGTGAGAGCCTTAGCTTTGACCTTGAACTCCCTGATATCGAACGGCTTCATCGTCTCGACACCGGTCAGGCCCATATCCTTCAGAACCGCGCAGGAGGTCGGACCCTGCAAGGCGAGACCGGAAATCCGGTGGCTCACATCCTCCACCGTGACGTCGAACCCCCAGGCGATGTCGTCGAGCCAGGCGAGTTGCGGTTCCTGACAGCAGAGGCGGAAGTCCGTCTCGGAGAACCGGAACACCGTGCCGTCATCGACGACATTGCCGTCCTGATCGCACCATATGACATAGGCCACGCGGCCGGGCTTAAGCTTGCTGATGTCGCGGGTGACGAGGCGGTTGACCACCGCTTCCGCATCGGGTCCCGAAATTCGGTATTTCATCATCGGCGAGATGTCGAAGACCGTCGCCTGATTGCGGATGGCGAAATACTCGAACTCCACCGAATCGAGGACGGACGCGGAGGCGAACCCCATCCAGTTCATCCAGCCACGCTGGTGGTTCGCGGCCGCGACCCGGTCGTGAAAGGGCGTGGGCTGCAATCCCATCGGCACCGGCGGATGGGCTTTCCTCATCGCCGTCATGTCGCGGCCCTCCCGTCCTTCAAAGCCCGACCGGCCGCGTTCCAGCCCGGCGCGCCGGAGATGTCGCCGCCCGGATGGGCGCCCGCGCCACAAAGATAGAGGCCCGCGACCGGCATCCGGTATTGCGCGGCGCCGCCGAAGGGGCGCAGCATCAGCATCTGGTCGACGCGGAACTCCCCGTGATGCCAGTGTCCGCCCGGCAGGCCGAAGCGCGCCTCGATATCGGCGGGGGTGGCGATCGCGGTATCGGTGACGCGCTTCGCGATACCGGGGAGCGCGTCATCGAGAACGCCAAGGACGGAGGCCGCCAACTGCGCGCGGTCGGCATCGATCCAGCCGCTTTTCAGGGTGCGGGGAACGAACTGGGCACTGACCGACAGGCTGGGATTGTCGCCGGGCACGATGGTGCATTCCAGGATCGGCCGGGCGGGAAGCGCACGGTACTTGGCCGCGTTGAAGGCGGTTTCGATCGCCCGCATGTCCGGGGCGATCACCAGCCGCTGGCCAAGATCGCCCGCGCCCAGCCCTTCCACCTCCGGCATGGACGAGAGCGCGAGATCGAGCCGCGCGACCATGCCCTCGGTCGCCATCAGCCGGGCCCGGCGGGCGTCTTCGGAGTCGATCTCGGCCACGCCGAGAAGATCGACCAGCGTCCGGCGCGGATGCGCGTTCGAGAGAACGAGCGGCGCGCGAAACTCCTCCCCGCCCGCGAGGCGCACACCGGCAACCCGGTCATCGTCGCCGACGAGAATGCGCTCGACGGGTGCGCCAGCGCGGATCTGGCCGCCCGACTCCTCCACCGCCTTCACCAGCGCCTGCACTAACGCCTCCGGCCCGCCCAGGGGGATCGCCCGCTGCCCGGCAGCGCCGGCCCCCTGACCCGCCATGCGGTAAAGAAGCGCCAGAACCGTTCCCGGCGACCGCGGCCCCATCGCGCCGCCCAGCGTCGCATCCATGGCCAGCGCCGCCGCCAGCGGACCGTCGCCGATCTCGTCGTTCAGAAGATCCCAGGCATTCGACAAAAGGATCCGCAGAAGGTCGCGCATGTCGGCCTTGCCGAGCATCCGCACCGACAACCCCATCCGCCCGAGGCTGATCAGATCGGCGACCCCGCCATCGCTGAGACGCGGCGGCACCTTCAGGAGCATCTGCCCAAGCGCGCCGGCCTGTTTGACCAGCCGCCGATGCAGCCGGGCGTAATCCGCCGCCATCGCGGCATCGACGCCAGCGGCGTTGCCGCCGTCGATCCGCACCGGCGCACCGCTCCCGAGGACAATGGTTGTCATCGGCTTGTCGTAGCTCAGCCCGTGGCGGTGCAGCGCGAGGGTCCGGGCGATGTCGGGATGCA